>DATCTT010000187.1:0-65312 GCA_036567845.1 Candidatus Ozemibacteraceae bacterium | reverse complement strand
GAGGAGCGGGCGATCGACCCGGCCTGGCTCGAAGCCGAAATCCCGCGGGCGATCGAGCAGTCCCGCGAGGGGGTCGATCGCGTCTCGAAAATCGCCCTGGCGCTGAAGGATTTCTCCCATCCGGCGCTGCACGACCAGGTGATGTCGGATATCAACCGGGGCATCCAGAACACCGTTGAAATATCGCGTCACGAATGGAAATACGACGCCGATCTCGACCTGCAACTGGCCCCGGATCTGCCGCTCGTGCGCTGCTCGATCGACGAGATCAACCAGGCGCTGCTGAATCTCATTGTGAACGCCGCGCAGGCGATCCGCGAGAAGATCACCGCCGGGGGCTATAACCGGGGCCGCGTCACCGTTTCCACCCATCCGGACGGAGACGGCATTCTTATCGTGGTGACGGACGACGGACCCGGCATCCCACCAGATATCCAGCCACGCATTTTCGAACCGTTCTTCACGACCAAGCCGGCGGGAACAGGTTCCGGCCAGGGCCTAGCCATCGTCCGGCACGTCATCGAGACCATGCATGGCGGCCGCATCGGCGTTTCCTCCGGACCGGGCCGGACCGTGTTCACGATCCGTCTGCCGCTGCAGCGGCCATCCGATCGGGGAACGGCCCCATGACCGCAACCCGCCCCGTGATTCTTTTTGTCGACCGCGACCGGAACGTCCTGGATGGCCTCCGGCGGCTGATCCGGAGCATGCGGCTCGAGTGGGAGACCCTGTATGTGGAAACGCCGGCCGAGGCCACGGCCCTGCTGGCGGGTCAACCCTTCGACGCTCTCGTGGCCGATCTCAATCTGCCCCCCGTGTATGGCGGGCATCTGCTGGTCTATACCCGCAACCACCACCCCGAGGTTGCCCGCCTCGTCCTCTCCGCCGAAGCGGACAACGAGTCGGACCTGCTGCTCCAGTCGACCCAGGCCGCCCACCAGTTCCTCGCCAAGCCCTGCCAGGCCGCCCAGCTCGTCGCGGCCATCAACCGGGCTGTCGGCCTCCGGCGCCTTCTCAAACGGCCGGAGCTGCTGAAGGTGATCGGCGGCATTCCCCACCTGCCGAGCCTGCCCCCCCTCTACACCGAGCTGGTCCGGGCCCTCGAATCCGAACGTACCTCGATCGACCAGATCGGCGCCATCATCGCGAAAGACGTCTCGATGACCGGCCGCGTGCTCCAGCTCGTCAACTCGGCCTTCTTCGGCCTTCCGCGCCGTGTGACGAATCCGGCCGAGGCAACCCAGCTCCTGGGGACGAACGTCATAAAGTCTCTCGTATTATATGTAAAACTCTTTTTTACTGCCCCCGATTCTCCGCTCCCGGGCCTTTCTCTCGACGAGATCTGGGCGCACAGCTCCCAGGCCTCGGTCCTTGCACGGGCGATCGTGCGTGCCGAGAAGGGAAGCGGCCGCATGGCGGAGGAAGCGATGCTCGGCGGCATGATGCACGATATCGGCAAGCTGCTGATGCTCGATATACCCGCCTATATGCGCCCGGTCCAGCGCCGCATGGCGGCAGGGAAGACGTTTCCCGACGCCGAGTATGCCGAGTTCTCGGTTTCCCATGCCGAGATCGGTGGCTATCTGCTCGCCCTGTGGGGCCTGCCGGATACGGTCGTGGAAGCCGTCGCCGGCCATCACCGCCCGGCCCGGCAGGCGCAAGCGACGCTTTCCCCGCTCATCGCCGTCCACGTCGCGAATGCGTTTCTCGAGCATCCCGACGCGCCGGCACTCGACCGGACCGCGATCGACGCGGCCGGGCTGACATCCCGCATTCCGGCCTGGATAGAAGCCTGCCGCCATGCGCTACACGAGGTGCGCCGATGAACCGACCGTCCGACAGCCCGAAGCCCCGGATTCTTCTCGTGGATGACGAGCCGAACATCCTCTCTTCGTACAGTCGCATCCTGAGCCGATCATGGAGCGTCACGACGGCGCCGGACGGGGAGGCGGGCCTGCGCGCCATCGCAGATGGAGAGCCCTTTCCCGTTGTCGTCTCGGATTTTCGGATGCCGCGGATGGATGGAGCGGTGTTCCTGGCGAAGGTGAAGGAGCTTTCACCGGACACGACGCGCATCATGCTGACCGGCGAGCTCGATTTCAAGGTCGCAATGCAGGCCGTCAACGAAGGCAACATCTACCGGTTCCTGACAAAGCCCTGCCCGCCCGAGCTGCTGAACTCCGCCCTTGAGAACGGTCTGCACCAGTATGAGCTGATCCAAACCGAGAAGGCCGCCCGGGAACAGGAAATCCGCATCGCCGGCGAGATCCAGCAGACGCTGCTGCTGGGCAAGATTCCCGCCGAGTCGGGGAGCGCCCGGATTGCCAGCATGAGCCTGCCGTCGCAGGTAGTGGACGGCGACTTCATCGACTTCGTCGCCTACCGGCCGGACTGTTTCGATCTTCTCGTCGGGGACGTCATGGGCAAGGGCCTGCACTCGGCCATGATCGGGGCCGGCACGAAGAACGCCTTCGCGCGGGCGATCGGCCGACTCGCTGTCGAGGCCTGCACCGCCGGTCTCTGCCGGCTTCCCGAGCCGGAAAGCATTCTGCGGCGGGTGCAGGAGGATCTCGGCGGCGACCTGCTCGAACTGGGGAGCTTTGCGACCCTCATCTACACGCGGTTCGACCTGTCCGCCGGAACGATGACCTGGGTCGAAGCGGGCCACACGCCGACTCTCGTCTATTCAGCCGGAAGCGGCACCATCACCCGGCTGAAGGGTTCCTGCCCGCCGCTGGGCTTTCCGCAGCTGCGGCCGTACAGTCAGACCGTGCAGCCGGTCGGCCCCGGCGATCTGGTGCTGCTCTACTCGGACGGGTTCACCGACCGTCGGAATGCGGCCGGCGCCTTTTTCGGCGTCGAAGGGCTCGAGGCGGCCCTGCGCGAGGGCCACGCCGAGGCTCCGGACACGCTTCTCCAGAGAATTTTCCGCCAGGTCTCCGAGTTCGGCGGCGACACCCCCTTCGCGGACGATCTCACCGCCATCCTCGTGAAACTTCTCTGACAGGCGCAAATACGCCCCCCTCCTTTCTCTTTCCCTTGAGATGAGAGTTGAATTTCACCTCTTCTTTCGCTACCATACCACGTTGCACTTTTCCGCAATCCAATTGAGATAGCAGCTCGAAGAGAATAGGAAGCGTTCAATGACAAGCAATTCAGAACAGGGAAATCTCAATTTCCACAGTTCCGGGCATTCGGTTTTCGATGCCAGCCTTCAGGATGCTGCGTTTGCGGAATATCGCAGACAGTGGAGAGACAATCCCATCAACGCTGTCGTTGCCCCGTTTCCCCTTCATCTTGACATCGAGTCCACGAGCGCCTGCAACCTTCGCTGTCCCCACTGCGCCGCCACCCATGAGGGATGGGGACCACATGCTCGAGGTTTCATAAGCATGGAGCTTTTCCGCAAGCTCATCGACGAAGCAGCGCGGGAAGGGGTTTACTGCATTAAATTCAGCCTGCGCGGGGAACCTCTTATCCATCCACACCTCGTCGATATGGTGCGCATGGTTCGGAAGGCAGGCATTCTCGATTGCTACTTCAACACCAACGCCATGCTTTTAACCGAGGAAATAAGCACAGCCCTCATCGAGGCTGGTCTGCCACGCATTTCGATATCCATTGATGGATGGGATGCGAAGAGTTACAGTCAATATCGGCCGGGCGCAGATTATTCACTCGTCTGCAAAAACATCGAGACGCTTCTTCGGATACGCACCCGGTTGAAAAGCACCACGCCAAAGATTCGCATCCAGACGGTAATGCTTCCCGAAATGAACCTCCATTGGGAGTCGTACAAAGAATACTGGAGAAAGTTCGCTGACGAAGTGGGGTATCTTGATGCAAGAGACGAAGGGCCAGGGGTCAATCACCGTGGAAAAACGGGCAAGTTCAAATGCCCCTTCCTCTGGCAACGCCTTACTGTGCTATGGGACGGCACAGTGCTCTCGTGTCTGGCACATGGCGTTGAGGACCTGAAGCCCCTGACGCTGGGAAACGCCGCCACTGATTCTTTGAAAAGCCTCTGGCATTCCGAGGCGGAAAAACACCTCCGCAAACTTCATATTTCGGGTGAGTCACACCAAAATGCAGGTTGTGACTGCTGTTCATATCGAGCATTGGAAATGAGCAAGGAAGGAAGGGCCAGATGATCGCAGCACTAATCCTAGGTCGCAAAGGCAGTGTGGGGTTTCCCGGCAAGAATCTGTTTCCGGTATTGGGACGACCGCTTTCCTGGTATCCAATGAATGCCGCGAAAAATGCAAAGCTCGTGGATCGTGTGTATCTTTCCACCGATGACGAACGGCTTATGGAATTGGCACGGCAAACAGGAGTCGAAGTCATCGAACGGCCGGCCTACCTTTGCACGAAGGAAGCGCTGGGCGAAGATGCTTACAAACACGGATATGAAGAGATTTGCCGGCGGCTTGGTCAACGGCCAGAGCTGATGGTTCTTCTTTTCTGCAATGCAGCGACGCTGCTTCCCGAAACAATCGACGAGGGAATTACGATTCTCCGGAATAATGCATCGTATGACTCGGCAGTCACTGTTTCCAGATACAATATGTGGAGTCCCCTTCGGGCCCGCAAAATCGGCCCCGATGGGTTGCTCCACCCCTTCATTCCCCATGATGTTTTCGAATCGAAAACGCTCAACTGCGACCGGGACAGTCAAGGTGATTCCTGGTTTGCCGATGTCGCCGTCAGCGTCGTTCGCCCAGACAATCTCGAACATCTTGAGCAGGGGCTCCTCCCGCAGAAATGGATGGGCCAGAAGATCTACCCGCTCAAGCAGGAGGCTGGTTGCGATGTCGATTATGAATGGCAAATTCCCGTCGTCGAGTGGTGGTTGAAAAAGCATGGTTTCACTGCTGCCTGATCACCCATGACCACGGGAGAGAAACAAGCAGCACGCCGTGTATTCATCACGGGAGTGACAAGCGACATTGGCCAAGCGATTGCCAGGCGATTTTCTCGCGGCGGCTGGGACGTTTCAGGCCAGTACCACCGTTCCGAGGAAAAAGCTCGAGCCTTGTCCCTGGAATTGGAGAGCCAGGGGAAATCTCCCGTATTTTACCAGGCAGACTTCACAACGGAAGACGGCATTGAATCAATAGCCTCACATCTCAGAGAACTCTCGGTTGACGCGCTTGTCAACAACGCAGGCACATACATCGCCAGTAGGCCTTTTGCCGAATTGAGCATGAGTGACCTTCACAAGACATTCGCAGTAAATGTTTTTGCTCCAACGATTCTGGCCGGCCGTATCTTTCCCTGTATGATAGCTCGCGGATTCGGGCGTATCGTCAATATCAGCTCCATTGCAGCAAAATACGGCGGTTCCGCAGTTTCCCTCCATTATGGTTGTGCCAAGATGGCTCTTGAGGGAGTCACGCACACGCTGGGCCGGGAGGGGGCCTCAAAAAATGTTCTTGTCAATACCGTTCGCCCTGGGGTTATCGACACGGATTTTCATCGGAAATTCCCCAAGGATATGTCCCGGCGAACCGCAATGATCCCCATGCAACGCCTCGGCCGGCCGGAAGAGGTTGCCGATTTAGTCTTCTACCTCGGTTCAGAAAATAATACCTTCATCACCAATGATACGATAACGATAGCCGGTGGGGAATAGAGCCCACGAGCGAACGCGACTTGGCTAAATTAGATCAGGAATGGAACACTCATGAAGATCGCTGTCACCTCTCCATCTTTTTCGAATAACCAGCTTCTGCGTCGCGAACTTCTGGCAATTTTTCCGGACAGTATTTTCAATGATTCCGGCGAAAAACTGATGGGAGCCCGCCTCGTCGATTTTTTACAGGGCGTGGAAGGTGCAATTATCGGTCTGGAGCAGATCGACGAGTCCCTTCTGAGCCAACTCCCTTCATTACGCTTTGTGGCAAAATATGGGGTGGGGCTCGACAACATCGATCTGGAAGCCTGCCAGCGGCATCATGTCCAGATCGGCAGCAGGTGCGGTGTCAATCGCATCTCTGTCGCCGAAATGACGATTGGGTTCATGATCGGGCTCTGCAGAAATCTCTTTTTTTCTTCCTACGAACTTCGGCGAGGTCATTGGAAAAAAGCCGGTGGACAAGAGCTTTCCCAGTTGTGTGTCGGCATCGTCGGAGTTGGACACATCGGAAAAGAAGTTATTCGGATGCTTGAGCCATTTCATTGTCGGATTCTGGTGAATGACATTATCGACCAAAGAGACTACTATAAAAAAAATGGCCTGTTCGAAACAACAAAAGAGGAGCTGTTCCGAACAGCGGATGTCATTTCCATTCACACCCCTCTCACTCCAGAAACAGAAGGGCTCATCCAGGAATCCACGTTAAAGCTCATGAAACCAACGGCTTTTCTCATCAACACTGCAAGAGGGCGTATCATTCACCAGAGGGATCTCAGAGAAGCCCTCAAAAAGGGAATTATCGCTGGTGCAGCAATCGACGTCTACGAAGACGAACCCGTGACGGATCGTGAGTTGATAGAGTTGCCCAACATCATTTGCACCCCCCATATCGGGGGAAATTCCAAAAACGCTGTCATTGCAATGGGACGATGTGCCATTGAACGGCTTCGGGAGCTCTCACAGTCATGAAAAAAGCAGTTGTCTTCGGAGGAAGTGGTTTCATCGGCAGCTATGTGGCCGATGAGCTGTCACAGCGCGGCTACAAGGTCGTTGTTGCCGATATTCGGCCATCCAAGTATCTCAAGCCGAATCAAGAGTTCAGACACTGCGACATTCTCGATCTTCCCAAGGTTTGTGAAGTGATCGGCACTGAAGAGACATTCGTCTATAACTTTGCCGGAATCGCAGATCTAAACGAAGCAATACACAAACCTCTCCCAACGATC
The DNA here is from genome assembly GCA_036567845.1 of Candidatus Ozemibacteraceae bacterium. Classification (GTDB taxonomy): domain Bacteria; phylum Muiribacteriota; class Ozemobacteria; order Ozemobacterales; family Ozemobacteraceae; genus MWAR01. The sequence continues at coordinate 58,451 of DATCTT010000187.1, read as the reverse complement.
CAGCACAATGTTGTGGGGAATCTGAACCTCCTTGAGGCATGTCGGGGTCGATCTGTCAAGAGGTTTATTTATGCCAGCAGCACTTATGCCTTCAGTCGCAAAGGGTCTTTTTACGGCATAAGCAAATACACCTCGGAAAAGCTGATCGAAGAATATTTTATTCGCTATGGAACACAGTTCTCGATCGTCAGATATGGCTCCCTTTATGGAGAAAGAGCTGATTCGCACAATTTCATCTACAGTATTCTTCAGCGTGCCATAAAAGAAAAAAAGCTTGTCATGGCTGGTGACCCGGAAGATGTTCGAGAATACATCCATGCTCAGGACGCAGCCAAACTATCCGTGGACATCATCGAAGATGCCTCCTTTGCCAATCAGCACATTATTCTGACGGGTTTCGAAAAACTGAAGAGAATCGAGCTGTTCCGGATGATTCGCGAAATTCTCGGGGATCAGGTCCATTTTGAAACCATCCAGGAAGCGCAAATCGGCCATTACGGAGTCACACCTTATTCATTCCACCCTTCCTGCGCAAAAAAACTTGTTGCCAATCCATTTATCGATATGGGGCAGGGACTGGTAGAGTGTTTAAAGGTCATTGCAGCAGACCTTGGGCTGGATCCTGCAAGTTCCTGCGATGAATTGCGGGAAGAATAAATTATTTCAATTCGATGGAATCTTCATTTCCCAAAACGATGATCCGGGCTTTTCTGTTCGACTTCGACGGCGTGATTCTTGAATCGAGCAGAATCAAAACAGATGCCTTCTCCGAAATTTTTGCCGGCGAGAGCGAAGAGTGTCGCCAGCGCATCATGGCCTATCACCTCGAGCAAGGCGGCCTTTCGCGGTGGGTGAAGTTCCGATACATCTACTCTGAAATTCTTCAAAGGTCACTTTCAGAAGCAGATTTTCAGCTTCTTGGAAAGCGTTTTCAGGAAATTGTTTTTGCGAAAGTCCTCGAAGCTCCGCTTGTGCCCGGAACGATGGAATTTCTCGAGGAAGCACATGCTTCTGCCGCTCTTTACATCGTTTCAGGAACACCCCAAGACGAGCTGGACCAGATTTTATCCCGCCGTTCGCTCAGAGGCTACTTCACTGGTGTCTTTGGAGCACCCACATCAAAATTGGATGCAATCAAAGCGATACTCACTCAGGGACACATCGCGCAAACCAATGCCCTCTTCGTTGGTGATGCCTTGAGTGATTACGAAGCAGCTCAAGCGGCGGGAATTCCTTTTACAGCCCGCCTCCATCCGGACAACACCTATTTCGAAAAGATTCCTTGCTTCAAAGTAAGCGACTTGGCCCAGCTCCATCGCTTCTGGAAGTTAGCACTGTCTGAACAAGTTTCACTTTCCTAATGCTTCAGATCATCAGAAGCATTCAACAGGGCCGCTCCACTTGCGGGATCGACATACAGGGTTTTCTGGTTCGTGTAGTTCACACGGCCCGCACCGCCCCCGGGAATGCGCTTCACGAATGCGATGTCGGTGTAATCGACCGGAACTTTTGAACTGTCACGAGCAAAGCTGAACCAGGCCGCAAGCGCCGCTCCCCGCACCAGATCCTCGGGACCGGGTGTTCCTCCGGGCCGACGGGCAACGACATGGCTTCCCGGAACATCGTTCGCGTGGAACCAGATGTCGCCGCGACGACCGATCTGGAAGGTGATCAGATCGTTCTGACGCCCGTTCCGGCCGACGTAGAAGCGGCACCCGTCGATCTCGACCAGGGGACGTATCAGCTTCGCAGCCGCCCGTGCCCGATCAGACTCACCACGGCCGCCTGCGCGTGCATGCCGGCTCTTCCGGGGTCGGGCTGAAGGCAGGGCGACGAGGTCGGCAGCCGTCTCGGCCTGGCCGCACAGCCAGATCTGCTCGCGGATCCAGGCGATCTCGGCTTCAAGTTCCACGACGCGTCGGGCGGTTTCCTCGCGGCCACGCAATGCTTTTTTATAGCGATGGAAACATTTCTGGGCGTTCTGCGCCGGAGTCCGGGACGGATCGAGCGGGATCGTCATCTCCCGCCCCGTCTCCCAATCCGTCAGATGAGCTTCTGAAGCCCGCGGGGGAATATCGCCCCCGTAGGTCAGCAGCAGATCGCCAGATCGGCGCCAACATTCGGCATCGGCATACTCCGCCTGAAGGGCTCTCTGCGACTCGAGCAGCCGTTCTTTCGTCCGCAGGTCACGTTCAAACCCGGCAATCGCCTGTTCGCGAAGGGTTTCAAGGCGTCTGGGCCGGAGGAGTTCCCGCTCGACCAGCTCCAGAGCCTGGTTCACCGTCGCGGTTTCGCGCACCTCCGCCCCGAGCGCCTCGAGGTGCCGAGCATTGAACGCGCTGACGATCGGGGTCCGGCGGAGAGGCAGATACACCCTCACCGGTCCGTCCATCGCCGAAGCCTCGACGGCCAGATCGAGGAGAAGGCTCACGGGATCGCTTTCCGGTGCGGCATTCCGCCGGAACGCCAGCTCCTTTGCGGCGAGCGGCGAAAAACAGCGGAGGCGGTCGGGCCACGTCTGCTGAGGCGCCGCCAGGATTTCTCCAAGGATTTCATTCGACGCGGCGGACGGATTCACCTGGTCCGATGGCGAGGTCACGGGGGGGCGGTATTCCTCGCGCGGCCGGTTGTTCCCGGTCGCCCGGGCCTGCTCGATGACGATCCCGTCAGCATCGCACAGCAGCAGATTCGCAACCCTTCCGGTGAACTCCCCGATCAGGGAAAACCGGTTCACCGTCCCGAAAAACGGGTCCCGCACCAGAAACCGCCAGCGAACGATGCGGTCGTTGGCGCTTTCGGGCAAGGTTTCGAACAACTCGATCCGCTCGATCCGCGCATCCTTCAGATACCGGGCCAACGCACGGGTGAGGGCCGATTCGCCCGGCGCCTCGTCCCAGGCCGCCGAGACCCTGAACCCCTGTTGCTCAGGGTTGAGATGAATCTGCAGGCACTCCCACCCCGCCGTAGCCTTCAGCACCAGGCCGAATCCCGATGGGGCCAGATCGACGGCGCGCGCCACGATCGGCGGCCGATCCTTCCAGGTCGCCGCCGTTTCGGCCACGTGCCGCCTCAGCGTCGCAAAATCCATGGTTTCATCCCTGTCCCGACGATACATACCCGACGGGCATGAGCGGTTGTATCGAAACCGGTATAAATTAAATCATTACATATTTATCTTCGGGCCATCCGGGCACAGTCCAGGCGGCCCCATCCACGGACCGTCTTCTCGAAACCGCAGGTACACCCGCTTTCCGTCAGGGAATCACGACCGGATCGAGAGCGGCGCCGCCGAAGCCGATCACACGCCGCGGCCCTTTCCCAGCCCTGGTGGTCAGAGCAAGTCCCAGGCGGCCGTCATCGCCGCGAAATCCATACAGGAACTCGCCCCCGACGGAAATCGCCGGTCCCCAGAACTCGGGATCCCGGATGGGGAGCACCCGCTTTTCCTTTGCGTCCGGCTTCATGGCCATGGCCGTCCGATCGAAATGACCCTGGATCGCCGTGAATGTCACGAGACTCCCGTCAGGCCGGCACCAGGGCATGGAAGCTTTGAAACCGCGCGGCGCCCCCTGCTCATCGAAGTATGCCTCCCCGCCGGCGAGGCGAGTCACGGTTTTGCCGGCAATGTCGAAACGGTACACTGTCGCGCTGAGCAGACGGCCACTCTCGGCATCGGCATATTCAAGGGCAACGAACAGGAGGTTCCCCGCATCGATCCAGTGCGGCCGATCCAGAACCAGAATCGGGCCACCGGCAGCCTCATAGCCGGGATGCACATCGGAGCCCCGAACCAGAAGGGTCTGGCTTTTCGCCTTTGGATCGACGAGGACGATGCAGGTGTCGGTTAACGGGGCTTCGGGATCCGGCGCATAGCTGACGGCGATCTGCGCCCCGTTCGGCGAGAATGCCGGGTGGGCATACGCCCCTATTCCGGGGCTCACCCGCTGCCAGGCCGTCTCTGAAGCGGCAGCATCCATCAGATATAGCGATGGGGCGCCATCGGCGTCAGAAATGAACGCGACCGTCCTGCCGTCGGCCGCCACGGATGGTTGCATTTCGGCCGTGGAAGCGGTTGTCAGCCTGACGACCCGGTCCGTTGCCAGATCGAGGCTGTACAGATCGGGATTTGCGGAAATCTCCCCGGTGAACACGACATTCGGCCCTGCCAAGGCGGCACCGGCCAGGAACAGACTCATCCATGCAGCAAGAGCGAACCGTTTCATGCCCTCTCCCTTCCCCTTCGAACGATACTTTCCCACCATACTTCAACCCCCGCCCCCGCGCAAATACAGGGGCAGGATCCATCGAACAAGAAGGCGCACAATTGAAACCCGGTTCCGGTATCGAGAGCGCAGGGATTCGTCCGCAGTTCCTGTATGCCAGACCGCTCGCAGGGAAGCAGGGCGGATTATCCTCCATCCGGCCTTGCAGCCTGACGGGGAACGGGCTAGGATGATCCCGCAAGGAGCGACTCACCATGCCTGACACCGGCAAGCACATTCTCGTCACCGGCGCCGACGGCTTCATCGGCTCCCATCTGACCGAAGCCCTCGTCCGCGCGGGACACCGCGTGCGCGCCTTCGTCCTTTACAACTCGTTCGGCAGCTGGGGCTGGCTGGACCAAAGCCCGCCCGAGATCCGGCGCGAGCTCGACGTGTTCGCCGGCGACATCCGCGACCCCCATGGCGTGCGCCGGGCGATGGCCGGCTGCGATCTGGTGTTCCATCTGGCGGCCCTGATCGCGATTCCCTACTCGTATCACTCCCCCGACACCTATATCGATACGAATGTGAAAGGCACGCTGAACGTGGTCCAGGCGGCCCGTGAGCTGGGCGTGGCACGGGTGGTCCACACTTCCACCAGCGAAGTCTACGGAACAGCGCGGTTCGTCCCGATCACCGAGGAACACCCGCTGCAGCCGCAGTCGCCTTACTCCGCCTCGAAAATCGGGGCCGACCAGATCGCTCTTTCATTCTTCCACTCTTTTGGCACGCCGGTGGTTATCATCCGTCCGTTCAACACCTACGGTCCCCGCCAGTCGGCCAGGGCCGTCATCCCGACCATCATCACCCAGATCGCGGCCGGGAATCGGCGGATCAGGCTCGGTGCCATCACCCCGACCCGCGACTTCAACCACGTCTCGGATACCGTCAGGGGCTTCATTGCCGCAGCACAGGCTCCCGGTGCTCTCGGCCAGATCATCAACCTCGGCCGGAACGAGGAGATCTCGATCGGCGAGACGGCGCATCTGATCGCCGAAATCATGGGAACAACAATCGAGATCGAAACGGATGCCCAGCGCCTCCGCCCCTCCGGAAGCGAAGTCGAACGTCTCCGGGCCGACAACACGAAAGCCCGCACGCTTCTCGGCTGGTCTCCGGAATACGCGGGCCCAGACGGCCTCCGGCGGGGCCTGACCGAAACGGCTGCGTGGTTCTCACGGCCAGAAAATCTTTCAAATTATAAAACCGATAGGTATAATATCTGATGACTGCCGCCGAGCCGCGTGCCGTCTGTGTGGTCACGGGATCCCGGGCCGAGTATGGCCTCCTGGCGCCCGTCATGCGGGAGATCCGCCGTCAGCCCACGCTGCGCCTGCAGCTTGCCATCACGGGCACCCATCTCAGCCCGGCCCATGGTGAAACCTGGCATGCCATCGCCCGGGACGGATTTTCCATCGATGAACGGGTGGACCTCGGCCTCGACGGTGACTCGGGTGCCGAGCGGGCCCGGGCGGCGGGCCGGGGCGTATCCGGTTTCGCAGACGCCTTTTCCCGTCTCGGGCCGGGATTGATCGTCCTTCTCGGCGACCGGTACGAGATTCTGGCTGCCGCCATCGCTGCGCTTCTGATGCGCATTCCCATCGCCCACATCGCAGGCGGGGATGTGACGGAGGGAGCCTTCGACGACGCGATCCGCCACAGCCTCACAAAGCTATCCCACCTGCACTTCGTGACGACGCCCGCCTCGGCCCGTCGCGTGCGCCAGCTTGGTGAAGAGGAGCATCGCATCATCGTATCCGGAAGCACCGGCATCGACGTGATCCGGGAGACTCCGCCGCTTTCACGGGAAGAGATCGAGCATCGCCTCGGATTCAGGCTTCGGAAGCGTAATCTGCTCGTCACCTTTCACCCCGTGACCCTTGGGGCGGTGCCCGGAGAGGAACAGCTCGGCGAGCTGCTCGCCGCCCTCGGCGCGCTCGGACCGGACACCGGCCTGATCTTCACGGCGCCCAATGCCGACCCGGGGGCCGCCCCGCTGCGCGCCAGGCTGGACGCCTTCATCGCCGGCCACCCTTCGGCATGCCTCCACGAGTCGCTCGGCCAGCTTCTGTATCTCAGCGCCATGCACCACTGCGACGCCGTCGTCGGCAACTCTTCGAGCGGCCTGTACGAAGCTCCGGCCCTGAAGAAGCCGGCGGTCAACGTCGGCGACCGGCAGCAGGGACGGGAACGTGCCGCCTCGGTCATCGACTGCCCGCCGGCCCGCGACGCCATCGCCGCGGCGTTGTCCAAAGCGCTCGAGATGGACTGTTCGACCGTTGAAAGTCCCTATGGGGACGGCCACGCGGCCTCGCGCATCGTTTCGCATCTGGTCTCGCTTCCCGACTGGACGGCTCTGCTGCGGAAGCGGTTCATCGATCTTCCGGAGGCGGGTGCCGCCGGCTGACCCTTTGGATATCAGAGACGAGAGGAGAGTTCCCATGACGGATCGCACACCGAGCACGCTGATCATCGCCGAAGCAGGCGTCAACCACAACGGCTCGCCCGACCTGGCGCTGGAGCTGGTCGAGATCGCGGCACGGGCCGGAGCAGACATCGTCAAGTTCCAGACCTTCAGGGCGGAACGGGTGATCAGCCGGTTCGCCCCGAAAGCCGAGTATCAGACGAAGACGACGGATGCACGGGAATCCCAGCTCGAGATGGTCCGGAAACTCGAAATCGATGAGGAGACGCATCAGCGGCTCATCACCCGGTGCCGGGAGCTCGGCATCGAGTTTCTCTCGACCCCGTTCGACAGGGAAAGCGTCGACCTGCTCGTCCGGCTCGGCGTGAAGCGGCTCAAGGTGCCCTCCGGGGAGATCACGAACGGCCCGCTTCTGCTGCATATCGCGCGCACCGGGCTGCCGGTGATCCTCTCGACGGGCATGTCGACGATGCAGGAGGTCGAGGAGGCGCTCGGCGTGCTGGCGTTCGGCTACGCGGGCCGGCGTGAGACGCCTTCCCGCGCCCTGTTCCGCGATGCATTCGGCACGGGGGCCGGCCAGGCGCACCTTCAGGCCAAGGTCACGCTGCTGCACTGCACAACCGAGTATCCGGCCCCGTTCGATGACGTGAATCTGTGCGCGATGGACACGCTGCGCGACGCCTTCGGCCTTCCGGTCGGGCTCTCGGACCACACGACGGGAATCGCGGTTCCGCTGGCCGCCGTCGCGCGCGGGGCGAGTGTCATCGAGAAACATTTCACCCTCGATAAAACGCTTCCCGGCCCCGACCACAAGGCCTCGCTCGAGCCTCAGGAGCTCACGGCGATGGTTGCGGGGATCCGGCAGATCGAGCGGGCCCTCGGAACCGGCCTGAAGCAGCCCGCCCCGTCGGAGCGCAAGAACCTGGGCATCGCCCGCAAGAGCCTCGTTGCCGCCATTCCCATCAAGGCCGGCGAACCGTTCACCCCGGAAAACCTCACCGCCAAACGGCCCGGCACCGGCATCTCCCCGATGGACTACTGGTCCTGCCTCGGCCACAAAGCCCACCACGATTACGAGGTCGACGAGCCGATCGGCACTCCCTAATGCGCAGGGCGCCCCAAACAGGCGCGCATCAGCCGGATCATGCCGAACGCCGCCTCCTTGGCGAAATACCGGAGAGCGTAATAGAGCGTTCCCGCTCTTTTCAGATGTCTGCGGCCGTCACGCCAGGCGCCCCGGCGAAAATACCATAGCGCTGCATATGTTTCGAGTTTCGGAAGCCGCGATGACATGAGACGGTCCCGCGTCTTTTCCGGCACACGATCCATCCAGGAGCGGATGACGAAGGCGGCCTCCGTGAAGCTCTCGAGGACCAGGGATTTCGTGAGATTCGAGGCATGATCCCGGTAACGGCAGCAGACCGTCTGGACCGCCCGTGCCCGGTGAGAAGCGGCAATCCCGGCAAGAAGGAAGTAATCCTCGGAAAACGAGAGTTCCGGATGGATGCCGCCGATTTCCCAGTAGGCCCTTCGCCAGACGAGGAGGGCGGAAAACGCGATATGGTCGCCCTCCTCGAGAAGGGACTCGAGCAACTCGCCTTCCGGAAGGGGCTTGTCGAGCGGATACTCCAGATACGGCGTCTCCGGGATCCCCGGCCCGAAGCTGGTCGTCCGTCCATAGACGAAGCCGGGCGGCACCCCGCGGGTGCGCACCTCCTCGTCGACAAGCGCCATCTGCCGTTCGAGCTTGTCCGGTGTCCAAAGATCGTCGCAGTCGAGAAACGCGATCCACTCCCCCCGGGCCTCGCGCACAGCAAGGTTGCGCGCCTCTCCAAGCCGGGTGTGCCGAGGGGCATACAGGTAGCGCACGCGCGGATCACGCACCGAGCGGACGATCGCGGCACTCTCATCCGTCGACTGGTTGTCCCAGAAAACGATTTCCCAGTTTCGGTAGGTCTGGGCAAGAACGCTGTCGATCGCCTCGCGGAGGAAGGCGGAACTGTTGTAACAGTTCATGATGACGCTGACGAGGGGCTGTCCGGACGTCGTCATTTCGGGCATTCATACCGCCAGTCGAAGCTGAGCGGCCCCTTGTCGAGATCGCGCGTCTCGCTCTCGGCGGGATCATGGACCATGTCGGTGCAGTTGGCCACCAGCGCGGGTTCGGCCGATACACTTTGAAATCCGTACCACACTCCCGGAGGGATCTGGAGCAGGCAGTATCGGTCGGGCCGGCCGAGGATGACCTCCTCGACCAGCGGTGGTGTCGCGGGGTTCCGGTCATCGACGAGAACGACTCGAAGCCGTCCCACGGGAACGGCGAAATGCTGAGTCATTCGGAAATGCCGCTTCCAGCCTTTGACGACGCCGGGGTTGACGAGCGAAAAGTAGATCTCGCCAAACCGGGGCAGCAGGGCTGAATCCGCCCGCAGCATGTGCAGGACGGCACCGCGCTCGTCGACGAATTGTCTGAGAGGGACGAGTTCCATCCCGGGAATGGGTGGCCGGGAAACGGCCGTCAGGCCAGCCATGTCTGCCGCCGCTCCCGGGCAATGGAAATATACTGCTCAATCTGGTTCATGGTGAATTCGAACATGTTGCTCCGCTCGGCGGCGTAGAACCGGCGATACCACTCCGCCGTCAGTCCGACGGTCTCGGAGAACGTGAGGGTGGGCTGCCACGCGAGGTGGCTCAGAGCCTTGTCACAGCACAGTTTCAGAAGGTTGCACTCGGGAGGCGCGCCGGGCGGACGGTCCACGAACATGCGGCCGCCGGGCCAGTGGAGAGCCATTTCCGTGATCAGCTCCCCCACCGACTGGTTCACCGTCGCGGGCGGGCCGAAATTGAAGGCTTCGAAGCAGGCCCTGGGCCGCTTTTCCCACAGGAGCGCCCCCGTCCAGAGATAGCCGCTGAGGGGCTCGAGCACGTGCTGCCAGGGGCGCGTCGCCTCGGGCTGCCGCACGGTGACCGGCTGTCCCTGAGACCAGGCCCGGATGCAGTCGGGAACGATGCGGTCCAGAGCCCAGTCACCGCCGCCGATCACATTGCCAGCCCGGGTCGTTGCCGCCATCGGGCCGCCGTTCGGCCGGAAGAACGAGTGGAAGTAGCTGTGCGCGATGATCTCCGCACATCCCTTGGAAGCGCTGTAGGGATCGTCGCCACCGAGCAGGTCCGTCTCGCGGTAGCCCCAGGTCCATTCCTGGTTGCGGTAGCACTTGTCGCTGGTGATCATGACGGCGGCCTTGACGGAACCGGTCTGGCGCATGCACTCCAGCATGTTGAGGGTTCCCAGGCCGTTCGTTTCAAAGGTATAGGCCGGATCGGCATAGGATTTCCGGACCAGGGCCTGGGCCGCAAGGTGAAACACGATCTCGGGCTGAAACTCTCGGACTACCGCTGCAAGCGCAGCCCGGTCCCGGACATCCCCCTGGTGGTGGTGGATCCGCTTCCCGAGTTCGAGGATTTCGAACATCGCCGGCGTGCTCGGAACATCGATGGCATACCCCGCAACCTCGGCGCCGAGATGCAGCAGCCAGGCGGTCAGCCACGATCCTTTGAATCCCGTGTGCCCGGTCACCAGAACCTTCCGGCCACGATAAATATCATTAAACATATTATTTCCAGACCTTCCAGGGCGGGCTGGCCGACTGCCAGAACTCCTCGAGAGCGTTGCGGTCGCGGACGGTGTCCATGCAGTGCCAAAAGCCCTCATGTTTGTAGGACATGAGCTGGCCAGCTGCCGCGAGCTTTTCGAGCGGATCTTTCTCGAGGACCGTCGTGTCGCCATGAAGGAAGTCGAAAACCTCCGGCTCGAAGACGAAGAACCCGCCGTTGATCCAGCCGCCGCCGGTCTGGGGCTTTTCCTTGAACTCGATGACGCGGTTCCCGTCGAACACGATGTCCCCGAACCGGGCGGGGGGCCGCACGGCCGTGACGGTGGCCAGCTTGCCGTGAGAGCGGTGGAATGCAACGAGTTTCGTGACATCGACGTTGGCGAGGCCGTCACCGTAGGTGAGCATGAACGTGCCCTCGGGGCGCAGAACGCGCTCGAGCCGGTGGAGCCGGCCGCCCGTGAGGGTGTCACGCCCCGTCTCGATCATGTGCACCAGCCAGTCCTCGGCCGCGGGGTTCTGATACGAGATGTTCCCTGTGGCCAGGTGGGCCGTGATATCGCTGCTCTGGGCATGATAGTGAATGAAATAGTCTTTGACGATCTCGCCCTTGTAGCCGAGCGCGAGCACGAACTCCCGGAAGCCGTGAGCCTCGTAGATCTTCATGATGTGCCAGAGAATCGGCTTGTGGCCGATCTCGACCATCGGCTTCGGCTTGACGACGGTTTCCTCGCTCAGGCGGGTGCCGAGACCCCCGCAAAGAATGACTGTTTTCATGAAGCCTCATTCCACGTGGGAATTCTGTTGAAACTGGCTGTTGATGAGCCTTGCAAAGTGTGGCCGCATTGTATCACCGCCCCAGGAAATCCGCAATTTCCGTGCAGATCGTGTCAACATCACGTTCATCAAGCCCGGGATGGAGGGGAAGAGAAAGAAATTCCCCATAAACACGCTCTGTGACGGGAAATGGGCGCACCCCCGCCGAAGCAAAACGCGTCAGGAGATGGTTGGGCTTGTAATGGATTCCCGTCTGGATGCCTATGGAATCAAGATGCATCCGGAGCTGGTCCCTCTTCCCATCAAGCACTCGGATCGGCTGAATATGCGGAACCACGGGCCCAAGCGTCACATCCAGCAGAGCAATTCCGGCCTGGTTCCCAAGGCGCTCCCTGTAGCGTGCCGCGAGGGCAACCCGCTTCGGGGCGAATTCAGCCCGGAAACGGCGCAGCTGAACCCGCCCAATGGCAGCCAGAACATTGCTCAGATGGTAGCGGTATCCCTGGTGCTTCACGTCGAAATCCCAGCTCCGCTGCCCCGCATACCGTTTTTCCGTATCCTTCTCGACCCCGAGAAGCCGTGCATCCTGGACCCGCGACAGGACCTCCGGATCAGCGGAGACGACAGCTCCGCCTTCTCCGCTGGTGATGTTCTTGATCCCGTCGAAGCTGAAACAGGCAATATCACCAAAAGAACCGATCAGTTTTCCCTTCCACGTGCAGCCGAACGCGTGTGCGGCATCCTCGATGACCCTGAGATCATGCTTCTTCGCAAAGGCATAGATCGCATCGAGATCGCCCGGATTGCTGGCATAATGAACGGGCATGATGGCCTTCGTTCGGGGGGTGAGACGTTTTTCGGCATCGTCAAGATCGATCGTGAAATCGCTCTCCCGGACTTCGCACGCGACGGGCGTGGCACCGGCAGCCGTAATGGCTTGAAAGTCAGAAACGAACGTCAGCGATTGCACCAGCACCTCGTCGCCAGGTCGCGTCGCGGCCGCCACCGCGAGGTGAAGGGCGGCTGTCCCGGAATTCACGACGGCAATGTTCTTGGCGGGAACTCCCAGAAAGCCGGCCAGTTCCTCCTCGAATGCCATCACCTCGCGTCCCATCCCCAGATATCCATCCTCGAGAAGGACCCGCACCACCTCGTCAGCTTCGCTTTTTCCCACAACAGATTTCGAGAGACGAATCATTTTTGCACCTCCCCAGCGCCTAACACCCCGTTATCAGCACGCCAAGAAACCAAGCTCGTTCACCAATCACGATAGAGCGAAGACCAGCGATCATTTCGAACAAGAACAGTCCCATAAAAGCCTTCGAAATCAATGGTCTCCCAAATCCTCCGCATCATCCGAAGAGGATGCCTGTGAGGATACTGGTAATAAATCCGGTCATAGGCGATCTGCCAGCCGGCATGCTGCATCAGAAGCCGCCAGTCGGCCGGGCAAAGTTCGAAGAGATGGGTGTTTTCGGCAAATACGGCGTCATTCTGTTTATTCCGGATGTGATGGAGTCCCATTCTGCTCACGGATCGATAAGGGACAGTGGCAACAAGAAACTCTGGATTTGTATGAGTGGCCAATTGATGGAGAAAGCGAATCGGGTCGGAGAGATGCTCCAGGGTTTCGAAACAGAGAAACATATCTGCCGGAATATCATAAGCCGGCAAATCCTCCGCTCTCGCCAGAATAGCTTCGAGCCCCTTTCCCTTGATTTTCTCAACAGCCTTCGGGTCGAGGTTCACGCTCAGGCAGCGCAGGGAAGTGCCAGCATAGAGGTCCTGAAGATATCGCAGATGAGTCCCAGAAGAATCACCAATATCGACGATCGTCCGGATCTCTTTGCGGGAAAAAGCCTCCTGGACCAAGGCGATCTGGAACGCATGCATGAGTCGCACATTAAGCTGGAGGTATTCCGTATCAACCCTGAACTGCGAATACTGGTCACTGATGTCCGGCACAATCGACGCAAGCCGTTCTGCAAGTTTCCACAACCCCTGTTCTTGTGCCGCTTTCTGAAGGGAACGTGTCAACAAGCGAAAAAGCAGTTCCCGCCCCCATTTTCTTGCAGCTTCCGGGAGGAACGTCGATATGTTCATGGTGCTTCGCAGGCTCCTATTCAACACGCTTTTCAACCCGACATTCGATCACAATGTCATTTTTGGCGACTCAGGCCGTTCACATGCCAGCGGATTCCCTCCCAGCGATCAATCCCGCCAGCAAAACCATCCGAGATGGGCGGAAGTATAGCAGATATGCTGAAATTGGCAAGGTATCCCGACAGCCCATCCCGGCGGCCCGCCGCATTCCAGCGAGAACATGAGAAAAGCAAACCCATGCACGGCCAGAATCCTTGTCAAAACCCAAGAAAGGCGGTAGACTGGCCTGCCCTGACGTCCCGCCGCGACAAAATACAATAATATATTGTGTGGGGTCCTTCCTCGGTTTGGAGACCTTCTCGCCCACCACCGGTGTTGTTCATCTTTTCTGACGGCTGGTTATGAACATTTTCAGACAACACGGCCTCACTCTCGTTCCTTTTGCCCACAGCCAAAATATTCCATCGCTTCCACAAGGCTGGAAGTGGGTATATTTCGGAACAAAAGCTCATCATCGGAGCAGCCTCGAAAAGCGTTTCGGATTTGCGGCACGACGGACATTCGCCATAGAACTGCAACGTCAAGCGGAGCTGCTCCGTCCTCGTTTTCTCACTTGGCTTCAGCAATTGGGAAATACCCAGAAATCCGACTGGTGGGGAAGCAATACGTGCTATCGAAGTCCCTTAACCTCGGATCTGTTTCTTCATTTGGTGTTCATCCATCTTCTTGAGTCCTGGGCAAACGAGCCACCGTTTCCCTGCATCGTCTTCATCGAAGATCCTTGGGTGCTCAATACCGCCCTCCGGATACTTCCTCCAGAGAAAATCGTGGGAATTCCCCCCCGCGGTCTGCTCAAAGAGTGCCTACTCCGTACACTTGCCGGATTGCGGAGACTTGCCTCTCTGGCAATCTCCAGTCTTCATCTCTGGTGGTTGGATTACAAGCTCTCACGTGAATTCGGAAGTCCTCTCTCCAAGGCTCCAGATACAATTCACGCTATTGTGACAACGTGGCTCGAGCCCCGCTCCTTCGAAGGCACTTCTTCCCGCCTGACCGATCCCTATCTCGGGCATCTCTCTGATTGCATCGAGAGCTCAGGATACAACCATCTTGTGTTTGCCTTGCCTTTCACGGACGGGAAACTTCTGAAAAATCTGTATTCCTCGAAGCGCGGGGTCCCCTGGATTCACCTTCTCTCTCTTCGCGACTTGGCGACCTGTTTTGTTTCGGCAATTTCCTTCAGATTTCACAAGCCGATTCCGCGATTTGAAAGCAAGGACGTTTCCTCCCTGCTTCTTTCTCAATGGTTTCTGGAATGGGCAACCATCTTCTATGGGACCATGGTTCGCAAAGCGCTTGTCAAACTGACATCACGAGCGACGTTCACCAACAGCATTCTGTTTTATCCCTTTGAAAACCAGCCTTGGGAAAAAATGGCCATTCAAGGGTTACGCGAGAGCCGCTTCTCTGGAAAAATCGCTGCATGCCATACGATCACCTGTCCCAGATTTTTCCTGAATTATGCGCTTGGGCCGCAGGAAGCAAGGGAGATGCCCCTTCCCGACGTCATCCTCGCAAATGGCGCTTTCTTTCAAAAGGCACTGATTCAAGCAGGCTTTACCTGCCCCGTCGAGAATGGGGGCTCGCTGCGCTTCAGCACCTCTCCTGCCCCATTTTCTCCTGCCGCCCCGGAGGTGCGCGCCCAGCGCACCCTCGTTCTTCTTTCAAGCTCTCTCGAGTATTCCCTGGATCTGCTTGCCTATCTCACCCGCTCGGCTACAACTGGCCATGAATATCTGCTCAAAGCCCACCCGGACTGCCCCGAAACGCTTATTCTCGCGCATCGGCCGGAGCTTCCCAGTTCCTTCACATTCATTTCTGGTACGATCCATGAATGGATCCCGCGCGTGGGGTCTGCCATACACATTGGAACCACCGCAGCGCTCGAGTGTCTCATGGGCGGAGTAAATACCATGAAATACATACCAGAAAGAATAGATCTTGACCCCCTCGTCGATCTCCCCATTTTTCAGGAACAGCTTTTCGACGGAACCGAACCAAACTTCAACCGTCGGAACGCGATCGTGCCCCCCGCCATGAACATTCTTTCCGAACCAATCAAAACAAGCATCTGGGAGCAGCTTCTCAGATCAACGAACCCATGAGCATACGTACGACTATTTTGAAGGCGCTCACTCTCCTTGCACGTCCCGTCCTTTTCGGTTTTTTTCCAGGGCACCGTGCAGTATCCGATCAGGATCGCAAGACGATGCACGATCTGGTTGCCACAGACAGTCCATCGGAAATTCACGCGTTCGAACAGGCGTTGGCGAATCAGCTCGGGGGAGGAGAAGCGGTCGTTTTTGCATCCGGCAGAATGGCCTTCTATGCCATTCTCAAAAGCTGGGGGGTCGGTCCCGGCGATGAGGTCATCCTCCCCGCCTTCACGTGCGGAGTCATGGCAAATGCCATCTTGCGCGTCGGAGCAAAACCGGTTTTCTCCGATATCGACCTTCGAACCCTTGGGACCGGGCCAGAAGGCGTTGAAGCATGTATCACCCCTCGCACAAAGGTGATCGTCGCACAGCATTCGTTTGGAATTCCGTGCGATATAGATTCTCTGCGCTCCCTCGCAACTCGGCATCACCTCAAAATCATCGAAGATTGTTCCCTGACCCTGGATTCAAAAATCGATGGCCAACCGGTTGGCACGTTTGCCGACGCCGCCATTTTTTCATTCGATCACTCGAAGCCTCTCAATGCCCTGATCGGGGGAGCCGCATTTTCGAAAGACCCGGCAGTCATCCGTCGCATCAAAAGCCTGTTCCCAAGCCTTTCGCCCCTTTCGAGCGCGCACCAGCGGCGTTTATACGATCAACTTTTGAAAGAAACCCGCCATGGAAGTCCCTGCAAATGGCCCCGAATCCTCTTTTTCCGCCGTCTGTCAGGAATCATTCGCCATCGGCTCTGCAAAGCCCCTCCTCCGATCTTCTTGGATGGTGATTTCGGGCTGCCGTCCGTCTCGACCCCCTATCCCTACCCTGCGGCACTCCCTCCATTCCTTGCTCATATCGCCTGCCGAGAACTTCGCCGCTGGCCACAGGAGCGGGAGCGCCGCCGGGACATTCTCGAAAAAACGCTTCACTTGCTCCGTTCCAGCTCCTGGCAGGGATTTGTTCCTGAAGCATACAGCAACCCCCGACTGGAAATCGTCCCCTTGCGCATCCTGTCCTTGGTCCCTCGAGAGGATCCCCTTCGCAAAAGGCTTGGTTCCCTCGTCGACACGGATGCCTTTCTGTTCACAGAGCCCATTATGCCTCACAGCAGCACTCTTCAGGAGCTGGGGTATTCCCCCGGAAGCTGCCTTCAAAGCGAGCAGGCCTGTCATACGATCGTCAATCTTCCCGCGGTTCTCGCTGAGGAATCGAAAACGTTCTATCTGGAACGATTGTCCATGCTCTGCCGGACGTCAACGTGAATCATGCATCGCGCTCCCGGAGTCCAGTGTCACGGGTTCCCCTGGGGGGCAAGAGGCTCTTCGTTCAGTAGTTCTCGGATTCTGGTAAGCCAGCGAAAACGCCAGTCTGCAGCAGCCATCCCGGAATGGTCCAAAAAAAGGTTTCGGGCACGCTGAACGGCCGGATCAGCCCACCAACGTTCCAGATCATTGAAGATCTGATTGAGTTTCACGGCTGCGCTCTCCGGCGAGTCATGAAGAATTCCGACAGCCCTGAGTGCTTCAAAAGCAAATTTGGCCTCATCGCAAACCGCAAAGTGCTCCGGTCGCCAAAAGGCAATCGTCGGAACATTTGCAGCCATTGACTCCGAAAGAGTTGTCCCCAGATGATCGACGACAACAACCCGGGCCGTGGCAAGGCAGCTGCCAACCGAGCTTCGGGGGTCGAGAATCTGGGTTGAATCGAGCACTCCTCGCAAAGCGCCGACAGAATCCTCTCCATAATCCCGAAAATAGGGCTTGAATCTGACGTGCAACTTCAGATGGGTATCGATATTCAGGATGAAGGTTTCACGGTCTTTGAGATACGGAAGAATTTCTTCCGGCTTGAGGCTGTATATGGGCCGATATCGATACACGGGATACCCAATCCCTACAAGCAGGATGCTGGAATCTGAAAGTTTCCGCTCCGGAAGTTTGCTCAACATCGGGGAGGGCAGGGGAATCACCCGGCAGGGATAGAAATGCTCATGCGTCCAGCCCCAGGAGATGAAATTTCCACTCGCCTCGTATTCGACTTTTCCATTCGGAAATGGCATTCCCTGGCCATAGCCGGCACCATGCTGCACAGAAACCCAAGCCCCTCCCCCCTCGACAACCCTGGCGATCTTGAATGCCTCTCTCTGTTGCCAAATATCATTCCCCACCCAAAGCCGAACCCGTTCCTCCCGCTCCAGGGGGGGAATTTCCCTCAGCACTGCAGCCGGAACAATCTTCGGGAGGAGCTTTTCAACGATTTTCTCAAAGGGTGTTTCACCCCCGAAAGAGAGAGGTTCTCGCCGGAACGCATCCATTTCTCCGGTTTGCGGCACAATTGGTTCCAACCTCGGGCAGCGGCGTCCAGTCCTTCTCCACAATCGCCAGTCGAAGAACAGTCGATCCCCGAGAGTGACTCCATAGACTTTCCCCCAATGCACCTCGGGTCGGATTACATTCTTCCAAAGCCTGTCGAGAAACGCTTCCACCTGGCGTACAATCCCCGGGGAGATCGGCTGGCAGCTTCCCGACAGCCCTGCGACTTTTTCCCGCCAGGCGCCATCGGCCGGAAGTTCTCTCTCTCTGAGTTCCATTCCCGGAAAGGCGTGAACGCGGCAGATCATCGCGAAGACATCAAGGTTAAACTCATGAAGATGAGAGGTGTTTGCAGCCTGGTTGTAATCTTCTGGGGGAGAGGTCAGCGCATGCCTGGGAATCGTGACGACATACCCTCCACTTCCCAATACATCGGCAGCGTTGCTCAGTCGGGCAAATCGTTCATAAAGGAGTCCGATCCAAAACGAAAGCCATGCGATCGTTGAAATTTTCCAAAATCGCTCACTGAATCTCGTTCCGTACCACGCATTGAGGCGTTCCGCCAGAACGGGCAGGACGCGGTCCGTTATGTGATCAATTTTCTCAACATCTCGAACCAGGTCACATTTGTTTCCAGACGGGGGGGGAATAAGTCGAAATTCTGTCTGTTGGCCAAACGGCCGGCGAGAATTGTCCGCAAAGCACCACGGACCGAGAAACACGGCGTTGGACTCGTCGGCAGGCCATAATGGCTGATATCCCGTAAGAACCAATTCCACGGGATTTCTTTCAGAGCCCCCTCCTGCACATCGTTGCGGCATATCGTTCTCCCGGAAATGGGTTATCTCAACCGCTGCTTGCTAGCCTCATCTCCGCTGAGACAGACCGTTTTGAACTCCTCATGTCCCCCCCTGGAAGCTTGCTCACGCTTTTGCCGGCAGGAGCAGGCTTTTCACTTCAGCTTGCTCCTCGGGGCAAAGCACAAGGAGATAGAGAAGTGCCAAGCTCCCAACGTAGGAGGCTCCCATGAGGGCAACAACTTCTTTCAGCGAAAGGCCGACAGCAAGGCGGGAAAACGCCCAAGCGCTAATGCCAGCCAATATATAATGCGAAAGGTTTGGCGCAACAGAACGGCGCAAAAAGTCAGCCCACGCAATGTTCAAGCTTGTAAGAGAAAGATGGAGGGAAAGGGGAAAACCAACAACGATCATGGAAACCGTCAGGCCCAGGGCGACAGCCAAGATTCCGAGGCTTTTGATACAGCAAACGCAGATCAGAATGTTTGCGGCTGCCATGAGAACTTGAATTTTGAGGCTCTCCCGAACCATCCCCTTTGCCGAAAGCATCCCTCCGGCAATTTCCAACGTTCCATTGAAAAGCCAGAAGAGAAGAATAACGCGAGTCGCCACAATACTTTCCTCAAAGCCCCCGCCTACCCATGCAGGGATGAAGGAATCCGCAAACACGATGAGAATCAGAACGATGGGAATGAAGACGGCCCCCATCAGCCGGGTTCCCTTGCAAACAAGCTTCCGTTGCCCCTCGAAGTCCCGCTTTCCCTCCAGCTGTGCCGCAACCGTCCACGGAGGCCCGCCCAACGTTCCATTGATCATCCTCAAATAGCTCTGGAGATTGTTGGCAACCGCATATAGGGAAATACTCGCAGGAGTGAGAAAATATCCGATCAGAAGATTATGGATCTGAAAGAGGAAAATGTTCAGCACGCTGCTGAGAAACATGAACATGCTGAAACTGAATATTTTAGAATATATTTGCCAATGCATATAAGGAAATTGAAGTGAAAACTTCAGAAGCTTTCGTGTGAAAAGGGAATAAACCACGGCCCCCAAGCAAGTGACAATCTGATTAAACCCAAACAACGCCACGATTCCATACCCATTCGTCAATAGCGCATAGGCACCAACGCCATAGGCGAAACTCGTTCCTATGTTCACCCATGCGATAACCGTCCAAAGATTCAACCCCTGCACCGCTCCGGAAAAAGTGTTCAGCGGCCAAATGAACAAGGCAGACACACCACCAACCAGGAACAGCTGCCGAACAATTTCGTGGTTTTCCGGGGAAATGGGGAAAAATTGTGAAAACACGACCGAAAAACCAGTCAACCCAAGGAAAATCAATACTCCAACGCAGAAAAAGAAGGTCAGGGTTGCATTGACGACCTCACACGCGCGCTCGCCCTCGTTTCTGGAACTGTATTCTGCAACATACTTAGTCAGCGCAGACATGACCCCAAATTCCAGTAACCCCATATAGCCCGTAACAGTCATAACCAGGAGATACATCCCATACGTCTCTTTTCCAACATGAAAGAGAACGAAGGGAAACAGAAAAAAATTGATGAGACTGGAAACAAGTCGGCTTCCTATGCCGAACTTGATATTCCGACTGATGCTCTGTCCAAAATTCATGCGAGTTCAGGACACCCGGTCAAGCGTCTCCAACGCCCAACCATCTTCGAGACAGGGAAAGGGTCCTGATCAGGATTTCCTTCACGCGATACCAGAGAAATCGGAAGAGATATCCCAAGGGTCTTCCCTGTTCTTTGCATGCGAGAAGAGAAGCCAGATGCAAAATCTGAAGCCCCCAAAATCTGACCATCCAATCTGGATACCGGGTAAGATTGAGAAGCAGACGCCCGCCGCCAACACGGGCAACCTCCTGGAGATATTCTTCCTCATCCACTTGTATTCCCCTTTTTTTCAGATATCCCCATGAAGGTGTCTTTGGGAAGGGAATGAGGAAATTAAAGGAAATGGAAGAACCATTAAGTTTCCGCAAAAACGCAAGGGTGTCGCGTATGGTTGCCGGCGATTCACTGGGCATCCCGAGGACAAGCTGCACAGGACAATGGATTCCAGCTTCGATGGTCATCCGGGAAACGGCAAGGTTCTGCGCCGCATCAACCCCCTTTTTGATCTCACGCAACAAGAGATCGGAACCCGTTTCCTGGCCATAATTGATTTCAATGCACCCCGTTTCACGAAGACGTTTCAACAGGTGCGCATCCATTCGATCCACCCTGGCCCCGCCAATCAGATAAAATATGTTCAGCCGTGCTTCATCGATCTGGCGACAAAAATCCAAGACCCAGTCAGAATCCGTGTTAAAAAGCTCGTCACATATCTGAAATCCGCCAATCCCATAAGTTTCCTTCAAAAACTTCATGTGCCGCACAAGATATGCTGGAGAGTTTTTGCGCACGCCCTTCATGTGGCGGTAACAGAAAAAACACGAATGCGTACAACCCCGTCCACCGACGATGGGAATATAATATTCCGACAGCCCTTTCAGCCTTTCGATCAAGCCAGGATAGGAATGATTCAATGATGGATAAATGTCAATCCAATCCCTGATCGACACACAATACCGGCGCAAATCAACGAGGTGATAGGGAGGAATCGGAATTTCATCGAGGTTTTCCAGTTGCGATGAGGGGGGGTTCCAACGGACATGTCCGTCTTCGGTCCGAAAAGCAATTCCCGGGAGACGCCAGATCTCACCATTCGTCCGAAGCGCCTCAAGATATCTCGGAAGCGAATTTTCCGTCTCCCCGTAAAACACGCAGTCCACACCCGCTTTTTTCAGCAGAAGATCGCCAACGGAGGACAAAGCCCCACCGGCGATGATGCGGACCTGCGGCCACCGTTCCCGTATCCGAAGAGCAAGAGTCTTTGCCCAGGAATACGAAGAACCGATTCCCCCCAAACCGACGACCTGGGGGCGAAATCGCTCCATTTCGCCATCCAAGTCCGAAAAGAACGCCGATTCTGAATCGGCCAGATAAAGATCCAAAATTTTCCCCTCGGCCCCTGAACGCTGGAGGATCCCAGCGACATACAGGAGCCCGAGTGGCAACATGAAACCGCCTTTCCCAACGCGGGAAGGCACATTGACGAGCAATACCCTCAGGGGCTGGTGCATGCTGAACCCTTGCGCATTATATTGCGCATATATTGCTCCTGATTTCGTCTCACTTTGCCCCTTTTTCGTCCAGGTAAATGGATTCGAGCTGCTCTCCCATGATGGCAAGACTGTCATCGACTTCGCCAGCGTGCCAGTCAATGGCAATTTTTTTCGAGATCATATCCTTGAAAAGTTCGAGCAGAGCAACGTCACAGTCCTTACAGATCGGATGCTCATACCATTTTCCAGAAGTGTGAAGCGCCCGCAACTCTGAATAGGCCTTGCCCGTCCAAATCTCATGGATGCTCTGTTCGTCCCATCTCCCCATTATCATATGCGATCGTGCATTTGGATTGCCACAAGGGATGAGATTTCCACCATAAAACTGATAAACAGACTGGAACAGGTAAGGACAAACAAAATGAATGTTTCTCTTAACCGCCTCTTCTCTGATCGCATCAAAATTTGCAGACAAAGCGGAGTTTTCCTTGTTTGTCCAGAAGCCCTGATCAAGAATTTTGGTTCTCCAGGTCAGATCCTGGACGGTGATGTGGTCAACATGCGGCTTCCACAGTTTCAACAGATCCGGCACCTGATGCACCGTCTTCTCGGTGGCTACCATGGTCGCCCGGATGATGGGCGCCTTGAGCCCACGACGATTGCGAACCTCGACAAACTTCAGGACATTCGCCACCAGCTTTTCCCACGGGAACCCTTTTGGAGGTGCCGATTCTTTCCCGACAGGCGTTGGAACATCCAGAATGCGCATCGTCTCATAGGTTTTCTTGTCCGGGGAGTCGACCGAAAAAACGATCCGGTCCAGGCCGGCATCGATCAGTTCCTCAGCAATTTCCTCCGTCATCAACGTTCCATTCGTATGGAACATGACGTCAAGCACGCCGTGCTCTTTGGCATACCGGATGAAACGAGGAAGCTCCTTGCAGAGAAGCGGCTCCCCCAAGCCATTGATGTTGATGGTCGGCAACCCAAACCGTTCACCCTCATCAATGAGCCGTTTGAACTGATCGAACGTTATATCCCCGATCTGATGCGGCTTCAGAGACAGATGTGTGCAAAACGAGCATTTCAGATTGCAGCGCGTCGTGATCTCGGTGTTCAGATTCAGCGGGAACTGCCCATAATCCTGATTTCTGACCCGCTCCGTCCAAGCCTGGCGGTAATTTTTGAACTTCTCCCCCTTGGTCGCCTCCCAGTTTTTGAAATTCTCTGATTTATATAACATTCCATATGTATAATAAGGGTTTGAAACGGAGTTTGTTTTTGTTCTCATATGTATTCTCCCGATATTCAGCAATGCACAACTACCGAAGCACCTCTGTCGGCATCCGGGAATTTCACGTCACAAAATCGGCGCACCAATCACTCGGAGGCATGCAAGCATACCCCGAATTGGGTCCCATGTAAAGCAACTCTCCAGCCCGCGGATGTCAGAACTGGGAGCCACCGGTCACGGGAATATTGGCCCCCGTGAGATAGCCCGCCCCTTCGGATAACAAAAAAGCAATAACCGGAGCGATTTCTGCTGGCAAAGCATTTTTCTTGCGCGGATGCTGTTGCGCTGTCAGCTCGACGATTTTTTCGGGAATATTGGCAAGGTAATCCGTCGTGATCATCGATGGCGAAACAGCATTTACACAGATATTCTTTCCCGCGTATTCCGCGGCAAGCGCTTTCATGAGTCCCAGAACGGCATACTTCCCTAGAACATAATGAGCAAGCGCACCCGGTGGAACTCCCAGGGTGTAACTCGACAGCATAAATACGACTCGCCCATATCGCGCAGTCGTCATTGCAGGGAGGAAACACCCCAGGATCCTCACGGCAGCTTTCACCTGGATATCGATATGGTTTTGAAAATCCCCCCACGAAAGGTCCTTGAATCTGGTCAGAGAGAGTGGTGGAGCCGCCAGAAACACAATCTTCCGAGGAAGAGCTTCCGATGAGACCCGTTCCACGAGAGCGTCAACGGATGCTTCTTCCGCGAGATCAGCCTGAACGAGAACGAGCCGGGCGCCGAACTCCTCCTGTAACCGTTCAAGTTCCGCCCTGTCATGATGAAAATGCGCAAAAATCTTCGATTCACGAGGTGCAAGGAGGCGAATCAACTCCTTCCCAACGGACGAAGAAGCACCTATCACCAACAGCGCATCGGAATTTACGACATCCGCATCCCCTGATTTCTGGTCCACAAATTACTCCCAGCTGTTCCCCATTGCCTGTCTTCAAGACAGCTTTTTCTGCATCACATCCATCATTTCCCCGACATTTTTCAACGGCTGCAGCTCGGCCAAGGTGAATTTGATCTTGAACTGCTTCTCGATGGCAACGACGAGATTGATGTGATTCAGGGAATCCCACTCTTCGATCTGATCCGAGTTCGTTTCACGGGATATGACCAAGTCGGACTTGTCGAACACATCACGAAATATATCCTGTATTTTATTCAGCATCATTTGGTCATCCATGCGATGATCAGTCCTTTTTTTGCGATGAAACTGCAGATATTTTGATAAAGCGGTTCCTCGGACTGTAGCTCTCCGGAATCCTGAATATCCATTTTGCCATTTCGTCTCCGGTCTCTTCCATCCGGGTGAATCCCATTTTGAGATAATGCTCTTTGACCATGCCATTTTTTGCCGTCGGGAGATAAACCCCGACGATGTTCCGAATTCCCCTGGCCCTGGCCTCCTCCACCAGCCTGTCCATCATTGCATCCTCGACCCCTCGCTGAAGAACACGACAGCTCATCAGCCAGAGGATGATTTCAACCGTATCCCCGGTGATCTTCCCCGCGAGGACCGTGATTAAACCATTATCCCCAAACTTATCGCAGAGCTTGCCACACAGGGTGATATATTCCTTCCCATTCATCATTGATTCCACCTCGGCGAGATTGCATCGACGGGTGGTCAGATTGAACTGATTGGTCTTGTTGATGAGTTGGGTGATCCGCTGGAGGCTGGGGGGAGAAAACGCGCAAATTTCGGCCGTCATCTGCAAGGATGCGAGAAAGTCACCAATCGTCGAGGTGGAGTTCTTCAGTTCCTCTCGGCTGCGATTTTCGTGATAATACCGGTTCCGTTCCAGATCGTCCGCCGAGAGAAAGACCGGCTCGAACCAGCCGCCCTTGTCAAGGTGGCCAATGAATTCCTCCACGCTATCCCCCAGAGGGGGGACTTTCACCATGGGCAGCCTGGCCCGAACGATTTCTCGTTCCGCCGGGTTGTCGTCGAGAAATACCAGGCTGTCGAGCCCCAGATTCAGCTCCTGAGCGATTTTGACAAGATTGTCGGGCTTGGGCTCCCAATTTGCCTTGAAGGACTGGAAATCAGTGAGTTTCAAGACACTCTCCGGGCGCTCAAACCCTTCTCGTGCAATCATCTCTTCATTCTTGGAGCTCACGGCGAGCACGATTCCACGCCGGTGAAGGTTCTTCACATAGAGCTGCAGGTCGGAAAACGCCTCAGCCCGTGGATTTTCCTTCCCGATCTCGATTCCCGACGGTCCATCGTCGCCAATCACCCCTCCCCACATGGTGTTGTCGAGATCGACCACAAGGGCCTTCTGAGTTTTCCCATACAAGGCACTGACAATGGAGGCAAGATTGTTCGCAAGGATGGGCATGGCATCGAAGCTGAGGGCATACTTGAAGGAATACCAGAGGCGACTGTCGTGCCAGCGCTCCAACCCCGTCAGGCTCGCCAGATAATGGATGTCATTTATATACAGGCGGGGCATGCTTCTCACCGCATCCCCCATGGCCAGATTCAGCCTCAGAATGAATCTGGACATCCCCTGGACCGCTGATGAATCGAGATTTCCAAGAACCCGATTCAGGGGAAGCTCGAAATTGTTTTGGATGATGGCGCACGGGAAATGATCCTGGAGCGACTGCCAGATGCGACGATATCTTCCAAGCTCCTGATTCAGCTTCTCTTCGACACACTCGGCCGAATCATCCGGCAAGGGCGGATACAGGAGGTTGTGGGATGTCGTATGGATATACACCACGTCCGGCTGAAATGCCTTCAGGCCCTCCATTTCAAAAACGGCTTCCTCGAAGTATCTGTTGTAGCCAGATTCATAAAAGGTAGGTTTGAACCCCTTCCGCAACAGAAACAGCTCGAGGAGATTCCTGATGTTGAACGTGGTGGACCCTCCGAGAATGGCAATGCGTTTCGGTTCGAAGGAGTCACTCTGTTCCAGAAGGAGACGCCGCCACCGATTCTGCTTTGCAAGCAACTCCTGCCCCTGGAACGGATACTGAAAAACCTGATCCACTTGCGTCGGATTCATACTCAGATAATCCCCAGCTTCCGCCTTTTTTTGTTTTCGAGGTAAGCGTCCACTGGCGAACACAGATAGTGGGGATTACCAGCAACCTTTGTCTGAATGAATGCAAACAGGCGCTGCATCGAGATCGCCTGGATTTCGAACTCGACCTCTTCCGCGCGCCAATATTCAAAAAGGCAATTCGCGAGAAGATCCCGTTCCAGTCGCGTGAAATCCGCCTCAAGGCTATTCGGATCTTTCCGGCAAAAATACACAGCTTTCTGCGGATGAGGATGTCCATCCACGTCCACGAGCGTTCCCGAAAACTCCTTGTTGAACCGGTAATCGACGCCCAACTTCCGTTCAAAATAATGGACTTCCGTCGGAATGTTGTAAAAGACATTCCCAATACAGCACACATACCCGTCAAGCTGATGAAGCTCGGCAAAAAGCGACTGGTCCCCAAAACATTCATAATCCCGGACAAGGCAATGTGCCATTCCCACATTTCCGTAAAGCAGGAACGAAAAGAATGGATCGACCGTCCGCCGATGTGGACGACGTTTCCTCAGGTATTCGGTGACCCGGCCAACCGTGGAGGGCGTCTCAAGAATGTTGAAGACTTCATTCTTCCCGTAAGAATATGAAAAAACGGGAACAGCAAAGTTTCCTCCCAGACTCTCCGCCGTGGTCAGGATCCGCTCGAAATTGTTCAGGCGCTCGTCATTTGTCTCGCCCAGCCGAATCAAACCGGCAGCATCGATGTGAATCGTGGCAAATCGGTCTCTGGTTTTTTCAGCGAGAATTCGTGCAATGTGCTCCATGGTTTCAGAACGGCTCATTTCAGGGAACTGGCATTCAAACTTGCGTCAGAGACAAGCTCCGAACGCTGATTCACGATCGTTGCCTTGATTTCGATGACCTTGAATGCCTCGTTCAGATTTGCAATCGTTCCGGTGACGGTCAGCCGGTCACCAACGAATACCGGACGATGGAAATTCATTTTTTTTGCACCCAGGAAGAGGGCATACTTTCCAGGCAGATACACCCCCACGAGGGTCGAATAGAACGATGCGGTCAAAAGCCCATAAACAACACGATCTGGGAAACCGGCCTTCCGGGCATACTCCGCATCGAGATGCAACGGATTAATATCACCAGTTATATTTTTAAACTGTTCCATCATCTCATCCGAAAGAGTGACGGAGAAAGATTCCTGATGCCCGGTTTTCAGATCGGAAAACGCATAATCGCGCACGATATCTCCCTCGGATTCCGGGTGTTCCGCAGTTTTCTCACCGGCGGCATGTTTTCCGACGTATTCCCGCCCATCCGGCGCCAGGGCTTTCCCGGCCGGCGTTGCCGCCTCGTTTCCAAGAAGCAAGCTACAAGAACCCCCGGGTTTAGTCAAGCTTTCCCCCGGTTCCAACCAGCCTCACACAGTATCCACGCTAAATCCGCCGCAACACGCCAGCTCCTTCCATCTTCAGGGCAATGCGGTATACCTCCTCGAGAGGCACATCCAGCTTCCGAGCCATTTCGTAGAGATTCATGGAACCGTCCGCCAGGAAGGCAATCCAAAGGATCAGGTCCAGCTCACTCTTTCCATGCCGTTCGGGCCGCTGCCCCCCCCCGTCTCGGGATACAATCCCCGCGCTCCGAGACGCGGTTCCCCGTGAGGCTCGGTTCGGATGAATACGAGGTTCTGATCCATTTTTTCGAGGAGCCGGAGATAGGCCTCGTAACAGGAAAGGAGATACTCGGGCCGGACGAATTCCAGGTTATCGAGGGAGGAGTGGTATTCCGGATACTCGTAGTACCGATCCCGCGAAATCGTGACGGTATTGATCCGAAATCCGGGCGAGGAATACTGCCGCTCATCGGAGCCATGAATATCGAAGGGATAGGTCAGAAATGCCCGGTGCAATTCATTGAGCGTATCTTCAACCATGCCATTCAAAAAGTGTTCTTTCTGAAAGCTCTGCTTGTAGCTGAAAGAACCTGGGCCGCCCACTCCTGTCACAACCAAAGCACCCATGAGATCTTTCACAGCCGCTTCGTTGTTGGCGCAGTAGGCGAGGGCGCCAAGCGTTTCCGGGACAAAGATGAACCGGTATCCAAAGTTTCGCTTGCGGGTGGCCCATTCTCGCGCCAGAAGAGCGGTCAGGAGGATTCCGCTCAAATTGTCATTCGCCAGCGAGGGATGGCAGATGTAGGTCGAGACAAGATATTCCTTTTGCGAGGTCCCGGGAAGCAGGATTTCACCGACAGTAAGGCTTCCCGGCTTCAGCTCAGAGTCGACGCAGACCTCATAGATCCCCTCAGGGGAGAACAGGCTTTCCAGCTGTTCGGTTGAAAGGCAAAAACCCCATTGTTTCTTGAAGTAGCTGGTATGGTAGGGAATGGCGTCTTTCAGGAACGGGTGCACATGCAGATGCGGCCGCAATTCTGCAAACGACATGGTCCGCCGCACCGGGACACTGTACCCCATCAGATGGAGGTTGTTCCTGAGGAAATCGACGAGAATTCGGCCGCTGGAGTCTTTGATCCAGGCTTCACGAACATGCCATTCATCCGGGATCATCCAATCATAAATCCGACTTCCGGAGGGATACTCAAAAAGGCGGACGGGAGCGATTTCGCTGATGATCCGCAGGGTTTCACGATTCCCCTCACCGGTCAGACTCCGGTTCAGGGGAAACAGCCGTTGAAGATAATGCGCGATCTCTTCGGAGAGCTTCTTCATTGCCGGGGCTCTCAGCCCAACATCGACCATTGGAGAACCGTATCGTAGGCTATTGCACAAGCAGCAACCTTCCCGACGACTCCCGCGATCTCCTTCGGACTGATCCCATGGGCCGGGCGTTTCCACGTGAGGTCGGCATATTCAATTGTTTTCCCTTCCGGGATGTCGCGGGCAGCAACCAGGCTGCGGCGAGCGTTCTCCCTGGCAGGCTGTTCGGAGGGCAGCGGCTTTTTCTCACGGGATCCGATGACCGTCAGGGTGCGATCGAACGACTGGCGAAACAGCCGAAGATCTTCATGGTCCATCGCATGATAATGGTCATTCCCCGGAAGGGTTTTATCGTGGGTGAAATGTTTTTCAAGAATTTCTGCCCCAAGCAGGGTGGCAATCTCGAGATTGTGCATATCGCCAGGCAGCGTATGGTCCGAATACCCAATGACACAATCGGAGAACTTCGCACGCAATTGGCCGATCATTCCAAGATGTGCATTCTCATCTGCCGTCGGATAATTCAGGACGCAGTGCATCAATCCCAAGGGGACGCCGAACGGTCGGATCCACGAGACGGCTTCTTCGACTTCATGCAGGAACGATGCCCCCGTAGAAAGAAGTACGGGTTTTTTGAAACCACACATGAACTCGATGAATGGCCGGTTCGTAATATCTGAGGAGGAAATCTTGAACACCGACATCATCTCATTGAGAAATGTGGCAGACTCAATATCGAACGGCGTGCTGAAAAATTCGATTCCCCTGCGATCGCATTCGGCTTTCAGTTGTTCACATTCATGCTTCCAAAACCGGTCATGCTTTTTGAACAGCTCATACTGGCTGCGTGTGGGTTCTTTCGAGGTATCCCAGTAGGAGGGTGAGAATCTCGAAGCAAGAGTTTCGGCCTTGTAGGTCTGAAATTTTATGGCATCAGCCCCTCCATCGGCGGCTTCAGCGATGAGGCGAAAGGCAATCTCCATGCTCCCTTCGTGATTCACACCGGCTTCGGCGATGATATACGGCCGTTGAATCTCGTTCTTTGGGCCACAGGCAATCAGATCTGCCAGTTTTTTCTTCAACAGTGTCCCCCCCCTTCATTCCATACTTCCAGTATTTCCCTAGCCCCCATGTCAATCCGCAGGGGTTTGGCAAGCATCATGGCGTAGTCAGCCATGCGGTCGATATCAAGCCGAACGTCGGGCCGGGCCAGCTTCACATCCGGTGGATCGAATGTGGCAATGGAAAAGGCGTTTGGATTATCCCATATATAGTTCAAGAGGTGTTCCCGATGTTCCGGCTTTACCGATTCCTTCCAGATTCTTTCGAGAATTTCGAAGGAGATGATCTCCGCGCCATATCCATCCGGATAGGAGTTGTTCTTCGGAATATGGTTATAGACATAGTCATAGTTCTTCGCAAAATAGTAATCGATCAGATGGTCGATTTCCGTACCGCAGATCAACGGATTGTCTGCACAGATCCGGACCACATGAGTCGCGCCAACGCTGCGCGCAGCCTGATAGAACCGGTCAACCACGTCCTTCTCACTCCCACGGAAGATCGACACTCCCTGCCGCACAAGATATGATGCAAGAACATCGTCGCCGTCTCCCTCCGGGACAGCCACGAGAAGCCCATCAAGCTTTTGCGCGGCCCCGGCTCGTCGCACAACCCATTCGATGATGGGGTGCCCGTGAAGCCAGAGCATCATTTTGTTGGGGAGGCGGGTCGCACCCATCCTCGCCTGAATGATTCCCACAATTTTCCTCATGCAAGAAGTCCCTCGATCAAGGCAACGACCTTCCGCTTGTTTTTGAGAAAATTAAATCTCTTCGCGTTTTCCATCAACTTCCTGCGCCATCCGGCATCGCTGACGAGACGGCGGAAATGATTTTTCAATTGTTTGCCGGTTTTCCCCGGATCGAACAAGCCGAGATTGACGAACCCATTCTTCAACGTTGAAAATGCATGCGTTTTTTCGCGGTCATTTTGAGCAATGACAATAGCTGGAATGTTCATATGACCAAGCTCATATACAGTCCTGCCATTCGAGGAAACCGCCAGATCAGCACGCTCCATGTATTTTGACATGACCCCCGTGGCATACGAATATTCGATCTCGACATGCTTCGTCGAGAAAATCAGTTTTTCCAATTCTTTTCTGTGACGATACCCTTCGCCAACCACCACAAAAATTTTCAAATGATGCTCCCGGCATATGGGAAGCACCTGCTCCAAGGCAAATCGCGTCAGATCATTCGGATCGGTTCCACCACAGGTGATAAGGACATTCTGTGGAGGATCGCGGAATTCGATCGGCCGGGCACCGAGAAATTCGTCTCTCAAAAAATAATACCGATGTCCCCACCGGATATTCCTTCCTGCAATTTGGTGACGGTCGTATAATTCGTTGAAGGTAATGTCCGCACAGGCCGCCCCAGTACCAAGATCTTCGAAATTCACCACTTTGATTCCATTCGCCTGAAGCGCCCGGATATACTCCGCATTGGTATCCAGAATGTCATTAACCACCAATTCCGGCCTCAACGCAATGATGTCGCGCTCGATCGTTTTTCCGGAAAATGTGAGGATCAGATAGTCCGAACCGGCGATGACATTTACCGCAAGCTGGCTCTCCTCATCGCAGACGAAGATGACCTCATGGTTTGAAATTTCGTGTGCGAGTGCCAGGGAGCGGAAAATGTGCCCCATTCCCACGTCGTTGTTCCCGATCACACGAAACACGATCCGCTTCCGGCGGAGGAGTTTTTCACATACCCACCAGTCCTGATAATTCCGGATCTCGACGATGCTGTCATCGACCGGGTATGTCCCGATCCGACTGGGGATTGATCCAACAACTTTCGAGCGGAGGATGAGAAATCCGTTCACCTCCACGAGATACTTGCCATCGTTTCGGACCGCCTGGGAACTCTCTGCCTGTTTGTTCCCCTCGAGATACAACCGGTGATGAACCTCTCTGACGGTTGTCAGAAGGTCATACTCCATCTGCTGAAACAGCCGGTATCCGGTACGAATGACTTCGGGCCGCAACGTCGGGGTATAGGGGGAAAGGACGATAAGATCCTGGAACCTACGGGCCATTGTGCGAAGGACTGGTTTCAGGTCCTGGATCAAATCTTCACTTTGAAGCCTCATTTCCCTGTCATACGTGAAGGACACGGCATTCCTTTCACAGATCAGGGAAATCTCCTGGGAATCGGTAACGACAAGGATCGCATTCGCCGGAGCAATCGCCTTTGCCTTGTCTATTGCGCGCTGAATGAGCGTTATCCCATCAAGTTTTTTGATGAGATCGTCCGCAAAGGCGACGCTCTTCTTGACAGCGGGGATGACGACGGCAAATGGTTCCATGAATTGAGCGGTTAATTCAAGATTGAGAAATTACTTCAAGACTGTGCGAAGAGCTGTCGCCACCTTTTGCGGGTATTCAGGGTTCATCATGACAACGATTGGGAGGGCAACGGCTCGCTCGAGAATTTTCAGCGATGCTGGAAACGCCGTGGCAAGATCATTTCCGTTGGCAGCTACGAGCTCGGGCATATGAGTCCATGTTCCGGCAAAATGCCACGTGATGGCTTCGGGAAGGATCTTCGTTCCGGCTCCCGCTTCGAGGAGCGCTTTTCGACAGGCTTTTGCTGTTTCAGCATTGTTCACGAAAAACACCAGGGCATCGGCTGTTCCCGCGCTTCCTGAGGGCTGTTCGCGGCGTTGGATACCGGGAATTCCCCGGATCGCGGTCCAGATGGTATCAGCATTTTCACGCTGCCTTCGGACAACTTCATCCAGCTTTTTCAATTGAGCCAGCCCGACGGCACCCTGCAGCTCGGTAACACGGTAATTGAACCCCGTACCGCTTCTGGAATCCTCCCAGCGGGGGAAATTCGGATTGTTTTCATGGCCATGATCATGATAGGC
Source organism: Candidatus Ozemibacteraceae bacterium (assembly GCA_036567845.1). Classification (GTDB taxonomy): domain Bacteria; phylum Muiribacteriota; class Ozemobacteria; order Ozemobacterales; family Ozemobacteraceae; genus MWAR01. Next base: position 25,849 of record DATCTT010000187.1, on the reverse strand, counting down.
CGCAGCCTTTGCGTAGAATTCCGCATTGTTCGTGACCAGCATGCCACCTTCGCCTGTGGTCATCGTTTTCGCAAAATCGAAGCTATAGGCGCCCATGTCGCCGATCGTACCAAGGGGTTGGCCATTGAGAGTGCCTCCGCATCCCCAGGCGGAATCTTCGAACACTCGGAGATTGTTTGCACGCGCTATCTCAAGGATCTTTTCCATGCGAGCAGGCGTGCCGAGCATGTGAACCGGCATGACCGCCTTCGTGCGCGAGGTGATCTTCCGTTTGAGGTCTTCCGGATCGATATTCAGCGTTTCGTCAATTTCAGCGATGATGGGCGTTGCCCCCGCCTCGATGATCGCCTCCACCGTTGCGACGAACGTGAAACTCTGGGTGATGACTTCGTCTCCCTTCCCGATCCCCATGGCCGCGAGGCCAACACGCAGTGCCGCAGTTCCTGATGATACGGCAAGGGCATGGGAAACCTTCATTCGTTTTGCGAAAGCCTGCTCGAAATCCCTGACTTTGTAGACGCCATTCCTGAGGTGGTCAAAACTATGTCGGAAAAGAATCCGGCTTTTGTCGAAAATTTCCTTGATCTCGAGAAATTCTTCCTGCCCAAGCAGTTCGTATCCAGGCATTTGTCCCTCCAGACAGAAGACGGTTCGAAAACCGGCATTTACATTTTGAGAAAGATCTGCTTTACCTTTTCAGGGGTGAGGATGGAGCGATAACTATCTCCAAGCGCATTCGCCAAGGGCTTTTCATGGATGATCGTCGACTGATACAGCGCCTCGAATTTATCGTCAGAAAGGCCCTTGCAGACACCCCGGGGGATATCGACCTGCTGGCGGTCCACCATGGCCATGAATTCTTTATATTCCTTGGGATAGAATTCCTCCATCCCGAGCATCGCGATACAGTTGCCGATCCCGTGATGCAGGCCAAGAACGACGCTCAGACCAGCCGAAAAAGGATGGACGAGGCCGACGTAGCTGTTGGCGATCGCACATCCTCCGAGATAGGAGGCTGTCATCAAAGCCTCTCTGTTCGCGTCCTCTTGCATGTCACTTTCGAGAAACACCTGCCTCGAGAGCCTCAGCGCCTCATGGGAAAAAGCGTCCGCCAGCATGTGCCGGTTTCGTCCACTCAGCGATTCGATACAGTGGATATAGGTATCGAGCCCCGTATAGAAATACTGGTTTCGCGGAACCGTCATGCAGAGATCGGGATCCAGGACAAGCTGATCGAAGATCGTATGGTCGCTGTTCATCCCAAGCTTGAGTCCATTCACCGGATTCGTCATGACACAGGTACGGCTCGACTCCGATCCCGTGCCTGATATCGTGGGAATGCCAATTTTGTGAACGCCCGGTTTTCTGACAAGGTCCCAGCCCTGATACTGCTCTGCAGGGCCGTCATTCGTCAGAAGGTTGGATATGGCCTTTGCGGTGTCCATGGTAGCCCCGCCGCCAATGCCTACGACGGCAACGATCTCCCCCACCGGAAACCGGCGGAACTCGTCGGCCAGCTGGTTGATCCCCGTGGTTTTAGGTTCGTGCGTTGTGTCGATGAACCGGACTTCATCCCTGTCTGAAGCGGGGAGTTGTCCGATGAGACCACGATTCTTAAAATAGTGATCGATACAGAACACAACCCTGCTGTCTGCGGACCTCCGCAAAGGCGCCAGCAGCTCACCCAGCTGTCCGAACGCCCCACGTCCAAAGAGATAACGCAGGACATTTTTCGATATTTTCATCAGGTCTTCTCCTGGAAGAGGCAAAACCGCCTCCGTCCCATCAGTAATTCCAGCGTTTCAGGGCAGCACAAACTATACGTCTTCGTTCCAGCCTTTGTCAAACGGGGTTCCCGCGATTCTGACAGGTCCCAAGGCAATCCATATTCAGTTTTTGACAGGACGCTCCAACAATCGGAGGATATTGGCAACATGGATTTCCGAACGGAACTCCTTCCGGAACAAGGCTAACGATGAGGCGCTCATGTTCCGGAATCGCTCGGGGTCGCGCACCAGCTTTTGTATTCCATCAGCTATCATTGCTGCATCAGGCGGAAGAAGAAGACCGGTTTCCCCATCTCGAGCCATATCTGGGATCGCCCGATAGGGGGTTCCCACAAGCACGCATCCGTATGCCAGGCCCTCGATCAAGGTGAGTGGTTGTCCTTCATTTGGATAGGAGGATGGCAGGAGAAGCAGATGCGCTTCCTGAAGTGCCCGGATTTTTTCCTCCCCCCCCACATGTGAATCGTATCGGACATGGCCCTCCAGCCCATGATCGACAATATATGCATCAAACCAGGCATTGGCAGCGGCGGGAGAGGCAAACTGCCGATCCTCCGGTGAAGCCATGAAACCTCCGCAGAATCTTGCCCTCACATCGATTCCATGATGACGAACCAGACGATCAACCGATTCCAGGACAACCTGCCATCCCTTGCTGGCAATCATGTTGGAAAGATACAGAAGCCGCACAGGCTCACCCGGGCGAATCTCCTTCGGCGCCGTCGGACAGCCCGTCGGTTCGAAGGGCAGCCCGTTGGGCACGACACGGAGCCGCGGCTGGATCTCGGGCCATGCATCGAACATGAACCGGAGCCTGTCACTGAGCAGAATCACAGCATCACAGGCCGAGAGGGCTTTCACAGCCAAGTGGCGTACGAATGGCGGGGCGGATTTAAGCACGCCGTCATAGCAACCGCCATGAATATGAACGAGAACCCGATATCCAAGCAGCTGGGCGGCAGTCATCAGCATCAGATCGCGGCACAAGCCGTCGACTGCCTGATTCAGCGTGATATACACCGTCCCACACTGTCGCCCAACCAGAGCCCGGCCATACCGCAGCAGGATGAAGAGATACTCGAGCACCCTGCTTCCAGGAATCCTCCGCAAGGAAGGCCATCTCGGGCTATAGTCGATAACGCGAGGCTGCAGCCCCCGCTCTTCGCATCCCCGGACACACATCTGAAAAGCCAGAGTATGGCCATTGAAGGGCGGCGGAAGCGGGCCAAACAAAATGACTCGTTCGCTCAAAGCAGTTCTGTTCATTGCGCAGCCACCGGCAACATCCCCTGCCACATCATAAAATGCATCGCGATTTCTCTTTCATGAATACGCCCGTTCCCAAAGTTCCAAATATATATCTTGAATACGAGCCATTTCAATGTCGAGCAAGAACCTTGATTCGAAAACCTTTCTGCCATTTTCCGCCAATGATGACGCAAGAAGCCGGTCCCCAATCAATCGCAGAAGAAGAGTGGAAAGTTCCTCCGGAGCGGCCGACGAAAGCAATAGACCGTTTTCCCCATTCCGGATAATATCAGGCACCCCCCCAACACTCGAAGCAATCGTGGGAACCATCGCAGCCTGAGCTTCGAGAACAGCCAGCGGCAAGCCCTCTGCCCTCGATGTAAAGAGAAAGATATCCAAATTCTGCAGCACAGACCCGATATCCGTCTGCCACCCGATAAACTCGGTGCTCAAACCCACGCCAAGATCAGCGGCAAGCTGTTCCAGTCGTGATTTTTCCGGACCGTCCCCGGCAATAATGAAGCGGGCATCAGGAAAGACTTTCAGCACCAGGGGAATTGCCCGAATGATCGTATCAACGAGTTTTTCCGGAGACAGTCGGGCAATCGTCCCGATTCGAATGCTTCTCGACGGACGTTCACAAATCTCAACGTTCTTCCTCCGGGGAAAATCCTCCAGGGGCAAGCCAACGGGGACTTGAGAAATGCGTGAAGCCGGGATTCGGAATCGGTCAATCCCCAGTCGGCGCATATGCGAGGTAATGACAATAACCCGATCTATCCGGCGTTTGCTGTAGTTGAATCCCAGATTGTTGAGGGGATACTTCCATCCTGGCGAAAGCCAGTAACACGGATCGCTTTCCCACGAAGAGATATGGACCTGAATCCCAGCTCGACGACCAACAAGAGCGGCGGCAATATCGCTCTGCAAAAAAATCGAGTGAAGGATATCCGGCTTCCAGTTTTTCAGAGCTGCATACAGCTCCAGCAGCCCCCCTTGGATCCACCGAGAGACGGGATACAATCCACGGACAGGAATCACGACAAGGCCGGGGAATCCGGCAAAATGTTCCATAATAGCTTGTTCTTTTTCCGGAGCCGTCGGGCAAAAGAAGAGGCAACATTCAAATCGTTCCCGATCAAAACCTCGGGCCCAGTTGCTTACATGTTTCCATGTGCCTCCCATGCCATACGTGACGGGAGTCAGCAGCCAGGCAACCCGAATTTTTCGACCATTCGGAATTCTGCGGTCAGGAAAAAGAGTAGGCATTATAGGTGTTCATCATCTTCCTGAATTCCTCGGGTGGCAGTTCCAATCGGGGACTCCAGTCCGCCGGCTTGCGGCACAGCATCATCCAGGTGTCCTTGAACCCGTCGAATACGCCTGTGACAAGCCGGTATAGCGGCCTCAGAATAGCGGGCACCTTGCCGGTCATGTGGTCACAGCCGCGCAGCTCGAGAACCGTGAGACCCAGATACCCCGCCAGGAGCCGGAGATCGGATCGGACATACTCCCGGACGTGCCCGCGCCACCGGCCGGCCTGCCAGTAGTACAGTTCGAAGGCGGGCAGATTGGTCTTCCCGAGGAGCAACGCCAGTCGTTTTCTGATGTTGCCGGCATTCGGCACGGTGATCAGAACGTGCCCCCCCGGACGCACCAGGCTGACAAGCGAGTTCATCAGCTCCCGCGGCGAGTCATGCAGGTGTTCGAGCACGTCGTTCAGCATCAGCAGGTCGAATGGCCGGCCATCTGCCGCGCGGAGCTGCTCCGTCGGGGCCTCGTGGAACACGATCCCCGCGTGCCGGATGAACGCGAGAATCCGCGCCCTGTTATCGTCCAGCCGATGCCAGTCGTCGCCGAGATCGTCGATGGCCGTGCATCTGTATCCGAGTTTCTGGAGAACGGCCGTCTTGTCGCAGGGCCCTGACCCGAAATCCAGAACAGAGGAACCGGTGGGAAGCGAGGAAAGAATAATCTTCGCAATATTTCTTGCGGACTCCCCCGTCGCATCCATGTACCCTGCAAACGGGAATTCCCCGCGGACGGCCGCAAGGGCCTCTCCGATCAGGGAATCGGCCCCGGTGATCTGCATCGTGTTTTCCGCGCCCATAGCCCGGCCATACTAGCCTGTCAGGGAGATTTCCGCAACAGAGGGACAGGCGTGGAATGCAGCCGTGCTGTTGAAGGAAGGCACCGACTGTGCTACCATCGCGGCATGGCGCTCTATTACATCATCCCGGCGTATCTGACGGCGGTGTTCGTCGCGGCTTACTGGATCGTGCAGATCCTGCTGAGCGTGTTCGACGCCCTCAACTTTTTCTGGGACTGGTGGGACGCCAAGCGCAAGGTGTATCCGCTGATGGCCTACTCCGAGTTTTTCATTCTCGGGGGCTTCGTCTACTACATCGTCAAGTGGGAACTCACGGGCGCCCCGTGACCCGCGCGTGCCGGCCGACCAGCCTTCTCTCCTTCCCCTGCGGTTCATGCCGATAACTTCATCATGGACGGGTTGACGATCGGGTGGATATTCGCCCTCAGCATTCTCGTGACCGCCACGGGAATCGCGTTTTCGCTGTTTCTCATCTCCCTGCGCGTTCCGGGCGTCGCCCTGCTCGAACGCGCAACCCGGCATCTGGGGCGCGGCACATACATCGGCGGTCTCCCCGTCGTTCTGGGGGTGCTGATCGCCTTTCTCTCCCCGGAACCGGCAACCTCCCCCGAAACGATCGCCTTGCTCGCCGGCACGTTTGCCTGCGCGCTTCTCGGGTTTCTGCACGACATCGGCCTGATCACCTGGCGGGTCCTGCTGCCCTATCTGCTTTTCGTCTTTCTCGGCGGCGCCTGGGCAGGCGTGACCGTCACCCATCCGTCGTATCCGCTCGGAATCGCGCTGGCCGTGTTCTGGCCTGTCCCGATCATCATCAGCCTGTATATATCTTCATATATTTTCGGCATGCCCTCGCTGCTGTGTCTCGGAAGCGGACTCACCTTCCTCCTCTTTTTTTCCGGGCAGGAAACGACCCCAGCCGCCGCCTTTTCGTTCACGCTCTCGATGATCGTCACGCCGTCTCTGGTGCTGGTGTCGGCCGCCCTGGGCCGGCGGCTCCTTCTGGGAAGCTCGGGGCATCTCGCCCTCGGCTGGCTTCTCGCCGCCCTCTCGATGCTCGGCCGGTCGAAAACCCTGCTGGGCATCGGGCTTCTTGTTCCGGCAGCCGTCCTTGTGCTGCCTCCGGCCTTCGTCAGCATTCTCATCCTTCTCTCATATCTCGGAAACGAGCTGTATGAGCCGGACCCCGCCCTGCGTCACCGGTCTTTCGCCTGGAGTCTGCCGCGCCGCCGTCTCGTCCTGATCGCCGGCCTGGTGTTCCTGACCCCGAATTTCGCGATTCTGCTGTATGCGAGCCGCTCCGCGGCATGGGGCTATCTCGCCCTCGCCGTCCTTGTCATTGCCACTCTGGCCTGGTTCATCCGGATTCTCGCCCGCCCCGCGGCCCAGGAAGACCATGCCCCGGCTGATTCCGGATCGGAAGCCGTCGACAAGCAGAAGCGCATCACGATCCTCGGCTCACCGGTCGACGCGATTTCCCGCCAGAACGCCCTGGCGCGGATCGCCGCGTGGCTTGGAGCGGGAGACGGGTTTCACCACCTGATCACCGCGGATTCCCTCGCTCTCGAACGCGCCCGGCATGACCGCTCGTTCGCCCAGGCCCTGAGCCAGGCGTCCCTCGTTCTGCCCGATGGAGCCGGTCTCGTCTGGGCGGCGGATGTGCTCGGCACGCCGATCGTCGAACGCATTCCGGGCGTGGGACTCGTGGATGACCTGTGTCGCCTGGCGGCCGAAGCGCATCAATCCGTTTATTTCGTCGGCGCCAGGCCGGGAATCATCGAGGTGGCCGTTGAGCAGATCCAGGAGCGCATTCCAGGTCTTTCCGTCGCCGGCACCCACCATGGCTATTTCGCACCCGACTCCGCCGAGGAGGCAGACGTCATCCGAACGATTCTCGCGGCACAACCCCGCCTGGTGTTCGTCGCGATGGGCGTTCCACGGCAGGAGGAGTTCATTGCGAAGTTGCGGCCGGTTGCCCGGGGCATGATCGCCATCGGCGTCGGGGGCAGCTTCGATGTTCTTTCGGGCCGTCTGCCGCGCGCGCCGCTCTGGATGCAAAGATTCGCCCTCGAATGGCTGTTCCGGCTGTATCGAGAACCATCGAGGTTCCGACGGATGCTGAGCATTCCGGTGTTTGTCGCCGCCGTTCTGCGGGAGAAACTGAACCGGCCGGCTCCCCAGAAATGACAACGCCGCCCCGGCGATTTGCCGGGACGGCGCCTCTGATCAACAGGGGATATCCCTGCGCAGCCTTTACTTGGCGGGAGCAGCAGGGGTGGCCGGGGCGGCAAGGCGCTCCTGCATCTTGGCGACGAAAGTGTCGAACTGGGCCTTGGGCAGGTTCAGGCCGAACTTCACGGTCGTGCCGTCGGTCTCGATCTTCGCCATCTTGAAGACGTCGACCAGTTCGGGCACATCGACGGCCCAGGCCTTGAACATGGCAACGTAGTTCTTGACGCACTCGGCGACGGCCGCGGCCTCGTCGGCCTTGGCCACTTCAGCGGCGGCGTTGATGCCCATATCCTTGCCGAAGGTGACGCTCAGGAACATCGCATTGGCGGCGGCCAGGGGGGCGCTGACAGGGTTGGACTTCGCCTGGGCCTTCATGTCGGCGGTGACGAGGGCGCAGCCCCACATGCCGGCGTTCGCGTCGACCTTCTTCAGCATGCCGGCAAAAGCCGGATCGGCCGCCAGGGCCTTGGCCTTACCGTTCTTCACGGTCGCGGTGGTCTTGATGATCTCATCGGCGCCCATAACGGCCGTTTTCTCGTCGAGGAACGCCGCCTTGCGGCCGCTGTCCTTGCCGGCGATCGCGGTCAGGCCTTCGAACCCGACGAGGTCGACCTGCTTCATCAGCTCGGTGTCGGCCTTGATGCCTTCAACCAGTTTCTTGGCATCGAACGAGCCGTCGACGAGGATGCCGACGTGGTCCCGCATGTCTTCGACCTTGAAGCCGGCTTCCGACGAGTAGACCATCACGTTGGCGAGCTGCTTGAAGGGGTCGAAACCGAGCTTGGCAACGAACTCTTCGAGGGCCTTCTTGCCTTCGGGGGTGCCCGTTCCGAACGTCTCGTCGACCATCGCCTTCATCGGCTCGAAGGCAAGCAGCTTGCCCATGTTCAGATTGAGGACGAACGGCGAATCGGCCGGCACCAGATCGATCAGCCCGGCAAACGCCGGCGCGGCCGCCATCGCAAGCACGATCACGAGGCCACAAACGAGTTTCTTCATGAGTTTCGTCTCCTCCATTGAAATGACCTGTTTCGACGTATGGTAGAAGCCCCGGCAACCCTTTGTCAACTGGCCACCGATGCTCACACGCCTCTCAAACGACAGACCGGTTCTTTGGATTGCCACAAACTCAGCCGCTCGATCTTGAGAGACACTTCCCACCGAATCCTTGCACCGGCCCTGCCAGGATCGGGACAAAAGGAAAGAGCCCCGCTTTCGCGGGGCTCTTTGAGGACTGGTTAAGCTAAGGGATTAGAAGCGGCTGTAGAGCTCAGCCCAGAACATGTTGTAATCCCAATCGCGGCCCGTCGAGCCGGTACCGGCGGCGACAGCGGCAGCACCCTTAACGGCGTCGCCGGTCATGTCGAAGGCGGTGTAGCCAACGCGGATGCGGGTGTTCTCAGCCAGCTGATAGCGATACTCGAAGGTCAGGATGGTCGCCTTCGGATCAGCGGTGAGGAAGTTGTTGTAGATGTCATAAGCAGTGTTGGTCTTCGTGGTCTGACCAGCGTTCAGATCCGGATTGCCAACAAACCGCGCATTGCCACCGTTTGCATAGCGAGCCAGATCGTTGGACACAGTGTCCTTCAGCTCGTCCATGAAGTCGCCGGCCAGGCGGAAGTAGTGCTTGGTGTTGCGAGGGCGATACTCGACCTGGAGCTTGATGTCGCTCATGTTGAGCAGGCCACGGCGGAAGTAGGTGTTGCCACGGGCGATGTCTTCGTAGGGGGTCTCGATACCGTCGTCATAGCGGCGATTGTTGTCGAGGCTGATGGCGCCGACAGACTCGTCGTCAGCGAAGGTGTAACCGAGTTTCGCGGCCCACTCTTTCTTGGAATCCCACTTCACAGCGGCGTGACCCATCCAACCCTGCATTTCGGGGCTGATGAAGTTCAGACCAGCGCCAGTGATAACATCAAGCTGATAGTCGGTGTAAGCGAAGCCCAGGTCATAATCCCAGTGACCGTTCTTCCCCAGGGGACCCTTGCCGCCGAATTCGATGTCGAACATCTTGTCGCTGCTCTGATCGCCAGCAACATTCGTGAGGATAGAGGGCACACCGGCGAGCTGGTTCACGCGAGCGGGCTCGTCCTGACCGAAGAGGTTCAGGTAGAGGTCGTGATCGCGATACTTGGTGCCGAGGGTCAGGCCCCAGAGGTTCCGGTAGTCATTGGCAAGAGCCTTGTCAGCGAAGCTGCCGACGTGCAGGTCATAGATGCAATACAGGGCGACATCGACATCACCAGTGCGCTTGGCATACTTGATCGCGTCGACGTAGTCGCTGAGGAGGAGGCTGTGACCGGTCGCATAGAAGTTGCGGCCGAAGGTGAAGTCGCCACCGAAGCGGAACATGTCTTTGATGTTCAAGTAGGCCAGGTCGATCTCGGCGCCGGCATCCAGATTGTCGCGGTTGCCACCGATGAGGCCGTTGTTGCCCCAGCGGCCGCCACGCTCGCCAACGTTGGTGCCCTGACCCGAACCGGGAACCGTCATTTCCTGGCTGTCAAGCATGTGCCAGCGAGCCACGGCGGTGACGTTCTCGTCGATGTTCGCGCGGAACTGGAAGCGGAGCTGCGTGTAAGCGCGGGTGTTGTCATTGAACAGATCGTTGTCGGTGATCAGGCTGGTGTGGCGGACGAGCATGTCGCCGGAGAGCTTCACCTTCTCCATACCGCCCTTGGCCATGTAGTCCTTGATGCCCTCGACGTCCTTCTTCAGGGTCGCGACATCTTCCTTCACGACCTGCATGTCGTCTTCGAGAGCGGTGACCTTCACGCCCAGAAGAGCCAGCTCGTCAGCGAACTCGACGGTGAGCTTCTCGAGGGTCTGGAGGTCGGACTTGGTGACGAGGTTCGTGCCAATGCCCTTCTCGAGCATCTGCTCGACGTTGGCGAGCATCTTGGCGGTGACCATGGCGAGAGCGTAGCGGGTGACGTGCTTTTCGCCCTTGTAGGTGCCGTCAGGATAACCCTGAAGGATGCCCTTGGCGGCGAGCTTGTTGACCGCGTCGTAAGCCCAGTGAGAGAACGGTACATCGGAGAACGGATTGGCGCTGGCGGCCACGGTGCTGAGCACCAGGGCCAGGACCAGAAGCATGGAGATGCGTTTCATTGATTTTCCCCTTTTCGGTATTTTGGTTTTTGGAGTTTTTACCACTTGGCGGGGAAGAATCCGTTCGATTTGTTCTCTTTTGGGGGTGTTTCCGGTTTCACTTGAAGTATCCACGTTCCCTTCCAGTTTTTCCGTTGGCACCCTTAAGATCTCGCTTCTACTTGTCTTCTTCGCCCTCAGGTTTGGGACCGCACCTATCAGGCTACCTACTTCAGTTGCACCTCCTTCCGTGCACCTGGGTTGGTGTTTGAGGTCTTACACCTTGGTCCGAGAGTATATTTGTGTACTTTCCGAAAGTCAAGAAAATATTTTTCCTTTTTCAACGAACCACAGAGACACGGAGACACAGAGCCAAGACAAGACCATGGTAGCTTTTATTAGACAACGACCCACAGAGGCACAGAGTTTTTCTGCTTTCATGGCGAGTCATTCGTGTACTCCATGCATATATTCAGAGGATGACTCGCTTGATAGTTTTGGAAAGAACTGGGGAGTTGAAGTTCATCAACAGGCCAAGTCGTTTACCGGTCAATCGAAGATAGGTCAGAATCTGAGCCGTATGAATTGGCTCGAATGTTTTGATGGACTTCACCTCAACAACGATCTGGTCTACAACCATCATGTCAAGTCGATAACACGAGTCCAGACTCATTCCCTTATAGGTCAGCGGAATTTCCAGCTGCTGGACATATTCGATGCCACGCAGACTCAGCTCATGGCAGAGGCATCTTTCGTAGATAGACTCCAGAAGCCCCGGTCCAAGGGTTTTATGAACCTCGATCGCAGCACCAATGACCTCGTTCGTCAGCTCATATGAATCCATCCCCGACTTCATCCTTGATCGACCTCTGTGTCTCCGTGCCTCTGTGGTGCGTTCTCTTCCCCCAATTTGTTCTTGATGATGTACCGTTCGGCGATGATGAGGGCGGCGTAGTCGTCGACGGGAACCGGAGGAATCTGAAGGCCCAGGGGAACGAGCCGCCAGAGGCCAGTCGGAGGATGATCCCGGAAGTACCGGTCGCGCGCTTCCCTGGTCGAGTTGCGCTCCTCCCCGATGCGGACGGGGACGCCGAGATCGAGATCTTCGATCAGATGGGAAACGGCAGCCGCGGCCGTTCCGCTGCCAAGCACGATGACCTCGGGAAGCGGCGCCCGGCATATGCGCTGAAGCGTGCGGTGCAGCTCGGCAAGGTACACAACTCCCTTTTCGACGAGAGAGCGGTCATACCGCACCACGGCGTACCCGCACTTGTCGGAACCCGGATCGAGAGCCAGCAGATACTTCATCGAATCCCGGAATTCCGGCAGAGCCCAACCATCATGACGTCTCCTATCACGGGATACCTATCGTCATCCCGCCAGAAGATCGTTAGCTCCTCGAGAAAACCGCTTCACCACAGAGACACAGAGGCACAGAGAAGAGCCCTTGGAAGAATCTGTGCCTTGGTTCCTCCGTGATTGAAAACCGGTTCTGATATCTCGAGAATATCCCAGGTGCATCGCGATGCGCCCCTACGGGCGAGAGGGCGGTATTCGGCTCGAACTCTGTGTCTCTGTGCCTCTGTGGTGAAACCGTATCCTGATATCCCAAGAACATTCCGGGCGCATCGTGATGCCCCCTACGGATGAGAGGGCGAGAGAAGGCGTTGCGGGAGATCGGGAGGGACATCCGGATGGACAGGCAGGCGGGTTATGATATTGCTCGCAATAGAACCGTCTGGGAGATCGCCGATCAGGATGGTCGGGGCGTCGTATTCGCGGGCGCCTTCGACGAACACGAGATCGACGCGGTCCGCCACGAACGCGATCATTGCATCGATGCCGATCTCGACGTCCCCCTGGATGAACAGCTCGGCTCGGCCGGGCGAGATACCGGCGCTGGCGACGGCCCCCGCGGCCAGGTGGCAGGCGGTGTCCTTGCCGGACGCCGGCGGGTCGAGCGGATGGCGCGTGTGCTTGATGACGGCGATCCGGAGGTGCGAAAGCCGCTTCACCAGAGCATCGATCAGCGTCGTCTTCCCGCTCCCCGACCTCCCCAGAAACCGTATGATACGCATCGGGGGCTTCAACGAACCACAGAGACACAGAGGCACAGAGAAGAATTCTTTTTCGAGCGCTTTCTCTGTGTCTCCGTGTCTCTGTGGTGCACCCTCGTCATCACTCACATCCTAATGGCGAGGAGGGGGTGGGTGGTTTTGAGGGGGCCACCGGCGAGGACGCGGGCGAAGATGCCCTCACGGGGCATGACGCAGTCGCCGGCCTTGTGGTAGACGGCGCACTTCGTGTGGCACTCCTTGCCGATCTGCGTCACTTCGAGCAGAACGCCGCCCTCGCTCCAGATCAGGGAACCGACAGGAAGCTCATACAGGCATATTCCGGAGGTGGCGACATTCTCGGCAAACGAGCCGAAATCCACCTTCAGACCTTTCTCCTGCATTTTCCGGATGCTCTCGATCCCGAGCAGGGAAACCTGCCGGTGCCAGTCGCCGCCGTGGGCATCCCCCTCGACGCCAAACCCGACCCGGGCCATGACCTCGTCGGTCGGATCTTTGGGAATACCCTTTGCCCGGCTGGTCGCGAGCTTCTCGATCCTGCCGGCTTCGACGCCGTCGCCCATCCAGTCGCCGCTTTTGCCACCGGTTTTGAGCAGCAGGCGACTGCTTTCGAGCATCACGCCCTTCGTCACGCCCTTGACCATGTCATACAGGTTCAGCTGGGCAACCGAAACCGCCGTCATGGCCTCCATCTCGACACCGGTCCGGTCGCTCGCCACGGCTTCGGCAACGATGGCGACGCGCTCCGCGCCCCAGGGGGCGAGGGTGATATTCACCGCATCGAGGCGGATCGGGTGGGTCAGGGGGATCAGATCGGATGTGCGTTTAGCCGCCATGATAGCCGCCACCCGGGTCGCGGCCCAGGCATCGCCCTTGGCGATCTGTCCGTCGCGCAGAAGGGAAAGCGCCTTTTCGCCGACGCGCACCGAGCCGAAGGCAACAGCGCGCCGTTTCGTGACGGCCTTGCCCCCCACGTCCACCATCTTCACCCGCCCCTCAAGATCGAGATGCGTCAGCGATTCAGTCATATATACCCCTTTATAAAAAAGCAACAGCGAATCACAGAGGACACAATGGACACAGAGGTTTCACAGAGATTTTCTACAACACCATAAAAAAGTACAACAACAAACTAATCAGAATGAATATACAAAGAACCCTTTTCCAAAAGGTCCTCTCTGTGAATTCTCTGTGCTCTCCGTGTTCTCTGTGATGAAAATTCCCGGTGTTGTTCCCTTCTGAGGGGGAGAGAGGGACAAAAGCGAATCACAGAGAACACAATGGACACAGAGGTTTCACAGAGATTCTCTACAACACCATAAAAAAGCACAACAACAAACTAATCAGAATGAATTTACAAAGAACCCTTTTCCAAAAGGTCCTCTCTGTGAATTCTCTGTGCTCTCCGTGTTCTCCGTGATGAAAATTCCCGGTCTTCCTTACTTCTGGGGGGTGGAGAGGCGGTAGAGGTCGCAGCCGAGCTGGCGGATGCGGGGGGCATTCTCGAGCCGGTCGAACCACTTGTCGGGAATGGCCGCCAGGCCGTTGAACGCGCCGAACATGGCTCCGGCCATGGCTGCGATCGCGTCGGCATCTCCGCCAACATTGGCGGCGGCGACGATCATCTCGTCGAACTTGCGCGGATGCCGCAGGAACCAGTACAGCGCGGCCGGCACCGCCTCCATGGCGAAGCCGCTGACGCCGATCTGCTGCATGGCGACGGCCGGTTCGGCGCGAAGCGCATCCCGCATCGTCTTGAGCCGCCGGACGATCTCGGGCGCGAAGCCCTGCGCCCGCTCGATCGCCGCATTCACGATGACATCCGCCGAGGGCTCGCTGCCCTCGAGCCCCATGCGGATCACCGTGGCCAGAACAATCGCCCCGGCCACCGCACGCGGATCGGTATGCGTGATCCGGCACGACTTGTCGAGGGCATCCTTGAGCAGGCCCGGCGAACGCCACATAGCAAGAGCTATAGGAACAGCCCGGGCCGAAGCGACGACGCCGGCCGACGGGAATCCGGCCTGCGCCCAGGGAACGCCGGCCGCGAGTTTGCGGCAGGCCTTCATCATCGTGTTTCCCGGAAACCGCCAGGCGGTGCGCAGCTTCTGGGTCTGGTACCAGTCCACGAACCGGTGGGCGAGATCGTCGACCGAGAACGAGCGTTTCTCGACGAGGCTCTCGGCCACGAGCAGCATGATCTGGGTTTCATCCGAATACTGGCCGGGCTCGAGATGGGCGACCGGGTGGGACGGCATGGCTTTGACATACCCCGTCACGCGCTGATGGCCGATCGCCGGGTCGCGGATGACATCCTCGATCGGCGCGGCAAGAGCGTCACCGATCGCGTATCCGAGCAGCACCGCCTGGAACTTGTCGATCATGGGTTATCCTTTCACGGGCGGCCGTTCCGCTCATCGACGACGATCTGGGCTCGGATCTTCGCCTCGCGCAGCAGCAGGAACACCCCCGGATTCCGCTCCAGAAAGCGGTAAAACTCCATCGTATCGATCGTATATGCGACCACGGGCCCCGCGGCCGTCAGGGTGAACCGGTGCCGCCCCCGGGCCGGGGTCGAGTAGATCCGCATGAACAGGCTGCCGCGCCGCGCCCGGGCCACCCGGCGTCCACAGCGGGACATCGCGACGGTGCCGGAATCGACGAGATAGATCGTATCGCGCTCGGCGCCTTCCTTCGCGATGATCTTCTCGTCGGCGAACTCGACCCGCGTCATGATGCCCTGGAGCTGGGTGCGCTGCGTCGCCGACAGTCCGTGCAGCAGCGGGGCTTCGTCGAACAGCGTCCAGGTGTCGTATTCGCGGTTCTCGGCGATGACCTTCATGTGCCGGGCGATCTCGGAGCCGCGAATGAAATACAGGAAGTCGTATTTATCCATCGCGAGCACCTTCAGCTCGCTTTCGGCCACGACATCGGCATTGCGGGGCATGTTGAGGATCATCGAGGTCTCGCCGAAATAATCGTTGTTGGTATAGGTCTTCAGCACGACGCCGTCGCGCCGCACCTGGGCACGACCGTTGACGACCATGAAGAACCGCTCGCCGACTGTTCCCTGCCGGAAAATGACGTCGCCCTCATGGAAGGTCTCGACCTTGACCAGCGTCAGGAACTCCCGGGCCTTCTCGATCGGAAGCTCCGAGAACAGGTCGATGTGACTGAGCACGTCGAGATACTGCAGCGCCTCGTTGCTGACCGGGGCCGTGACGGGAATCACCAGCGTGTCGTCGGGGCCGGCCGGAGCCTTGCGCAGCTTCGTTCCCGCCGGAATCGAGCGTTCCGACACGTGGATCAGATACAGCCGCTCCTGGACGTTCTCGGGCAGCTCGGCCAAGTTCTTGATCGGGGTGTGGATCGGCGGAATGCCGGCCTCATGGAAGATGGCCGTGTGATGCCAGGGAAAGTTCATCAGCTCGATCATCCGGTACCGGTTGATCGCGCCCATGTCGAACAGCTTGCGCACGGTCGGCGGATCGTAGAGCGAATCCGACGAGTAGGCGAAGCTTTTTCCCTGGAAATACACCTCGAAACCGATGGTGGGGATCGAGTGCAGCGTGTAGAAGAACCGGAACTCACCGCCATGGATACGGATCGGAACTTGCAGCGTCACCGAATGGAAATGGAACAGCCCGACGAACGTCTTGTGCGACAGTCCGGTCAGCGCGCGATACTTGCGCACGCAGCTTTCCATGATCGTCTCGGTTGTATAGAGATTGATTTTTTTCTCTTCGAGGATCTTCTGCAGAATGCCGGAGTCGTGGTCGGCATGGCAGTGGGTGAGAATGCAGTCGTCGATCAGGCGGGGGTTGATGTCCATCGCCTTGAGCCAGTGGGTCGAGTCGACGGGCGGGTCGACGAGGATGCCGCGGCGGTTCACCCAGACGATGAAGCCGCTCGTCATCTCCTTCGGATCGAAGCCGTGGCCCGAGCCGATGACCGTCACGCCGAAGAGGGGCGGCTCGAACGGCTTTTTGCGCTCGGGGAACTGGCGGTCACCGAACGTGACATCCAGCGGCACTTCGGCGAGCACCCGGGCCCCATCGACGACACGCAGCATGCCCTTCGGGGTGCGCTCGAGGGCAAGGGTTCCGAACGGCACGCGGTTGTTCGGGCCCCACGGGACGCCGATCGCCATGTCGCTCATTTCCATCTTCCGCAGCCCGGACGCGTCTTTCGCGCGGAAGAACTCCATCTCGGCCCGCAGATCGGGAATGAGCTCGCGGTTGACGCCGAAGGGGTATTCCCGCTGAAGGCTGATGGAGTCGGGGCCGAGCACGGCCTCTTTCAGCACGCCCATGATCGTCTCGAGCTGGTGCGTCTGGCCGATGACCTTGATGCTGCGCTTCTTGAGGAAATAGTTGTAATAGGCGGGGAACTCGATGTCGGCCAGCGAGACGCCGCGCTCGGTGCTGAAGAGCCGGTTGGGCAACACGAAGGTGTCCGGCACATCACCCATGATGTGCAGGGTGTCCTTGATGGTCTCGGGCGTTGCCCCGACCTGCAGCACACCCGCGGGGGTCCGGATGAGGGTTCCACCGCGAGGGAGCTGTGTTACTTCGATTTCAGGCATGACATTCGGCTTTTGTGTCGTCTCCAGCACAATCAAGGAAAGATAATCAAACCGTCCCCGGTTTGCAACCTCCCAGAGAAGAACATCTCACCACAAGAGACGGAGGAGACGCATCACAGAGGCACAGAGGATTTTTCACCGTGAAGGCACGGAAGGGCACACCTCCCAGAGCCACCGAACACGGAGAGGACGTAGGGGCGGGTTTCAAACCCGCCCGGGGTATCACACCACATCCGTGATCGCGGATATACAGGAAACGAGGAGAATGATTCGCGATGATCGGAATCCACGGACATCCTTCGAAGTTTTTTCTATAAAGGAATCTGTGTCATCTGCGACATCTGCGGATGTGCTTTTGGGCTATGCGTGGGCGTCCTGAAGATCTGCGGAAGCCAGGGATTCTTCCCAGGTTGCGGATGGGAGGGATTTCCAGTCGAGGCGGGCGTATTTTTCACGGCTCAGGATCTCGATTTCCCGGCTTTCGACCGGCTCGTATTCCGATTCGGCCGTCACGAGGTTGAACCGCTCAGCAAGACACCCGGCGATCTGCCCCGGAAGCATGCCGATCTCTTCGGCCCCGATGAAATCGGTCAGCACCGCGATATCGGGCAGGACAGCCGACCGTGCCGGCCCGAGAAACAGCGTACCGGGCAGCGGGGTGCGCGTGATCGGCAGGGAACCATGAACCGTGAGAATCTCCCCTTTCACGATGCCGGCTGCCCCCACGAGTTTTTTCGGCCCCGCATAGACGGAGTGGCCCGCTGCCGCCGCGTAGCAATGGATACGGTCTGACCGTCCCGACTCGATCTCGTGATCCGCAGAGAATCGGGCCGGCACCCCCGCCGCGCTCAGGGCATCGACGAGAGGCTGCATGACGGCCCGGAAACAGGTGAGAAAGTCCGAGCTTCCCGGAGCGTCACCCCGGAGCAGCCGCAGGGGCATCCCGATCGCGAACGTGATCTCGTCGGCATGGAACACCATCTTCCCGCCGGACGAGCGACGCACCAGACCGATCCCGGCGGTAGCAGCGGCGGCCGGGTCGATCAATCGCTCGACAGGCTGAAAAAAGCCGAACGACAACGTCGGCGGGCTCCATCGGTAAAACCGGGCAAACGCCGCCCCGCCCCGAATCAGCATCGACCGCCCCAGCACTTCATCACATGCCATGTTTTCCGCCGATGAAAGGGCACGATCATGAATGACTCTGAGATGCTCCACCCGAGAATGTTTCAACCTGTCTTCCGCATATCGCCGACGGTCTGGTCGCCGAGGCCCAGAAGAAGACCTCGCACCGAGATGTCTTCATCCAGAGCCTCCCAGTGCAATCCTCTACCGCCGCCACTAATGACACACGTTTTGAGTTGGTCGGGCGAGGCGGTATACAACCGCGGAAAGAACGCCAGCGGGACACCAAGGCGACGGCCGTCAGCAAGCTGCACCCACATGGCATTCTCATCGAAATCCACGTTGATCGCGAGAGGCTCAATGTGCGAAATATTCATTCCAAAACCCCCTGATCATCTCGCGTTTTTCTTCGGCGAGAAGCATGATCAATTTCTGCTCCGCTGGGCTGAACCCCCAGGATTCTGCAAGCTTCACCTCAGGATCCAGCCAAATCTTCGCAAGACAATCCCCTCTCCGAACATGTATGTGAAGAGGCTCACGCGGGCTCCCTTCGTTCGAAAAGAAGAAGAATCGGTATCCTTCGTATTTGAAAACGACAGGCATGTAATCAAGATAGCACGCCTGCAATCCATCAAACAAACGACATCGTCCAGAGGAAATGGGGATCCGTCGTGATAATTCCCGAGAAAAATTTTCGGTACCGCTGCGCCTGTCTTTCTTTGGGAAATGGCGGCGGTGTTTGGGGATGTTTGCGGATGTCTGTGGGTGTCGCGAAGGTGACTCTCAAGAAATCCTCACTTCCGGGCGATAGGGATCATGGTTTTGTTTGCCTCCTTATTTTTCGGGCCGGGGATCACTCCCCGGTCTTCTTTTTTTCCGGCGTTTGCTCCGGCCCGTTTTGGCGGGTATCATGACGCGCAATCACACTCACGACGGAGACGATGCATGAGCTTCGATCTGACCACTCTCGACGGCCTGTTCCATGATTTTCTCAATCTCAAGAAAATCCGGCGGACCGGCTGGCAGCTTCGCGGAATCCGGGACTGCGAGTCGATCGCCGACCACGCGTTCGGGGTCGCCCTGCTGACGATGCTCCTGGCGGACAAGGTCACCAGCCACCGGCTCGACCGGGCGCATGCGCTCGAGCTGGCGATGGTTCACGAGCTGGGCGAATGCCGGGTGGGCGACATCCCCTACACGGCTCTGAAATACTGGACACAGAAAGCCGAGGCCGAGCAGGCGGCTGTTTCGGACATGACGGCGCCGCTGGGAGAAGCCGGCGGGCGCTATCAGAAGCTGTTCGCCGAGTTCGAGGGGAACGCGTCGGTCGAGGCGCGGTTCGTCCGCGCCATCGACAAGCTCGAGATGCTGATCACCGCCTCGGAATACGAGCACACCGGCTTTCGGGCCCTGGGAGATTTCTGGGACAACGGCTCGACATTCGCCGCATTCGACGAGTTTCCCGAGCTCGCCACCTACGCACGCACCCTCAAGCGCCGCCACGAGGAGCGGATGAAATAACCACCGACGAACCACAGAGGCACGGAGACACAGAGAAAGAACTGTTCTTCAACCTCTGTGTCTCGGTATCGGGTATGTTCTCTTCTGAACATTCGTCGCCCTAGAAGTCTCGGGCCATCACCATGGAAAACGGCTTCATGGGGGGAAAAGAAATCTCTGTGAGACCTCTGTGTTCATCGTGTGCTCTGTGATGAGCGTTTTCCTCGCCTTCGGTCCTGAAATACTTGATTTTTTCAACGGAGCATCTCTGTGGTTCGTCTCTTTCGTGTCTCGGTGGTAAAGCGTTCCTGGTATCTGATATGTTCTCTCGGGGAAGCGGACGGAAGAGGCGGGTGGTGATTTGCATGGCGGAAACGATGATCGAGATCGAGCAGCTGACGAAGTGCTACGGGGATAAACAGGCCGTTGCAGGGCTGACGCTGAACGTGCCGCGCGGAGCGATGTTCGGCTTTCTCGGGCCGAACGGGGCGGGGAAGACGACCACCCTGCGCATGCTGATGGGCCTGCTCCAGCCTACATCGGGATCGGCGCGCATCGACGGCCTCGATGTCGCGCGCCAGTCCGTCGAGGTACGGGCGCGGGTCGGGTATCTGCCCGACGAGGTGTTCCTGTACGATTATTTGACCGGCCGGCAGTTTCTCGAGTTCGTCGCCGACATGCGCGGCATCACCGGCGCCGAGAGCGACTCCCGCATCCGGGAGCTGCTGGGCTTCTTCGACCTGGAAACGGCCGCAGGCGAATATACCGTAAATTATAGTTTTGGCATGAAGAAGAAGCTGGCGCTCGCAGGAATCGTCCTGCACCGCCCCGCCGTCCTGCTGCTGGATGAGCCGTTCAATGGCCTCGATCCGCAGGCGGTTCGGGATTGCCGTTCGATGCTGGTGCGCATGACGGAGGAAGGTTCGACGGTGCTGTTCTCGAGCCACGTGCTCGAAGTCGTCGAAAAACTGGTGACGCACGCGGCGATCATCGATCAGGGGACGCTGCGAGCCGCCGGCCCCCTGGAAGAGGTGTGCGGCCCGCATGACAATTCGCTCGAAAAGGCGTTCTTCGCCCTCACCTCGCGGGAGTGACCAGCCGGAGATCGTTCACCACAACGACACAAAAGAGAACGAATCACAAAGGCACAAAGCCGCGGTCGGGATCGGCGAGTTCGCAGCTGCAGGCGCGGGGTTGAAACCCACCCCTATACGACGAACGAATCACCCACATCAAATATACGAAATAATATTATATCTTATTGCGCGGAATAGGCTGAAGACGCGGATCAGGGAGTGCCGTTCGTGCCTTTGGGATCTTTTGGAGGAGCATCCGGCGGCTGCACGGGCGCTGGGGTCTTCTTTTTGCGTGGCCGGATGTTGATGGCCTGTTCGATCGGTTTGTCGGAGAGGCCGATCACGCTTTTCGTCTCGAACAGCACCTCGCGGCCAATCTCGACGTTTTCCATCAGATCCTGGGAAAGCGAAGCAAAGGGGAACATGATTTCGCGTTCGCCCAATGTCTTGATGATCCCGATGCGGAGCTTGGGATCATACCGGACGATCGTTCCGGGAAGGGTATCCGAGTCGGGGGTCGAGCCCAGGCGTTCGATCTGAACGGCAACGGGGCCGATCTTGTCCTTCACGACGCCGAACCGCACGGCATCCCCCTTCGCAAGGGTCTCCTGGTCGGCCGGCTGAAGCGCCGTATAATGCAGCAGAACCTCGGGATACTCCGGGCAGGTCAGAACGCCCATTCCCGTCTCGACGTTATACCATTTCACCAGTCCCTCGACGACGGCGTCGGGCTCGGGCTGGTAGGTGATCTCTTCGACAGTCCGGCCGATCTGGGCCTGGACTTCCCGGATCTTCTCGACGAGCTGCACCGTTTCGGGCTGGTCGGGATTCCGATCGATCGATGCCTCGAGCGTCTGAACGGCCAGAGTCAGCAACCGGCGCTTGTAGTAGACGAGGCCCAGGAACAGCAGCGCCGAAGCGTCATCGGCCTCGATGCGCAGAGCCTCGAGAAGCTGCTCTTCCGCTCCCTCGAGCTCGTCCAGCTCATAGAGAACGCCGCCCAGGTCGCGATGATAGCCGGCCTTGTAGGGATACTGCTCGACGAGCTGCATGTAAACATCACGCGACTCCTCGAACCACTTCATCTTGGAATACGTGTCGGCCATCAGCTCGAGGGCCTGGGCATTGCGCGGGTCGACCTCGAGAATCTTTTTGAACCCCTCCGCGGCGTCGAGATAATGCGTGTCGGCCTTCTCGTCGTCATGCAGCCCGCGAAACAGGTCTCCGAGATACCAGTGGAATTGGGGATTCTTCGGATCGATCTGCAATCCCTGCTGGAACGCTTTGACCGCCTCGTCGAGCCTCTTCGAAAGCTGGCAGGCAAGCCCCATCGCCTCGTAAAAGTCCGGCTCCCGCGGATTCGCGCGGATGCACTCTTTCAGAATATCGATGCAGTCCTGGTACCGGTCCTCGGAAAGGGCTCGCGTCGCCTCTTCAAAGCGTTTCTCGAGATGCTCGATGAACTCACGCAGTCGAGTGTCGTATTCTTCGCGCCGCGCAGGGTCGAGCATCATGTCGAAGGCATCCTTCAGCTCTTTCAGCCGCGGGATGTTCGCAAGAGGGCTGTCGCCTGTGAACAGTTCGGCGTACATGCGGTTATACGCCTTCTGGATCTCATCCAGACCGGCGAAATTCGGCACACCGAAGAGTTGATAATAATTCTGCATGTGATGGCGGGTCGTGCGCCGCGATTATACCACACTCCCCCCGAAAAGGGCGCGGAGATCTTTTCAGGTGGGCAACGAGAGACGCACCACCGAGATACTCCGTTGAAATGATCCTCGGCTTCAAGAACGCATCCGCAGATGCAGGGCAGATGAACGCCGATGAAAAACCGGGAGGCACGAACGTCTGGACCACCTGATTGGCAATATGCGCCGGAGTCCTTATAAAAAGGGGAATTTCTGGAATTTATCTGCGCCATCTGCGTCGTCTGTGGTTTCCATCTTTCCTCTCGAGGAAGCGGGGTTGCAATCCGGGGGCGGGCACGGTACAGTGTGCCGCGACCCATGTTCAAAACCATCGACCGGTATATCCTTTCGGAGCTCCTGCAGCCGTTCCTGTTTGGAATGGCGTTTTTCGTTGCCATCTGGCTGATCGATCTGATGATGGAGCTGATCAACCTGATCTTCTCCAAGGGAGTTCCCTTCTCGGTCGTCTTCCTCTTCTTCGTGTATAACCTGCCTCCGACGCTCGTGATCAGCTTTCCGATGGCCATTCTGCTCGGCACGCTCGTCGCGTTCGGCCGCCTCTCATCAGATTCCGAAGTCATCGCAATGAAGGCGGGCGGGTACAGCTTTTCCCGCATCGCGGCGCCGGCCGTCGTGTCAGGGCTGGCAATCACGGCAATCACGTTCCTGTTCAATGAGAAGGTGGTGCCGGTCGCAAACGACAAGTTCAGCAAGCTGTTCCGGCGCGAGGTGACGCTGAAACGGCCGCTTCCCAAGATCGCGGCAAACCGGTTCTTCGAGGCAGGCCCCGGCCGCAAGTTTTTCGTGCGCGAGTTCAACAAGGACTCACGGGACATGTTCGGCGTGATCATGTATGAGGGGCAGCCCAAAAACTACCCCCGCGTGATCGAAGCCTCGAAAGCCCGCATCGACGACGGCAAATGCGTCTTCTGGGATGGCCGGATCTCCGACATCCGAAGTTCCGGCGCCGATTACCATTACACCTACTTCGACACGCTCGACTACCCGATCGACACGCACTACGTGAACCCGGACGACGTACCCGACAACAAGGACCCGCGCCGCATGAACATCAGCGAGCTCTACGGCTACATCCAGGAGATGCAGAAGAAGGGCCTGTCGGGCAAGGCCCTGAAACAGAACTGGATCGAGTTCTGGACGAAAACCTCGATCCCGTTCGCGGCGCTGATCTTCGTCCTGCTCGGCGCCCCGCTCGGAACGCAGACCAACCGGTCCGGCACCAGCATCGGCATCGGCATGTCGGTCGTCATCATTTTCCTGTACTACGTCTTTTTCGCCGCCGGGAAAGCGTTCGCGACCGGGGGCTACGTGTCGCCCTTCCTGGGCGTCTGGCTGCCGAACTTCATCATCGGCAGCATCGGCGTGTGGCTGATCATGCGCGCCAAAGCCTGAACCCACAGGAGACCGTCCGTGAAAAAACACCTGCTCGCCCTGATCTCGTCGAAACTGACGGAAACCGTGCGCCGGTATGGCGTCGACCCGGCCGGCGTGTTCGAGCTTCAGACGCCGCCCGACCGGAACAAGGGGGATTTCGCCCTGAACACGGCGATGCGGCTGGCCAAACCCGCAAAGAAGCGGCCCCTCGAGCTCGCCGAAGAGATCGCGGGAATCCTGCGCACCGAGACCGCGTGGTTCGCCCGGGTCGAGGTCGCCCCGCCCGGCTTCGTGAACCTGTTCGTGAACACCCCGGTCATCAGCCGCATTCTGGAGGAAACCGCCCGCCGCGACGATCTCGGGTTGCGCCGCGAGGACAAACCCCAGACCGTGGTGGTCGATTATTCCAGTGTAAATATAGCAAAGCAAATGCATGTCGGCCATCTGCGCTCGACAATCATCGGCGACGTCCTGTCCCGCGTGCTCGAAGCCCGCGGCGAAACCGTCATCCGCCAGAACCATCTCGGTGACTGGGGCCTGCCGATCGCCATGGTGCTGTGGAAAGCCTGCCCGGTGCTGCGCGATCTGGAAGCGCGGGGCGTGGCCGTCGAGACCGAGCTGACCCTGGCGCGCCTTGAAAGCCTGTACCGCGAGGCGAGCGCCGCCTGCAAGGAAGACCCGGCCGCCGCTTCCGCCTGTCACGAGATTCTCGTGAAGCTCCAGAACGGGGATGCCGGCCTCGTCACCGACTGGCACACCGTGACCCGGGTCTCGATGGCCGAGGTGTATCGCATCTACGACGAGCTGCGGGTGAAGCTGGCTCCCGAGCACGAGCGGGGCGAGAGCTTCTACCGCGACCGGCTTGCGGCAACCGTCGAGGCCGTCCGCGGGCGCGGCAAGCTGGTCGAGTCGCAGGGCGCCCAGTGCGTGTTTCTCGAGCATTTCAAAGCCAAGGACGGAAGCCCGCTGCCTGTCATCATCCAGAAGTCCGACGGGGGTTTCAACTACGAGACGTTCGATCTGGCCGCCATCCGGTACCGGGTCGAGGAGCTGGGGGCCGACCGTGTGATCTACGTCACCGATGCCCGCCAGGCCCTGCATTTCGCCCAGGTGTTCGACGTGGCGGCGGTGTGCGGCTGGACCTCGCGGACCGACGGGAGCGCCGTGAAGTTCGAGCATGTGCCGTTCGGCAGCGTTCTGGGCGAGGACAACAAGCCGCTCAAGACCCGCACCGGCGAGAACGTCAAACTCTCTGATCTGCTGGCCGAGGCGGTCGAACGGGCCTACGCGGTGGTCTGCGAGAAGAACGCCGACCTGGCCGAGGAGACGAAGCGCCGCGTCGCGAAAGCCGTCGGTATCGGCGCGATCAAGTATGCCGACCTGAGCCAGAACCGGAACAACGATTATGTGTTCTCGTTCGACCGCATGCTGGCCCTGCAGGGCAACACCGCGCCGTATCTGCAGTATGCCCATGCGCGCATCTGCTCGATCTTCCGGAAGGGCGGCATCGCCGAATCCGAGGATCTGGGCAGCCCCGATCTCGTCGAGCCGGCCGAACGGGCGCTCGGCGTGAAACTGCTCGAGTTCGCCGACGTCGTGACCTCGGTCGAGTCGGAGTTGCGGCCCCACACGCTGTGCACCTACCTGTACGATCTCGCCACGGCGTTTTCCGCCTTCTACGACCAGTGTCCCGTGCTGATCGCCGCGGATGCCGGCCAGCGCCGGGCCCGGCTTGCCCTCTGCCGCATCACCCGCCGCACGCTGGCCCTCGGACTGGACCTTCTGGGAATCGAAGCACCGCAGGAGATGTGAATCATGCCGGTCTGTCCGAACTGCTCGCAGCAGAATGACCCGAACCGCCGCTACTGTGGCTCCTGTGGAGCCCGCATGGAGACTGCACTTCCCGTCGCACCGCCCCCCGCCGCCCGGACAGGCGGA
>DATCTT010000186.1:0-4666 GCA_036567845.1 Candidatus Ozemibacteraceae bacterium | reverse complement strand
CCACGCCCTGGGTCTCGACGTGCATGACATGGAAGGGCTGGGCGAGAACCACGTCGGCTACGGCGGGGAAGTGGCCCGCAGCGACCAGTTCGGCCTCGCCTACCTGCGTTTCGCGCGCAGCCTCCGGCCCGGCCACGTGATGACCGTCGAGCCGGGCGTCTACTTCATTCCCGCCCTGATCGCCGCCTGGAAAAAGGATCAGAGGCACGCTGCCTTCATCGACTATGCCGCCGTCGAGCGGTATATCGGGTTCGGCGGCATCCGGATCGAGGACGACGTGCTTGTCACGTCCGAAGGCCGGCGCATTCTCGGTCCATCGATCCCCAAAACCGTCGCCCAGATCGAGGCCGCCCTCGCACGATGACATCTCGAACGAAGACCGCTTTCCCACGGAGACACAGAGAAAATATCACCACGAGACCACAGAGTTACTAAAGCAATATATATAATACCGGGGCGGTTCGAAAACCGCCCCGGATTTTTTTCAAACCTCGTTTCAGGATTTCATCAGTGCCATCTGCAGATCGGTTCTTGTAAAGAAACTTGCCTGCCTGGCACGAAGGCTCACTCCACAAACCCGCCCCTACAAACGCCAGACAGCACAAGGGGCGAACGGTGTGGAGATCGGTTACAGGACGGTGAGGAGTTCCTGGTATTTGGCCATCGGCCAGAACTCGGCGGCGAGGGACTGTTCGGCCTCGTCGACGACGGAGCGCAGGCCGCCGAGCGCTTTTTCCCCGTTCGTGGCGAGATACACGGCATGCTCATGGGAATTCCTGCGCTCGCCAGCCTTCCGGAGGACCGCCTCAAGCTCCTCGGCGCGTTCATGGACAAGGGTGAACAGCTCTTCGAACCGGCGCGCCTCGGCCTGGAGGCGTTTCGAAGTAAGCCCGGCAGCCTTCGCGGCGGCGGCGGCACCGGCCGTCGTCGCCACCTGCCGCGTCAGGGCAGGAATGATCAGCGTGCGAGCCATGTTGACGGCAGTCTTGTACTCGATCTCCTTGGTCTTGACGTAGGTCTCGAGCTTCACCTCGACCTTCGCATGCAGCTCGCGGGTCGAGAGGACGTGGGTCCGCTCCATCAGCTCCCCGACATCCTTCTCGAGATATACCTGGACGGCCTCGGGGGTGTTGCGCGCATTCGGCAGGCCACGCTTCTCGGCTTCGGCATGCCACTGGCTCGAGTAGCCGTTTCCCTCGAACCGGACGCGCCGCGTTTCCCGGAAAATATCACGAAGGACTGTGATGGCCCGTTCCTTGATGTCGCGGGGCGTCTTGAGCGCGGACAGCCGCTTCTCGATCTGATAGTAGCCAAAGGTGACGGCCAAATTCAGGGCGGTCACGGCCTCGGAGCAGTTCTGGGAGGAGCCGACAGCGCGGAACTCGAACTTGTTGCCGGTGAAGGCGATCGGCGAGGTGCGATTGCGGTCCGAATAGTCGCGCGTAACCCGGGGGAGATTGCGCACGCCCATGTTGATATGGGCCATCGTCTGCTCGTTCAGCTTGCCGATGCCGGCGATCTCGTCGACGAGCTGGGTTAAATACTCACCGAGATAGACCGACATGATCGCAGGCGGGGCCTCATTGGCACCGAGCCGGTGATCGTTTCCGGCATCGGCGACGGCCGCGCGAAGCAGGCCGCCGTATTTGTCGACGCCGAGCATCATCGCGCCCAGCGTGAGCAGGAAGGTGATGTTCTTGAGGGGTGAGGCGGAGGGCTCGAGGTAGTTCGCCCCGGTGGAATCTCCGATCGACCAGTTCACGTGTTTGCCCGACCCGTTGACCCCCGCGAACGGCTTCTCGTGCAGGAGAACGACGAAGTCGTGACGCATGGCGACGTGCTTCATGATGTCCATGATCTGGAGATTGTGGTCGATCGCGAGGTTCGCCTCCTCGAACAGCGGCGCCAGCTCGAACTGGTTTGGCGAAACTTCGTTGTGGCGGGTTTTCGACGGAATGCCGCGCCGGTACAGCTCGCGGTCGAGGTCTTCCATGAACCGCAGCATCTTCCGGTGGATCGAGCCGAAGTAATGATCCTCCATCTGCTGCCCCTTGGCCGGTGCCGCGCCGAACAGCGTCCGGCCGCAGATGCGCAGGTCGGGCCGGGTCTCATACAACTTCCGCGAAACGACGAAGTATTCCTGCTCCGGACCGGTGAAGACGATCGTCTTTTTCGCAAGCCGGTTTCCCAGAGCCCGCTGGAGCCGGATATTCACGTCATTCAGGGCGCGCATCGAGCGCAGAAAGGGCGTTTTGAGGTCGAGTACGTCGCCGGTCCAGGAGAGAAAGACGGACGGAACGACCAGGGTGCGGGTATCCCCGGTCTCCTGGAGAAATGCCGGGGAGGTCGGGTCCCAGGCGGTGTAGCCGCGGGCCTCGAATGTCGATCGGATGCCGCCGGAGGGGAACGACGACGCGTCGGGCTCGGACTGGATCAGCTGCTTGGCCGAAAACCGCTCGATCAGCTCCCCGTTTTCGCCGTAACTGATGAAGGCATCATGCTTTTCGGCGGTTCCTCCGCGCTGGGGCTGGAACCAGTGGGTGAAATGCGTGGCGCCGTTCCCGATCGCCCACTCCTTCATCGCGTGCGCCACCTCGTCGGCGATCGACTCATCGAGCGGGGTACCGCTCTGAATGGTCGCCTGAAGCTTCTCGTAGGCCACGCGGTTGAGCTTCTCGCGCATGACATTCCGGTTGAAGGTCAGCTCGCCGAAAATCTTGTTGATGCCTGACATTGCATTCTCCTGCGGTGCGGGATATGGAGCAGATCGATGATCCGATTCTACGCCCGGATCAAAATTCGTCAAGCTCTAACAGGGTATTTTGCAGAAAATGTATGATTTTTGCCCGCTCATTTCTGAATATTGTGCATTTTGGGAACAGTTCTTCCGGGTGAGGCCTGTTCCACACCGCCCTACCGGCCCCGGGACACCCGGCTTCCCGGTTCACAGGAGAGGTGGGTCGGCATGGTAACATTGAAAAATATGCCCGCATGGCAAAACCGTACTTTATCCGGAGGTTGATTTCATGAAGAAACATCCCCGTCTGTTCTCCTTTGTGCTCGTCGCCCTGCTGATCGCTCTGGCAGGCCAGGTGCAGGCCGCGAAGCCCGTCGCGGTTCCGGCGGCAAGCGTCGAGGAGTGTTTCGACAAGATGACGGCCGAGTTCGATCAGAAGGCGCTGGTGCGTTTCCTGCCCGAGAATGTCACCGCCTGGTATACCCGCTGGTATCTGATGGAAAATGCCCGCAACTCGATCGACACGACGTATTTCATCGTCGAGCCCGACATCTTCGGCAAGAGTATGCTCGGCATGCTGCTCAAGAAGGCCCGCGAGGGCGTCGAAATCCGGCTCATGGTCGATGCCCGCGGCACCAAGGGGCTGGTCCGCAAATTCTTCGGCCAGGACATCCTTCAGGAGCTGGCCAAGTTCAAGAATGTGCAGATCCGCGTCTACAACCCGGTCAGCTCGAAGCTGCTGGCCGCGTTCGATGACATCCGCAAGATCACGGCGAGCAACCACGACAAGATCCTGCTCGTGGACGGCGAGTATCTGGTCACGGGCGGTCGCAACATCTCGATGAACTACTTCGTCGATCCGCAGGATGTTCCGACCGTGTATCGCGACACCGACGTCGTCATCCGCAGCAAACTCGTCTCGAAGCAGGCCCGGGAAGCCTTTGAATCCGAGTTCAAGGCCGGCAGTAACTTCACCATCACCGGTGACGCCCTCGGGAATGTCGACGACATGCACCGACACCTCGACATCGCCTACCAGGCCATGCGCCGGTTCATGCTCGGCGGCGGCTTCTTCGAGCTGAAGAACCCCGAAAAATTCTCCTCCGAAACCCGTTCGCTCGTCGGTGCCTGCAACGCCGAGCTGAAGCAGTATCCGCATCTGGTCGGGTATTCGTCGTTCCGGCTGTTCCAGGGCGAGCATGCCTGGCCCGTCCGGCTGCTTGACAAACACTCCCGCACCGGCTTCAAGAACGAGATCACCTTCAACCTGACCTCGCTGATGGATTCGGCGAAGAGCGAGATCATCATTCAGAACCCCTACGTCGTCCTGACCCCGGAGGCCGAGGCCGCCCTGCAGCGGGCCAACGACCGCGGCGTGAAGATCATCATCCAGACCAACTCGCCGATGAGCTCCGACAGCCTCCTCACCCAGGCGATGTTCCTGGGCGACTGGCGCCAGATCCTCAAAAAGATGCCGAACGCCCAGATCTATGCATACAAGCTGCAGAACAAACTGCACTCGAAGGTGTTCGTGTTCGACCGTTCCGTCGCCGTCGTCGGAACATATAACATGGACTATGTAAGCGAGCAGATCAACTCCGAGGAAGTCGCCGTCATCAAGTCGAAGCCCTTCGCGACCCAGGTTGCCAAGCGCATCGAGGAAGACATGCGCAACTCGCACCAGTATCAGATCGAAGTTCAGGCCGACGGTTCGGTCAAGACCCTGTTCGGCCCGGAAAGCCACTCGGATCCGAAGGTGCTCGACCGGCTCAAGCTCCTGATGAAGCTCAACTGGCTGCGCCCCCTGATCTGATCGTTCCGGTTCTCCCTCCATCGCCCCGGCCGCACGGCCGGGGCGATGTTTCATTCAGCCCATCAGTCCCGGATCGCGGCCGCCCCTGCGCACGGCGGCGCGGCCGAACCGGCTCC
>DATCTT010000185.1:0-3639 GCA_036567845.1 Candidatus Ozemibacteraceae bacterium | reverse complement strand
GGCTTCTGCTTGAAACCGCCGATCGGGCCGGCGTGCGATCCGTTCGCGATGACGGCTTTCCAGGCATCGATCCCGCTCCAGCCGTGACGTTCCCGGAGGTATTTCGCGATGACCGCACCGGTCCGGTCGCATCCCCACTGGCAATGGACATATGCACCCCCATCGATTGCTCCGAGCAGCCTGGCCGTCTGGCTCGCATCCGGCACCTGTTCCGCCGTCATGCGACAGGGCAGCCAGGCAAGGCCTTCCTCGCGGCACAGCCGCCGGAGTCGCTCCAACTGGCGATCCCGGCCCGATGGAACATGCAGGGTGATGACGGTTTTCGCTCCCATGCCCTTCAGCTCGCGCAGGTAGCGCCTGACCAGCGCATCCGGATTCGCCCCGGTGACCGGATGAAACAGCGTCCCACCGGCAAACAGGTGGTCATCGATCACGCGAAAATTGTAGGGGCGGGGGCCGTCCCCGCGCGCATCGGCGACGGGGCTTTTCCGGCAGACGGACGGGGTTGCCGGCTCACGGGCGGTGGCGGCAGCCTGAAGCGCGATTCCGAATACAAGCAGGACGACGACAGAGCGGAGCGTGAAACGATTCGGCATCATGCCGTCTCCTTTCGGCAGTACACGAAAACGCTCTCCGGCATCGACCGAACGGGGTCGGGCCGGAAAGCGTTTATACGGCTGTGATCAGCGGTCGGGCGAACCCTTCCTCACACTTTTTTGTAGACGTTGAGGCCGACCTTTTCGTCGCGGCCCGGCAGCGAATAGTTGCCTTCGGTCGTCGCGATGATCAGGGACTTGCCGGACGAGGACTTGCCGAATTCCTGGTTCAGATCGACCTTTATGGTCAGAATGTTGCCCTCGACGCTCATTTCGACGTTCTTCATGACTTCCTCCTAGGATATTTACGGGAGTTCTCGATCGGAACGGGAAGATACCACAAACTCGTCAGAGTTTCCAGACCTCTCGCAGGAATTTTCCGGCCCGCACCCCGCGTATCCCTCCGGACACCAGGGAATCACCCGGTCTGCGAGGCCTCGTGGTATACTGCATGATGAGAAATGTTCTTCGCAGGAGGCATTCGGCCATGCTTGGGCAACGCACCCTTCGGGAAACCGCGATTCTTTCGTTTTTGGCGGTGGTTCTCGCCTGTCCGTCTTCCGCC
The DNA here is from genome assembly GCA_036567845.1 of Candidatus Ozemibacteraceae bacterium. GTDB lineage: Bacteria > Muiribacteriota > Ozemobacteria > Ozemobacterales > Ozemobacteraceae > MWAR01. The sequence goes on along the minus strand of DATCTT010000185.1, from coordinate 2,478 downwards.
ATCGCCGGGCGGGCCGCTATCCGCCCCGACAGCCAGGCGGTCGTCGGCTCCGAGCCGATTGCGGCCGCTTCCGAGGCGATCAACCCGAACGCGGTCGCGCTGATCGATGATGTCGAAGAGCTGCTGCAGCCCGGCCGGGCGCGGGGCGCCTACGACCGGCTCGTCAAGCTCGGTGCTCAGGCCGTGCCGACAATCGGCCGGATGATGCGGGGGGACAACCTCCGGCTCGTGCGTGCCGCGATGGACCTCAGTGAGCGTCTCGGCAACGAGGCCCGACAGACCACGAAGGATCTCGCCGAAGCGGTGGCCGACGAAAAACTAGGCGCTCTGCGTGCCCGCGCGGCCCGTATCCTGGGCGGCATCGGCAGCAAGGCTTCGGAAGCCCTTCCACAGCTGATGAGCGCGCTGAATGCGCCAAACCGCAAGGTGCGGGAGGCCGTCGCACAGGCGATTCTCGACATCTCGACCCAGAGCGGCCGTTGGGGGCCCGAACTGAAGCAGCTCCTGAGCGCTAGGGGCCGCTGGCGGGAACAGGCCGTCACTCTTCTGGTGAATTATGGTCCCCTGCTCCACCCCGCGCTGCCGTTCATCGCCCGGCTCGTCGAGCAGAAGCCGGCCAGTGCCGCCGAGGCAGCCACGGCGCTGATTCCAGCCGTTCTTCCGGCCCTTGGCCGGTCCTCCCAGGCCGTGGGCCTCCTTCTGAATCTGGCAGGAGTGACCGAAGCCCCGATTGGGGCTGATGACGAGGCGCTCGACGAGGCGACGGTCGCGGCCGACGATGCCGCGTCGTTCGAGGATATCACCGCCGCGGAGTGAGCGCTTTCCTCCCATCTGAACGGAACGGGGTTTCCAGCCTTGCTCTCCCCCAGGGATCGCGATACAATATCTGAGACTACCAATAATTCTTCCCGGCGAGTCCGCCGGAAATCGAGGTCATCGATGCACATGAGCCGGAACACACGCGTATCACCCGCCCCGAAGGTCCTGTTCGCTCTTGTCCTGGCCCTGTTCGTTTCGCTGTGCGGCACGCTGACCGCCGCCCCGCTGGACGGCCCCGTCGACGTCACCCTCATCCACACGTCCGACGTCCACGCGCATCTGATGCCCTTCGACTGTGCCTCGGGCACCACGATGGGCGGATACGCCCGCATGAAGGCCTATCGCGACACGCTCGTGACGAAGGGCCGCAATGTCGTGCTGCTCTCGTCCGGTGACGTGTTCCAGGGCACGCTGTTTTATCGGTTTTACCGGGGCATCCCGGATGTGACGTTCATGTCCCAGATGGGATATGCCGCGATGGCAATCGGCAACCACGAGTTCGACAGCGGCCAGGATGGGATGTTCGAGGCGTTCCGTGACGCGAAGTTTCCGATCCTGTCGGCAAACCTCCGGTTCGGGGCCAGCAAAGCCCTCGACGATCTGGTGAAGCCCTCGACGATCGTGACGGTTCCCGCCGGCAACCGTTTTCTTCGCATCGGCATCATCGGCATCACCGACGAGGAGCTCGAAAAGGACGTCCAGAAGGTCTTCCTGAAGGGCATCCGGGTCGAGGATGCCGCGACGGCGCTTCGCCGGGAGATCAAGAACCTCCGGGCCCAGGGCTGCGACGCGATCTTCGCGCTTACGCACATCGGCTGGGATCGCGATCTCGAGCTTGCAGACCAGTTTCCCGAGATCACCGGCTTTTTGGGCGGCCATACGCACGTCTTCGCCGACCCGCCCCTGGTTCGCCAGGTCGGGACCAGCCACCAGTTCGTCAGCCAGCCGGGCGAGTTCGGAAATAACGTGTCGCGGCTCGATCTGCGCTTCGAACCTTCTGCCGACGGCATTCGGTGCCAGGTTCTCGCGGCGGGGCTGGTTCCGTTGACATCGGATATGCCGGAAGACCCTGGCATCAAGGCCACGGTCGATCAGCTCTGGAAGAAGATCGAGGAGAAGACCTCGGAGAAACTCGCAGACACGGTAACGCGCCTTGATGGGGACCGCCCGGTGGTGCGCCGCCAGGAGACGAACCTTGGCAACCTGATTGCCGACGCCTTCGTGCGGGCGATGCCCGCGCAGATCGGGCTGGTCAATGGCGGTGGCATTCGCAGCTCGATTCCGGCGGGCCCCGTGCGAGTTGCCGACTGCCTGAACGTGATGCCGTTCGACAATTATCTCGCCCGCCTGAGCATGACCGGGGCGACGCTGCAGAAACTGTTCGAGCAGGTGCGCGCCGACTTCCTTTCGACCCCGAGCTATGGCGGTTTCATGCACGTATCGCGCGGGTTCAAGGTATGCTACACGCCTGCCGGGGTCGAGCTCAGCTATCTCGGCAGACCGATCGAACCCGCCACCGTTTACACCGTCGTCACGAACGACTTTCTGGCCAACGGCGGGAACGGGCTGACGCCTTTCACCGAGTGCCTCGCCTCGGAATCCTCGGGCATCATCTGCGCCGACGCGATGATGCAGCATGTGAAAGCCCTCCAGGCGATC
>DATCTT010000184.1:0-2329 GCA_036567845.1 Candidatus Ozemibacteraceae bacterium | reverse complement strand
CGTCCGTAAGGGTGAGGCCCTCCAAAAGTAACCGTGTGTTCTCTCTGAATTCGCGCCGGGTGATCGCCCGGCGCGATTTTCTTTGATTCCTGCAACTTTCTGAGTCATCGTGCGTATTCTCTGTATCGAATGTGTACCAATCCCGAGCGAACCGAGGTGTCGCATGAACAGGCCGTATATGTCCCTTCTGCTTGCAGCAGCCATCACGCTTCCCGCGCCGGCCACTCCCGCTGAAACGCCCTTCACGGGCAGCGATGTGCAGGTGACCGACGACGGTGCGGTTCCCGCGAATGCCGGATCCGGAAGCGGATCTGCCGGCTCAAGCTACACCGTCAGATCCGGGGACTCGCTTTCCGCGATTGCCCGCCGTCTACTTGGCGATGCGAGCCGCTATGTCGAGATCGTCAACCTCAACGCCGGCCGGTATCCCTCGCTTCGCAATAATCCCGATCTCATCTATCCTGGCTGGAATCTCGCCATACCCGGAGGATCTACTTCTTCGATGAGCTCGCCGGCCACTTCGGATTCCTCGGGTTCCTACACCGTCAGATCCGGGGACTCGCTTTCGGCCATTGCCCTGCGCTGCCTTGGCAACGCCAGCCGCTACATGGAGATTGTGAGGCTCAACGCCGACCGCTACCCATCGCTCCTCAGCAATCCGAATCTGATCCATCCAGGCTGGACCCTTCGCCTCCCCTCGGGCGCGAATCCGGGATCGAATTCCACTCCGGCTTCCAGCAATACGACCCCGTCGAATCCCGGGGCCAATGAATCCGCCGAACTTAACGCCTGGCAGGGCGGCCGCCTGTCCCCCGAACGCTTCTGCGCCCTGCTCGGCCCTGTCGCTGCCGCCTCGTTCCGGGCGACCGGCGTTCCCGCCTCGGTGACCCTGGCCCAGGCCGCCCTCGAAACCGGCTGGGGCGCCTCCACGATCGGCGACGCCAAAAATCTCTTCGGCATCAAGGGAACCGGCCCTGCCGGCTCCCTGACCGTACCGACCCAGGAATATGTGAACGGAAGTTACATCACGATCAACGACTCGTTCCGCAAATACAACACCTGGCAGGAATCCTTCGACGATCACGCGAAGCTGATCACACAGGCCTCGCGGTATGCCAATTGCATGAACTACAAGAATGATCCCGACCAATTCGCCCGTGAACTCCAGCGCGCCGGCTACGCCACCGATCCAGAATACGCTGACAAGCTGATCAGCATCATGCGGTCGAACAACCTCTACCAGTACGACAAATGATTCATTCAGGAGAACGACGAATGAACTCCTTTCTCAGATATGCCGGCGGCATCACCCTGGCAGCCCTCGTCACAATGTCTGCTTCTGCCCTCGATCTCGCCACAGCCACGGGAAAGCTGATTCCCGACGCTCCCGAAGTGACCGCCATCAAGCGGCAGGACGGGGATGCGATCCGCCTCCTCATCCAGGATGCGACGGGGAAAACCCTGTTCGAGAGCGATGTGCTCGGCTCCGCAGAAAAGCTGTTCCGGGTCGAGGCGAGCGACACCTCCCTCGCCATCCGCGATCTGACCGGAGACGGCATTCCGGAAGCCCTCGCCTCTTCCTTCTACGGCCCAAAGGCAAGCGGCCTCTATGTGTTTACCTACGATGTTGCCTCGCACACGTTCGTTCCCATCCCGGTCACCTTCCCGAAAGACGACCTGACACGCGATATGTTTGTGTCCGACATCCAGGCGCAGGATGGCTCGGATATGCATGTTGCCGCCGATAACACCGTGACCGTCATCGGCATGCAGTATCCGGAAAAGGAAGGCGACCTGCCCGTGCCTGCCGCTTTCTCCTTCACCTTCGAGAAGGGGCGGTTCATTCACCGGAAGACGGAGCCTCTCAAGGCGGAGTGATATTCCGCGTTCAGGTAGGAAGTCGAAGCAGATGAAATATATCGTGAGATATATGTCATGCCTGTTCGACAGCCTTCTCTTTTACTGTCTGTTCCTGGGGCTCCTCTTCCTCGTGCTTCATGGCCTGATGATGTTTTCGGTGGGAAGGCTGTTTTTCACCGGTGGTTCGTCGTATGGGCTGCATGTCGTTTTCTTCCTGCTGTCAGCCGCGACGATCAATCTGCTCTTCCTCGTGTATGTCGTTCAGCGGCTTCTCGCCGTCGGGAAGACGATCAGGGAACCCTGGCGGATTTCGGAAGTTGCCCGCGTTTTCGGATTCAATCTGACCATCACCCCAACCCTCTTCTATTGCATGGTTCACGGACACAAATCGATCCAGGTCGCTCCAAAGCCGTCGCTGGTGACGGCCGGGATCCCGGAAACCCTCATCCCGGATCTCGTCGAAACCGTA
>DATCTT010000183.1:0-6780 GCA_036567845.1 Candidatus Ozemibacteraceae bacterium | reverse complement strand
CACGACACCGCCCGGCTACGATGACGAACCGCAGGATCCGCCACCGCCGCGCAAGCCGCCGGCGAAAATGCGCATCATCTGAACCTGACGGCATAACGGAATTCTCCTGGGCTGCCGATACTTCGGTTGAATGCCGATTCGGCGCCAAAGGAGTTTTCGTCATGCACCTCGTCTGCCCGCGTTGCGACGCCCCCTTCACCTCGCACGACGTCCAGTGCCATGCCTGCGGGTACCGATGGCAGGTTCCCTGCGCCAGCTGCGGAAAGCCGAATATTCCGGCCGCCCGGTTCTGCGGAAACTGCGGTATGCCGCTTTCGCTCGAATCCCGACTCTGGAAAGATCTGAGGGAGTTTTTTGCCCGCCCGTTCGGGCTCAGGCTCCGCAATATGGCAACCGGATTCGCGTTCGGCAGTCTTCTCGCCTTTTTTGCATTCGGCACGATGGGCATGTCGAGCCCGAAACACCGTCTCGTCGAACCTGACGCCCGCCCGTCCGAAGTCGTCAAACCATCATCGCGGGCCCGTCCGGCTTCGACGGCCGCCTTCGATAGCCTGCAGCTCTGGCGCAGTCGGGCCGGGGATGCGGAAAGAGTTGCCTCGGTGGAGGATCTGATGCAGGTCGGCCATTCCCTACTCGACACGCTCACGTCGCCCTCCCCTGACGCCGAACCAGCCTCCTCGGGTTTCCGGGCAGCCGAACAGCTTCGGTATCTCCAGGGACTCGCATCGGGCCTCGCGGCAGGGGACGGCAAATCCCTCCGGCGGAGCGATCTCGCCCTATTCCTGTATCGCATGGCCAGCGACCTGCTTGATGCAGGCCCGGGAGAGGAAAGCGACCCGGGATATACGGATATCCCGCGGCATCATTACATGACAATCCCGATCCGCACCCTTCGCGGTCTCGAGATCGATCTCTCCCGCAATGCAACCGTTTTCGGAAGCGATGACCCCATCACGGTCGCCGAGCTCGGCCGGGTTGCTGCCGCGTTCACCCGCACGGCCGTGCGACTTTCGGGCAAAGCGCCGTCCGGCCCCTTATCCGCCTTCCAAACGCCCCGGAAGAGCTGAAGGCTTCCTCCCCCGTTTCGGCGCGGGACGCCGGAAACGAAACGGCCCGTCATGGATATCAGATCCGTGACGGGCTGTTTGTTCGACCCCCGTAATCAGTCGGGCTGGATCACGACTCCGGGTTCGTGAGGCAGGGCAAAGTCACCATCTTCGGCGGCCTCGGCATTCGCCAGGGAATCATCGTCGTCGTCCTCTTCTTCCTCTTCTTCGATTTTCGGAGAAGGTGCGGCAATAGCCGCCCCACCCGCAGATGGAGCCGCAGGAGCCGGTTTCCGGTAATCCGCCTGGAAGAAATCGGGATCAGGAGCGAAATTCTGGGTAACCATGTCGGCGTTCTGGCCAGGGGCGAACTCGACACCTTCCTCCTCGTCGATCGTATACTGACCGCCACCCGAGTGGATGTGACACTCGTTTTTCGGAACAGCCTCGATCGGGTAGACTTGGCCGCACACAAGTTCCTTGGGACACCCTGCCGAGGCGGGTTTGCCACTCGCGCTGCAGATTCGCAGCCGGACGCCGCCGTCGGGAACGGGGAAATCGCTCTGAGGATAATCCTTGAGTACCTTATCCATGAAATCGTGCCAGATCGGCGCGGCCACCGTGCCGCCGGCCTTTTTCGCACCGAGGGTCTTGGGACGGTCATACCCGAACTGGACGACCGCGACGAGCTCGGGGGTGAAGCCGTTGAACCAGGCATCGACGTAATCGTTCGTCGTTCCGGTCTTTCCGGCCACGGCATGATTTTTCACCATGGCACGTTTGCCGGTGCCGCGCTCAACGGCTGTGCGAAGCATATCGACCAGCATGGCGGCGTGGACCGCCTTCATCACTTCCTTGGCGTGGGGAAGGGCTTCCTCGAGGATGTTTCCGTCACGATCCTCGACCTTCGTGATAGCAACCGGGGTGGTATATATGCCCTGATTTGCAAAAACGGCATAGGCGGAGGCCATTTCAAGCGGTGTGAACTGGCCGGAACCAAGAGCCAGCGAGAGGTTGGGCTCCATCGGCGAAGTGACCCCCAGCTTGCGGGCGAAACGGATGACCTTGGCGGCGGTCAGCTTGTCGAGAACGCGCACGGCGGGGACGTTGAAGCTGTTCATGATCGCCTTGATCATGGTGACGGGGCCATGGAACTTGAGATCGTAGTTCTTCGGCGCCCATACCTTGTGGGTCCAGGGGTTGGTATAGCTGATCGGCTCGTCGACGATGATATCGCCGGGCAGCGCCCCGTTTTCGAGCGCGCAGCCATACACGAACGGCTTGAACGAGGAGCCGGGCTGCCGGAGCGCCTGGGTGACACGATTGAACTGGGAACGCTCGAAGCTGCGGCCGCCGTACATCGCCTTGATGTGGCCAGTCTTGACGTCGAGGCAAACCAGAGATCCATTCATGTCGGGATCCTTCTCAACCGGCCGGCTCTTCATGATTTCGGCGTTGTCCATCGCCTCTTCGGCATACTTCTGGTAATCAATATCGATGGTGGTATACACCTTCAGACCGCCGTTGTAGACGAGGTTTGCGCCGTATTTTTCCAGGAGCTGGTCGCGCACGTAGGTGACGAAATACGGCGCAAGCATCGTCTCGGTCTTTTCTTTCGAGAAGACGGGCTGCTGCTTGCGGGCTTCCTCATACTCCATCGGGGAGATGAAGCCGAGCTCGACCATCTTCGAAAGCACGAGCTCGCGACGCTGACGATTGTTTTCAGGGTATTTGAACGGGGAAAAGGCCACCGGGCTTTTCGGAATACCTGCCAGGGTGGCGCACTCGATCAGTGTGAGATCCTTCGGGTCTTTTCCGAAATAGATCCGGGCAGCGGCATCAAGCCCGTAGGCTCCGTGTCCGAAGTAGATTTCGTTCAGATACAGCGTCAGGATCTCTTCCTTCGAGTATTTCCGCTCGAGCTGAAAGGCCATCATCGCCTCGATCAGCTTCCGGCGGAACGTTTTCTCGCTGGTCAGAAAGGCATTCTTCACGAGCTGCTGGGTGAGGGTCGAAGCCCCCTGAACCACCCGTCCCGCCTGGATGTTCTTGACCATCGCACGGGTAATACCCACGATATCGATGCCGTAATGCTGGTAGAACCGCTCATCCTCGATCGCGACGACGGCCTGCCGCATGATCACGGGAATTTCGTTGGCGGCCAGGATCCGCGTGCGGTTTTCTTCGGCATGCAGTTTGGCGAGCGGCCTGCCTTTGCAGTCGAACAGCTGCGTCGTCAGGTTCGGCCGATACGAGCGATCCGAAACGATCGGAATCTGCTCAGAAAAGCCTTTGACAATCCCGATCACGGCGCCCGTGACGACGACGATGGCAATGACCGTCAAGGCAAATCCGCATTTGAAGAGAAACCAGAGCCAGCCAATCAGCCACTGGGTGACGGAAAGGGACTCTTCCTCCCCTCCGTCGCCATCATACTCGTTCTCGCCGGGTTCCCGCGGTTCGAGAGGGTTCAGTTCTTCAGGTTTCATCATGACCTACTCCCACAAATGAGAAAAAGGCATCGTACCATAGATGCATCGGCAGGTTCAAGGTTCCGGATAACCCCAGGGTGATGTCAACTTCCGGAACAGCGGATCCACAGATCGCACAGATACCTCAGATTCCGAAAAGACCTTCCCTGAGGAACTGCGAGATCAGCTGATCGAATTCTCCCCACCTCTTCAATGAAAGAGGGATCCCGGCGGGTGGGGCGGAATCTTTTCGTGGAATGCCGTTTCTGGTATAGTAGCCACGCTTCAGAAGAGGCATATTTCCGGTCAGGAACCGCATCAATGGATTTTTCAGCCGCACTCGAATGGATCGGCCGACGCGACTTCATTACGGGGCCGTTTGGTCTTCACCGCATGGAATACCTCACCGACAAGCTCGAGAACCCGCAGCATGACGTACCCTGCGTGGTCATCGGGGGAACCAACGGCAAGGGGTCGGTCACAGCCATTCTGGAATCGATCGTCGTCGCGGGCGGTATGTATCAGGCCGGCTCGACCGTTTCCCCCCATCTCGTCGACCTCACCGAGCGAATCCGGATCCAGGGAGAACCGCTTGCCCCCCCCCTCTGGATCCGCGGGGTCGAAACCCTGCAGGAAATCGTGACGACGATGGATCGCGAGCCATCGATCGGGGCGCCGAGTTTTTTCGAGGTCGTGACGGCCCTCGCCCTCTGGGCGTTTCGAGAAACGGAGCGTGACCTGGCCTTCGTCGAGGTCGGTCTCGGAGGCCGCCTTGATGCGACGAACATCATTCATCCCGAGGTCTCGGTCATCACCAACATTGGAACGGATCACCAGGAGCTTCTCGGTCCCGACCGCCCGTCGATCGCGAAGGAGAAATTGGGCATCATCCGGCCGAAAGTGCCGTTCGTCACGGGCGAACAGGATCCGGGGATCCTCGCCCTGTTCGAATCCGCCGTCGCCGGCAAGAAAATTCCGCTTCACCGGGTCACCCCCGGAACCGGATTCCGTCTCCTCGAGAGCACGGCGCGCGGCCACCGGCTGCTTCTCGAAGGTGTTGACCGCGAGGTTTTCTTCCCGCTTCCCGGTGCCCACCAGGTGACGAATCTTTCGATCGCCCTGGAGGTCGTGAACTGCCTGCGCAGCCGCGGTTTCGAGATCCCTCCCGAAAGCGTCGCCGAAGGGATCCGGATCGTCCGATGGCCGGGCCGGCTCGAATGGCACGAGGGTTCTCCCCCGGTCCTCCTCGACGGGGCCCACAACGAAGAGGGCCTCGAAAGCCTTCTGGCCTATCTCGATGCCTTTCCGCCACCACGGCCGCTCCATCTCGTTTTCGGGGCACTCCAAAAAAAGCCCTACTCCCGCATGGCTGCCGAACTCGCCCGGCGGGCCGACACTCTGGCCTACGTTTCACCGCCCACCCCACGGGCAATTCCGGCCGATGAAGTGAGCCGCATCCTCGCCTCGGACAGCCGCTGGAAGCTTCACGAATCCCTTCGAGCGGCTCTGGAAGCCGGCTCCAAGGCCGGCTCGATTCTGGTGACCGGCTCCCTGTATCTCGTCGCCGAGTATCTTCGCCGGAAGAAGGGCACACATGTTTGATTACGGGCTCGAAGCCTTTCTCGACTCGCCCCGCGCCTCCGGCAGAATCGGCCTCGTCACCAATGCGACAGGCCGGGACCGGAATGGCACACATCTGACGGACCGGCTTGCCGCCCACCCCCGCACCACTCTTGCCGCGATCTTCACTCCCGAGCACGGGTTTGGTTCCGATGCGCCCGACGGGGAAGCCGTTGACAACTCGGTTCATTCACGGCTCGGCGTGCCGATCTTCAGCCTGTATGGCCCAAAGAAGAAGCCGGCACCCGCCGATCTAGTCGGCCTGGACGCGCTCGTATTCGACATCCAGGATGTTGGGGTGCGGTTTTACACCTATATCTCGACGCTCCGCAATACGCTGGAAGCGGCAGCCGAAGCGGATTTGCCGTTCCATGTGCTCGACCGGCCCGACCTGCTGGGGGGCATCGAGATCGAGGGGCCGATGCTTTCCCCGGGCTTCGACTCCTTCGTCGGCCATCTGCCGGTGCCACTGCGATATGGCATGACTCCGGGCGAGCTGGCCCGGTGGTGGAATGCGCAGCTTCCGAAGCCCGCCGGCCTCACGGTCTGGACCTGCCGGGAGTATGTCCGGGGGATCGCCTTCGAGGAACTCGGCGTTCCGTGGGTCCAGCCCTCGCCGAGCATGAAATCGCCCGACACAGCCCGCTTCTATCCCGGAACCTGCCTTTACGAGGGAACGAACGTTTCGGAAGGCCGTGGCACGGATGCTCCGTTCCAGATCCTCGGCGCTCCTTGGGTCCAACCGGAGCTCTGGATCGAAGCTCTTTCGCCGCTCCTTCCGCCCAAAGTCACCGTTTCGGCCGTGTCCTTCCGGCCCACCTTCTCGAAATTCGAGGGGATGGAATGCCGGGGGATCCGCCTCGAAACGCCCCTTCCGATCCTGCCGAACGCAGTCGGCATCGGGATCCGTTCGCTTCATGCCCTGCTCCGGACCCATCCGGGGCTGGTCGAGTTCACCGGCCGGGCCACCCTGCCCCACCCCTTCTTCGACCACCTCGCCGGGAATGCCTGGCTCCGCGAGTCCCTGCTGGGCGGCCAGCCGCCGGCAGAGATCGAAGCCCGTGCAACGGCAGAATGCGCGCCCTTCCTCGCCGAACGCGCCCCCTTCCTGCTTTACAATACAAGATAATATACATTTAAAACAATACCGCCTCGCACCGGAAGGTGCGGGGCGGTATGCGTTCCGCCGGGGGTCAGCCCTGGGGAATGGCGAACGTGATCCGGTTCAGGACGAGTCCGTCGCCGTCGCGCTCGAGAACGAGCAGGTTGCCTTCCCGGTCCCAGGCGAGATCGCGCGGGACGACGGCGTTCTGCATCGGAAGCTTCCAGAGCATCCGGCCGTTCTGGCCCAGCAGCGAAACTTCGCGTCCGGTGCCGCTGTAGCAGGAGATAAGCAGCTCTCCTTCGGGGCCGTTGGGTCCGCATGTCAGGCCCGTCGGATCGAACTCGGTGGTGAACTTCGACACCCGCTTCATCAGATTGCCGTAGCCATCCGTCAGCAGGGCTTCCCAGGCGCGCAGGCCGGGCCGCTTCAGATTCCAGAGGAATCCTTCACGGATGGGCATCGCCAGACAGGTCGCCGGGAGCTCGACGGCCGAGGTGGCATTCCCTGCCAGGAAGTAGCTCCGCGTGCCGCCGGTGAG
>DATCTT010000182.1:0-23110 GCA_036567845.1 Candidatus Ozemibacteraceae bacterium | reverse complement strand
GAGGGGGGCGGGGCGGGCTCGGCGGCGGCGAGTTCGAGATAGGTCGTGAAGTTCCCCGGGTAGCCTTTGAGATGGCCTCCCGGGCCGATCCTGAAAATCTGGTCGATCGTCCGGTCGAGGAAGGCGCGGTCGTGCGAGGCCACGATCAGACAGCCGGGAAAGGATTCGAGGTAGGTTTCGAGGGCGACCAGGGTTGCGATGTCGAAGTCGTTCGTCGGTTCATCGAGCAGAAGGATATTCGGTGCGCCCATCAGGAGCTTCAGGAGTGCCAGCCGGCGGCGCTCGCCGCCTGAAAGACGGTTGACGGGGCTGTACTGCATCTGAGGGGGAAAGAGAAAACGTTCGAGCATCTGGCTTGCCGAGATCACGCCGCCGTCCGCCGTGGGGATCTGCTCGGCGATCGCTTTCACGAAATCGATCACCCGCAGCTCCTCATCCGGCCCTTTGCCCGTGCCGGCAAACAGATCCGGCTCCTGCTCGAAATACCCGATGACGGCCGTGTCCCCCCTGGCGACCGTGCCGATATCTGGATGAATTTTACCTGATATAATATGAAGCAGCGTCGTCTTGCCCGATCCGTTCGGGCCGATGATGCCGATCCGGTCGCCCGCTTTCAGACGGTAGGAAAAGCCTTCGAGGACACGGTTGTCGCCGTAGGATTTGCCGATGCCGTCGAGCTCGAGGATCTTGTTGCCGAGCCGGGAAGAGGCCGACGAGAGCTCGATCTGCCGCTCGATTTTGGGCTTGGGTCCAGTGACGACGGCCTTCGCTCGCTCGACATGAGCCTTCTGCTTCGTCGATCGGGCTTTCGCCCCTTGTCGGAGCCAGGCAAGCTCGCGGCGGATCAGGTTCTCCCGCTTGCGCGCTTCCGCGTCGCGCTGGATCTCCTGCTCGGCCTTCTTTTCGAGGTAATACGAGTAACTCCCTTCGAATCGCTGGATGCGGCCGCCCTCGATCTCGAGGATGCGGTTCGTCACGCGATCGAGGAAATACCGGTCATGCGTCACAAGAAGCAGCGCGCCTTTATATTCCGCAAGGTATTCTTCGAGCCACTCGATCGTGTCGGCATCGAGGTGGTTCGTCGGTTCATCGAGGATCAGCAGATCGGGACGCAGGATCAGCCCCCGCGCCAGCGCCACCCGCCGCCGAAGACCGCCCGAAAGGCTTGCTGTGTCGGCCGCGGTGTCCGTGATGCCCAGACGACCGAGGATACTTCTTGCGAGCGCCTCGAGTGCCCAGCCGCCGCTCGCATCGAGCCGGTGCGACAGCTCCGCAACCCGCTCCATCTGCTTGTCATGCGAATCCCCCCCCGAGGTCAGGGCGGCGCAGGCCGCCTCATACTCGCGCAGGAGGCGGAGCTCCGGGCTGGCCTGGTCGAACAGGGCGTCGAGCACCGACTGGCCGGGCCGGAATTCGGGATTCTGGGCCACGAAGGCGACCGTTTTCCCGTTCGCGAAGGTGACACGTCCGGTGTCCGGCAGCTCAGACCCGGCGATGATCCGCAGCAGCGTGGTTTTGCCGGACCCGTTCCGGCCGATGATGCCCATCTTCTCGTCGTGGGCGAGGCCAAAGCTGATATTGTCGAGAAGCGTGCCGGAACCGAAGGACTTGCTGACGGATTCGAGAGAGAGAATGTTCATGGGTGCATGAGTATATCAGGCTTTTCCGCCCGGGGACAGCGCGGACTGGTCCCCTCTCGTTTCTTCCGCCGGGAGGTGCTGTCAGGATCGCAGGATCCCGTTTCCAAGAGGAAACTTGAAGAGGGATTGGATACTCTGTAGTATGAAATTTAAAACCCTGAATTGTGTATTGTTCTGGCATCCTGATTTTGCCACCCCTCCGACAACGGGTTTCTCAGGCGATTCGTGCGCTTGCTTCGGCAAACGCCCGTGAAAAGAAGAGTGAGCGGAATGGTCTTTTGATGAGACGAAATATCGACCTGGTCGTGTTCCTGTGCTGTGCCCTGATCGTGTTCGCCATTTGCCTCGAACCTCTCGAAGAGCGGGTGATTCCCGATACATGGGCGCAGATCCGGCAGGAGGAGACGATCCGTATCGGTTTCTCCTACGAGCCCCCACACGCCTATCTCGACGCGCAGGGCGAGCCGACCGGTGAGGCTATCGAGACGGCCCGCCAGGTGGTCGCAGGCATGGGAATCAAGAATATCGACTGGCGAATGAGAGACTTTGCGACGCTGCTCGACCGTCTGCAGCAACGGGAGTTCGACGTTGTGGCAGCAAGCATGTATATGACGCCCCAGCGTCGCCGGCGGGTCGCCTTTTCCAATCCCAGTCTCCAGCTTCTTCCAGGGCTGCTTGTCAAGGCCGGCAACCCTCTTCGCATCCACTCATATGAGGATCTTGGCCGGATCCCCGGTGTCCGGATTGTCGCTCTCGACGGGGGTGTCGAAACGGGGATCCTTCAGGAAGTGGGCATTTCCAGCCGGAGCGTGACGCTGGTTCAGAACATCGATTTGGGGGTATCGGCCATGATCGCCGATCAGGCGGATGTCTTCCCCCTCACGGCGTATACGGCCAGGCGGATCATTGACAATGAACGGTCGCCGCGATACGAGCTGGCCAACCCGTTCACCCTTCCCCAGATGTTGATCTCCGACCGCTTCAACTGCGGCTTCGCCTTCCGGAAAGAGGACGTGGCCCTGCAGTCGGCATGGAACCACGTTCAACGGGGCATCATCGGAAGCCCTGCCCATCTCGCGATTCTCGACCGCTTCGAGCTGGGCCGGGAATGTCTGCCCGGGGGGGGCAGGAGGTATGGCCATGAATGATCCGTTGCCTCCCTCAGAGGCGCATGTGCGGCCGAATCCCAAGCAGATCAACCGTTGGCTTCCCATGCTTGCCCTTTCGATTTGCATTTTTCTCTATGGGGCTAATCGCTGGCAACTCAACAATGACCGCAACGAGCAGATCCGTATGCAGCTGGCGTTTGAGCCGTTGTATGCCTTCCGGAAGGAGGTGTTCCGTGCGGCTCTCGAGTGCACGATTACCTGTCCCGATCCGTTTCACGGCCATTTCCGGAAGGGCGGGTTCCTGCTTCGTCAGGCGGAAGAGCATCTCGACGAGGTGATTCGGCTTCTGAACAATTACTGGGTCGATCCCAACTATGTGACGGCGCGGAACGAGGCAATATCAAAGATCGTTCAGATCAAGGTTCGCCTCGATGCTCTCCGCAAGCGTTATTCGCAAAAGGGCTATCAGCCCCAGACTCTTGCGTTTGAAACCGATTTCATAGGTGAAATCGATCATCTTGTCCATATGGCCGATCTGGATATTCTCTATCTCCGTGATGAGTTCAATCTTCATGCAAAAAAGCAGGTGGAGAATTTTCAGTGGTGGTCTGTCGCGGCCCTGTTCCTCATGACGCTGGTGGGGATCATCGTCCATCGCAACGCGCGGATGCAGTTCGAAGCCGAGACCAAGGTGCTGCGTTACCAGGATCATCTGGAGGAACTGGTACGGGAGCGCACCAGAGTTCTCGAGGAACAATCCGGGACGATTGCGGATCTGTATAACAAGGCGCCATGCGGATATCACTCTCTCGATGAATCTGGGGTCTTCGTGCGGATCAACGACACCGAGCTTGCGATGATCGGCTATGATCGGGAAGAAGTGATCGGCAAACTCCGATATGCCGACATCCTCACCCCCTCTGCCCGGAAGCACTTTGAAGAGAATTTTTCTGCCTTCAAGCTGTCCGATGGGGTGCAGACCTTTGACATCGAAGTCATTCGGAAAGATGGCAGAATTTTGCCGGTTCTTCTCAAGGCGGCCGTGGTGAAGGACAAGGATGGCCGCTTCGTGATGACCCGGAGCACGACGTTTGACAACACTGAAACAAAAAAGCGGGAAGCCGAGATTGCCGAGCTCAATCAAGCCCTTGAAGCCAGAGCCGCCGAAGCGGAGGCGGCGACCCATGCCAAGGGGCTGTTCGTCGCGAACATGAGCCACGAACTCCGGACGCCGATGAATGCCGTTCTGGGCATGACGTATCTGCTTGCCAACACTCCTCTGACATCGCGTCAGCAAACGATCGTCGAACGACTCCATTCTTCCGGAAAGCTGCTGTTGAGCATCATCAACGACATTCTCGACATTTCAAAGATCGAACAGAGCCGGCTGGAAATCGAAGCCATGGAGTTCCAGCCCGGCAAGGTTTTCGAGGATCTCGCCGAGATGTTCCGGCAGGTCGCGCTTTCGAAGCGTGTTCACCTGCTGTTCGACATCTCTCCGGCTCTGCCTTCGCCCCTGATTGGTGACCCTGTGCGGCTTTCCCAGGTGTTGATCAATCTCCTGTCGAATGCCATCAAGTTCACCCCCGCTGGAAGCGTCTACTTCCGCGTGGAGATTGTCGAGGAGAAGGAACTCTCTGTTCGGTTGCGCTTTGTCGTGAAAGACACGGGGATCGGCATCACGCCGGAACAGAAACAACGCCTCTTTCAGCCCTTCATTCAGGCGGATAGCAGCACGACCCGCCGGTTTGGCGGCACCGGGCTTGGGCTCGCCATTTCCCGCAATCTTGTGCGGCTCATGGGAGGGAATCTCGATGTCGATTCCACGCCGGGCCGGGGTTCGGAATTCTTTTTCACCCTGACCTTTCAGCTGTCCAATTGGCGTGAGAAAGCGATCCGATTCCCACTGGAATTTGAAAAAATGCCTGTTCTCGTTGTGGCGAAAGCGGACGGTGTGCGTCAGATCATTCGCCATATGCTGGAAGGATTCGGGTGTGAAGTTCAGGATGCCGCTTCCTGGAAAACGGCATCTGTTCTCCTGACCTCCCCTGTGGGCTCAGCGGATCGCCCGGCCCTCTTGGTCGTCGACTCTCAGCTGGCTGATGGGAGCGGCCTGGATATGATTCGCCAGGCACGACGGGAGAACATTCCTCTCCCTCGCTTGCTATTGGTAACGGGGGATGGCTCGGAAGCCGAGGAAGAGATGATGCGGGAGGCGGGGGTCACGGCCCGGATAATCCATCCCGTCACGGCATCGGGATGGTATGACGCCATTCTCAAGTTGTTCGACAAGAAGATCTCCCGCCCGTCGGGCATTTCACAGCTGGTCCGGATCACCGATACATGGCGGGCGTGTCTTACGGGAAGGAAAATCCTTCTGGTTGAGGATAACGCCATCAATCAGGAGCTTGGTCATGACCTTCTCGCAGCCGTCGGGATCGAGACCACGATTGTCGGGGACGGGGCTGCTGCGCTGGCCGCGCTTGCGCGTGAATCCTTCGATCTTGTTCTGATGGACATCCAGATGCCCGTCATGGACGGGTATGAAGCCACACGCCGGTTTCGGAGCACGGAGTCGGGGAAGCGGCTTCCGATCATTGCGATGACGGCGGGTGTTTCCCGGGAGGATCGTGAGCAGTCGCGTCAGGCCGGAATGGACGACCACCTCGTGAAACCGATCAATCCCGTGGAGTTATATCAGACCATCGGGCGATGGTGTGGGATTGCCGAGCCCGAGAGCGAAAGCCTGAGCCCCGTGGCACAGCCTGTCGAAGCTGCCGCGGTGCAGGGAATCGATCTCGATGCCGCTTTGGCAAGGTTTTCTGGAAACCAGGCGAGGTTGCAGGAAATGCTGGAACGATTCGGGCATGATCATGCCGGCACCGTTCAGACGATCACCCGGCTCCTTGCGGAAAACAATTGGAGCGAGGCGGCGAAGCAGATGCATGCTGTGAAGGGGGTGGCGGCCAACCTGGGGCTGGTCGATGTAGCTGCCGCCGCGAAAATGCTCGAGGGGCAATGCGCGCGGAAGGAGCCGGCGGCCCGCAAAGACGGACTGTCTCGCTTCGAGGCAGCAATGGCGCAGGCCGTTATGTTTATTACCGGGCTCGAGCCGGTGGCGAAGCCGGCTGCCTCGGTTCCCCTTTCCGATCAGGAATGGGCCGAGGCGGTTGAACGGCTGCGCACAGCCCTTCGAGAAAATGATTTTCATGCGACGACGCTGTTCCGAGAAATCGAGCCTCGTTTGACCGGAATGTCAGACCTTGCCAGGGATCTGAGGCAGGCTATCAGCCGGTTTCATTTCGAAAAAGCCCTGTCGCTCCTGGATACCATTCCTCGGCCTCAGAACTCCCCGAAAGGAGGAGCCAATGGCGCTTGAGGAATGGAACCCGGTCATCCTCATGGTCGATGACCAGCCTCAGAACCTCGAGGTGCTGGGAAGTATCCTGAACGGGGTGGCGGCAATGCGCGTTGCACGAGACGGGCAGAAGGCTTTGGAGATCGTTCAGCACGGGATCGTCGATCTCGTGCTGCTTGATATCGAAATGCCGGGAATGGACGGTTACGAGGTATGCCGGCGGCTCAAGGCCGACGAACGGGGCGCGGGAATTCCCATCATTTTCGTCACCGGCCGTGACCAGGAGGTGGATGAAGTGCGTGGATTCGAGGTCGGGGCGGCAGATTACGTCACGAAGCCCTTCAGTCCGGTTGTGGTGAGGGCCAGGGTGCTTGCCCATCTTGCGCTCCGTCAGGCGCGCAAGGAGCTCGAAAAGCAGAACCAGCACCTGCGGGAGCTTCTGAAACTGCGGGAGGAGATTGACCGAATCACCCGGCACGATCTCAAGGGGCCGCTCACGCCGATTCTGGGCTTCCCCAACCTCCTCCTTCCGGCGCCCAACCTGACCGAGGATCAGCGAGAGGGACTGCGGGCGATCCGCAGTGCGGGATACCGGCTTCTGACGCTGATCAACCAGTCACTCGATCTCTACAGAATGGAAACCGGCACCTACCGCCTCCAGCCTCGCGTGATCCCCGTGGTGCCGATTTTTCAGACCATTGGACGGGAGCTTCGAGAGCTCTCCCAGAGCCGAAATTCTCCGCTTGAAATCGTGAATGACAAGACCGAGTCTGGGGATGTGCTTTCCGTGGTGGGAGAGGAAACGTTGCTGTATTCCCTCTTCACGAACCTTCTGAAAAATGCCTGGGAAGCGACTCCCTCCGGATTTCCCGTCCGGGTCGCCCTTGCCCGGCGGCCCTGGGCAGAAATTCGGGTTGAGAACCATGGCGTGGTTCCCCTTTGCATAAGGGAACGGTTCTTCCAGAAATACCAGACCTTCGGGAAACCTGGGGGAATGGGCCTTGGAGCCTATTCAGCCCATCTGATGACTCGGGTCATGGGAGGGGTGATTCTGCTCGAACCCCGTGACGATGAAGAGCGGACCTGTATCGTGGTGCACCTGCCCTTGGAAGGCGTCGCGGTTCCGCAGCCGGCATTGGAAAAGGGGGCGCCGTCAGCCATGATGGAGGAGCCGAACGGAAAAGGAGGCCTGCCATGAAGGTGCTGATCGTCGAGGATGATCCCGGATCGCGGGCGTTCATGGTCAAAGCCGTACAGAACCTGGCTCATGAGGTGATGGAGGCGGAGGATGGGGAGGCCGGTTTCAAGTGCTTTGGTGCATTCGAGCCCGATCTTGTCCTGACGGATATCCAGATGCCCCGCAAGGATGGCCTGGCGCTTCTCGAGGCGATCCGTCGCCAGAATGATGATGTCATCGTCGTCATGACCACGGCGATGGATGCAGCCCGTTTCACGGTGCGCGCTCTGCAGTTGCGTGCGAACGATTACTTGGTCAAGCCGGTTTCTTTGACCCAGCTCGCGGCAACCCTGGAAAAGTATGCCGATATCCTGGCCAGCCGCACCCAGGACCAGGAGGTTCTGGGCCTGTTCGATGTCCGCAGCTTCCGTCTCCGGCTCCCCAACCGGCCTCGGCTTGTGGGGCGGATTGCGGACCGGTTGATGTCGGAAACGGTGAACACCATCTCGAAGCCGGAGCGCATGGGGATCCGGCTCGGGCTGATCGAGATCCTGACAAATGCCATCGAGCACGGGACCCTGGGAATCACCTACGACGAGAAGACCCTCGCTCTCGAGCAGGGCCCGAAGGGGTTTCATGAGCTTGTCGAACATCGTCTCGCCACCGAGCCCTATCGCAGCCGAGAGACATCTGTCGAGTTCTTCCTCGATCAGACCGGGTGTGAATGGACCATCCGGGATGGTGGCGACGGTTTTGACTTTTCCTCGCTTCCTGACCCCACCGATCCCAAGAATCTCCTGTCATTGCATGGGCGGGGGATCATGCTTGCCCGCATGCAGTTTGACGCACTGGAGTTCCGGGGGACCGGAAACGAGGTCTGGCTGCGGAAAAATCGCCGATAACGGGACAAGGAGCCGGAGAGTGTCTCCGGCTCCCGGGGCTTGAAGAACCGTCCGGCTTCGGCGTGCGTTTCTTACGGTGTCACGAACGAGCGAATCTCGGAGTAGGCGTTCACATCGGAGCCGGTGAAGGCCCGGATCTGGAAGAAGTAAGTCGTGTTCGCGAGCGGCGCTCCCGTCAGATAGATCGTGGCCGAGTGGTTGGTTCCCCACGGCAGACTGTCTTCCGTCGTCAGGAAATCGGCGGGAAGCGCGGTGCCGTGGCGCAGATAACAGGCCGCGCCGATGTTCGTCGTCCAGGTGATGATGGCCGAACTCTGGGTGATGTAGGTCACCTTCACGTTCTGCACCAGCAGCGTTTCGCGGGTGACGAAGCTGTAATCGCCTGAGATCGTCTCGTTGCCGGCCGCATCCGTCGACCGGACGCGGAAGTGGTAGGTCGTAAACGGCGTCAGACCGTTGATGGTCACACTGTGCGTGGCCGAGAACGCCTCGGTGACGGTTGCGACCGATCCGTAGGCCGTCGTGAGCCCGTATTCGACGCGCGAGCTGGCCGCCTCGTCGGTGGTCCAGCTGATCGTGGCCCCGTTCTCGAGCACGGTCGGGGTTGCGACGTTCGAGATGACCGGGGCGGTCAGATCCATCGTCGTGAACACCATGTCCTCCGAGTCGGTCTGGTTGCCGGCCGCGTCTTTCGTCCGGATGAGGAAATGATACGTGGTGTTCTCGGAGAGGTTGTACAGCGTGACCGAATGGTCCTTCACCAGCGCCGTGTTCGTCTTGGGGGAACCGGCCTCGAGATACGCCGTTGTCGGGCCGAAATACACGGCCGAGTCGGCCGCCTCGTCGGTCTTCCAGACGATCGTGGCCGAGGTGTTCGTGACGTTCTGCACGGCGATTCCGCTGATGACAGGCACGGTCTTGTCGGTGGTCGTGAAGACGAAGTCGCGCGAGATGTTCAGGTTCCCTGCCCCATCCGTCGACCGAACGCGGAAGTGATACGTCGCCGGGTTGGCGAGACCGCTCAGCGTGACCGCATGCGTGGTCGTGGCGGTCGAGGGATACGGGAACTGAGGCATCAGCGAGCCGTAGGTCGTGGTCAGACCATACTCGACCTGGGAGGTGGCGGCCTCGTTCGTCACCCAGGTGACGACGGCTTCGGTCGCGGTCAGCGGGGTCAGGTTGACGTCGCTGATGACGGGGCCGGTGCGGTCG
The DNA here is from genome assembly GCA_036567845.1 of Candidatus Ozemibacteraceae bacterium. Classification (GTDB taxonomy): domain Bacteria; phylum Muiribacteriota; class Ozemobacteria; order Ozemobacterales; family Ozemobacteraceae; genus MWAR01. The sequence goes on along the minus strand of DATCTT010000182.1, from coordinate 13,712 downwards.
AGGGTGGAGAACGTGGTCGAGAGCGAGCCGACGTTGTTGAACCCGTCTTTCGACACGGCGTTCACCGTATAGGTCGTGCTCGAGGTCAGGCCGGTGAGCAGCACCGCGTGATTCTTGCTCATCAGCGAGTTGATGCCGGCGATGCCGGTGAGAGGCAGCGTGGTGCCGTATTCGAGCTTCGAATCGCTGTTCTCGTCAGTCTTCCAGATGATCGTGGCCGAGGTGCCGGTGATGTTCTGGACGAACAGGTCGTAGAGGACGGGCGCGCTCTGGTCAGGCGTGAGGAAGGTGCCGTCGGTGGAAACGGCCTCGAGGCCCTGATCATTGCGCGACCGGACGCGGAAGTGATACAGCCGTGAGGTGCTCAGCTGCGTCAGCGTGACGGCGTGCGTCATCGTTGCCGTCGCATCGAATGGGCTGGCGAGGTTGTAGCTGGTCGTGATGCCATACTGGACCTGGCTGGAGCTGGGCTGATCCGTTTTCCAGGTGATGACGGCCGAGCTGCTGGCGAGGTCGGTCACCTGAATGGCTGTGATCAGCGGCGAGGTCTGGCCGGGGGTGAGGAATGAATACTCGCCGGAAACGGTTTGCAGCGTTTCGGCATCGGTGCACCGGACGCGGTAATAGTAGGTGCGGCCGGCAAGGAGATTCTGCAGGGAAACGGCGTGCGAGGTTGACCATGCTGCCGTCGAGGCCGCCTGCATCGTGTACAGCCCCGTAGTCGTGCCGTATTCGACAATGGCCGAGGTGTTCTTGTCGGTCTGCCAGCCGATCTGAACGGTGGTTGGGGTGATGTTGCGTGCCGCGAGGTTCGTGATCACGGGGGCAATGCCCGAGGCCGGTGTTGAGAAGGTCTGGTCGGTCGAGACCGTCTCGCGGCCCGTCTGGTCAACCGACCTGATCCGGTAGTGATACGCCGACAGGGGCACGAGACCGGTCAGGGCGACGCTGTGGGCGGTTCCATAGGGTGCCGGGATCGGGGTCATGGCCGCCCGGCTTCCATACAGGGGTGTCGTGCCGTATTCGAGGACCGAGGTGGTTGGCAGATTGGTCGTACAGGTGACGTTCGCCGAGGTAGGGAGAATTCCGGCGGCTGCGATGTTGCTGATGACGGGGAGCAGGAAGAACGGCTGGTCACCGGAGATGGTGACGTTGCCCGCTCCGTCGGCGGCCATGATCGAGAAGTGCTTTTCGGCCGCCGCCGGGTCGATCAGCCAGGAGATCCTGAACGTGTGCGAGAAGCTGAGCGTCTGGTCGAGGAGCTGGCCGTCGGAATACACGCCGGCTGTGGGGCCCCAGTCGAGCTGTGCGGTGGCCGCCTTGTCGGTCGTCCAGGAGATGACGGCTGTCGAGCTCGTCAGGCCGGAGACGGTGATATTTGATATAATTGGCGGTATAATATCGAGCGTCGTGAAACTGAAAATGGCTGACACAACACTGTTGCCGGCCTGATCGTAAATCCGGACGCGGTATTTGTAATTCTTCTGGGAGGTGAGACCGGTCAGGGGAATCGCGAACGTCGTCGAGGCCGTTTCCGGGGAACGGGCGACGAGGCCGTAATCCGTCAGGCCGTATTCGACCTGGGCCGTGCAGGGCTCGTTCGTCACGAACGTGACCGTCGCCGAGGTGCCGGTGATTGCCGTGGTGAACACGTTCGAGATGGCCGGCGGGAGCGTGTCGACCGTCAGGAACGAGCCGGTGGCGATCGCTTCATTGGCATCGATATCTTTCGATCGGACCCGGAAATAGTAGGTCCGGGAAGCGATCAGGCTGTTCAGGACCACTTTGTGCGTCTCGAGGAGCGTCGTGTTCAGCGGCGAGATCCAGCCGTAGGCGTCGGTGAGGCCATACTCCACCTGGGTCGTGGCGGGCTCGTTCGTCAGCCAGACGATCGTGGCCGTCGTTCCCGTGACGAGGGCGGCCGAGGCGGACGAGATGACCGGGGCGGTCGGATCGACGGTTGGGGCCGTGTCGGCCGGCGTGGTGAACGAGGGAACCGCGGCCGTGGCAGAGGCTTCGCTGCCCCGGGCGTCGCGCGAGCGGACGCGATAGTAATAGGTTTGATTCGCGGCCAGCCCGGACAGATTCACGAGATGGCCATACGAGAGAACCGTGTTGATCGGTGTCACGAGACCGTAGGCTGGGGTGGTGCCATACTCGACCTGGGAGGTCGCCGGCGTGTCGGTCAGCCAGACGATCTGGGCCGAGGTCTTGAGGATGCCCGTGGCCGAGGCATCCGAGATCTGCGGCACCGTGGCCTCGAGTGCCGGAAGATTCGCCAGAGTGAAGAACGGGGCAGCCGTGGCCGATGCCTCGGCATTTTGCGCATCCCGGGATCGAACCCTGAAGTAGTAGGTCTGGGATGGCTCGAGGCCGGAGAGCGTGATCAGATGGCCATACGAGAGGGTCGAAACGACCGGGGTCGTCAGGCCGAAGGCCGGGGTGGTGCCATACTCGACCTGGCCGGTCGTGAGCCGGTCGGTGAGCCAGACGATTTGAGCCGAGGATTTTGTGATCGCCGTCGCCGACGCATTGGTGATCACCGGCAGGCTCGCATCGACAACGGGCACCGGGCTCGACAATGTGGTAAAAGAGGCAACGGTATTATATGATTCTCTATTCCCGGAGTCCTTCGAGCGAACCCGGTAGTAGTAGACCTGGGCCGGACTCAGACCGGACAGATTCACGAGGTGACCGTAGGAAAGCGCCGAGACGAGGGGGGTCGTCAGGCCCAGGGCCGGCGTGGTGCCATACTCGACCTGGGAGGTGGTGAGCCGGTCGGTGAGCCAGACGATCTGCGCCGCTGCGTAGGTGATGGCCGTGGCCGAAGCGTTGGTGATCTGGGGGAGGCTCGCGTCGATGACGGTCGACGGGCTCGGAAGCGTCCGGAACGAGGTGATGGCCGAGGCGGCTTCGATGCTCTTCGCGTCTTTTGAGCGAACTCGGAAGTAATACGTCTGAGATGCCGTGAGCCCCGACAGGTTCACGAGATGGCCGTAGGAAAGCGTCGAGACGATGGAGGTTGTCAGGCCCAGAGCCGGTGTGGTGCCGTACTCGACCTGGGCCGTCGACAGCCGGTCGGTAAGCCAGACGATCTGGGCGGTCGCATGGGTGACGGCCGTGGCCGAGGCATCGGTAATCGTCAGCGGTGTTGCGTCGACCGGAGCGACGGTGTCGGCCAGCGTCGTGAAGGGTACCGGGCCGGCCTGGGCGGATTCGTTCTGATTCCCATCCTTCGACCGGACGCGGTAGTAATACGGCGTTGCCGGCGCAAGGCCCGTCAGAACGACCTGATGCCCGTAACTCGGAATGGCCACGAGGTTCGTGACCAGCCCGTAGGCCGTCGTTTTCCCATACTCGACCTGGGAGGTTGAGAGCTCATCGGTCTTCCAGACAACCGTTGCCGAATTCTTTGTGATGGTGTGGGCCGAAACATCGGTGATGACAGGCGGCACCGCATCCTGGGTGGTGAAGATGGCTGGCTCGGACGTCGCAATCTGGGTGTCGATCGCCGACGAAACGACGACGTCATACCGTGTGCCGGGGGTAAGATACCGGAGGGTCATCACGTGCGAAGTCACGATTCGCAGATCCGATGTCGTCGAGGCATAGGTCGTGGTCGAATACCGCACGCTGCTCGTCGAGCCTTTGTCGGTCTTCCACGAAACGACGGCTGAGTCCTTCGTGACGTTGCTGACGAGCACGTCATAGATGATCGGGGTCGGCGAGGCCGTGGCGGTCGAGGCGAGCGTCGAGAACATTCGCGTCGACGACAGCGGAACGACTCCGGCGTCGGTCTGGGCCGAAACCCGGAACCGGTAATCCGTCGCCTCCGACAGGTTGGCGAGCCGCACAGCATGCCGGGTTACAGGCACCTTCTCGGTGACCGTCTCGGAGAGAGCGGAGTCGGTCCCATACTCGACCCGGGATGTCACCTCCTCATGCGTCGTCCAGCAGACGACGGCAGAGGTGGCGGTCACCTCAGAAATATATGGCTCGATATTCAGCATCGCCGCCGCGGCTTCATCCGGATCATCGCCGGGCAGAGCCGCTTCGGCTTCATCCGGCGAGCCGGTCCGGCCGGCCGGCTGATTTCCGGAAATGGAGAGCTGGATGCCGACGTCGTTGAGCTGGCCGTACCGAATCCGGAAGAAGCCGTTCTCGCCCCAGGCGGCCGACCACGAGTTCTGGGCGATCCAGCAGCTCGTGTCGTCGTCGAAACCGACCAGGAGGATCGCGTGATCCCCGATCTCGGGCCCCGCGACGGCCTCGTAGATGCCCCCCCGGTAGAAGAAAAAGTCGGCCCGCACGCGCATTGACGAGATGATCGGGCCGTTCAGAAGTGCCTGTTTGAGGCTATCCCGGCCGGCGACCAGCGACCAGCCCGCGACTTTCGTTCGCTCGGCCGAAGCCGGAACGTTGGGGGATGCGGCCATGGTCTCGTAGGGACTAAACTCTTCAGCTGGCACGCCCGTTTCCACGAGGTAGGCGGCGGCGGCGGACGGGTACCATCCACCCGGCAGCGGCTGTTTGCCGCGGGTTCCGTTCAGCCACAGATCCCACTCGGACAAGTCCAGGGAAGCCGTCGCTTGGTTCCGGGAAATGCGCAGTCCCGTTTCCAGCGCGGCGATGGTCGCGAACGCGACGCAGGTGCCGTATTTTCCCTGCGCCTTGGCCGGGGAGGTCCAGTTTCGGCCATCCTTGTCGAGCCAGGAGAAGCGACGGGGAAGTGTTGAGGCATCGGGGGGGAGGTGGGCGGCCGAGATGGCCGAGGTCATGCCGGTGCGGAGCGTGGCGGAGAAGCTGGAGAGGAGGGGATCGGGGAGGAGTCCGCACAGAGCGCCGGCTTCCTCCTGCGAGAGTTCGAGGGTGATCGCGGTCTCGTCTGCCGCCCAGGCGCTGCCTGAGGCGGTCAGCAAGGCCTGGCGCACCTGGTCGACGCCGATCGACCAGGACGTCTGGCCGCCCAGGGAGGGGCCGACCGGGGACGAGCCGCCCCCACCACCGCAGCCGATCAGAACCAGGGCTGAGACGAACAGACCGCCCAGTAGAGACCTCGTGATGAATGTCCGCAGCGCTCGGCTCATTCAGTAAACCCCCGATGAGAATATCCCCGACCGAAAAACGATTCAGTCAATCAGATATCGGCAGATTTCCCCCGGGAGTTTCGGACGAATCTCTTCTGGTATCGGCCAGAACGTTTGAGTTGTGATTCCATCAGGAGTTGCTTGTCATTTCCTTCCCGTCGTGCGACACTTTGTCACCTTCCGGCGCGCGAATTGGGAACAGCCGGAGATGGGAACGATGGATCGACTCGACATTCTCTATCAGGACGAATGGTATGTCGTGGTTCACAAGCCGGTCGGGCTGCTGGTGCATCCGACCCGCATCGCTGAGACCACGGCCGAAACCCTGCTGTCGCGTATCTGCGAGCAGCTCGGGCGGCGCGTCTTCCCGGTGCACCGCCTGGATCGTGCCACGTCAGGGGCGCTCGTCATGGCGCTCAGTTCGGAGGCGGCCGGGAAGCTGTCGGCGCAGTTTGAGTCGCGCAACGTCGAGAAGACGTATCTGGCCGTCGTGCGGGGCTGGTTCCGGCCACCCGACGGTGTGATCGACCGACCGATGCACCAGTGGCCCGGGGAGCCTCTCCAGGAGGCCATCACCCGGTATCGCACCCTGGCAACGACCGAGGTGACGGTTCCCGTGGGGCCGCATGCCACGAGCCGCTATGCCCTCGTCGAGGTGAAACCCGAGACCGGCCGTAGACAGCAGATTCGGCGGCATTTCTCAGGGGCCGCGCATCCGATCGTGGGGGACACCTCCCAGGGGGATCGGGCGCACAATCTCTCGGTGCGGGACCGATTCGGGTGTGACCGCATGCTGCTGATGGCGGTCGAGATTCGGTTTGATCATCCCTGGCTTGGCCGGCGGCTCCGGGTCGTCTGTCCGCCGGATGCGAAGACGACCGGAATCCTGGACGCCCTGTTTCCGGACGGCTGTCCGGTTCGCGGTGCTCCCTCAGCCGGCTTTCTTGCCTGACCCGCCCGCCTCGATCGCCTCGCGCACTTTCGCGCACAACTGGTCGGGCGTGAAGGGTTTCTGCAGGAAATGCAGCTCCGCGTCGAGGATGCCGTGCCGGGCGATGACGTTCGAATCGTATCCCGATATGAACATCGCGCGGAGCGGGGAAATGCGCTTTGAAAGCTGATCGTAAAGCTCTCTGCCGTTCATGCCCGGCATGATGACGTCGGTCAGGAGCAGGTCGATCCGGTCCGCCAGCCGACCGACCAGCTCGAGACATTCGGGGCCGTTCGAGGCTGTATGGACCTTGTAACCCTGGCGTTGCAGGATAAGCCGGATCATGCTGCGCACCATCTCGTCATCCTCGACGACCAGGATCGTCTCGTTTCCCCCCGCCACTGGTTCGGGGCCGGGCCGGGTCTCGCTCTCCTGCACCGAAACGTCGGCGAGCACCGGCAGGTAGATGATGAACGTCGTTCCCTCGCCCGGCGTCGATTCGGCCTGGATATACCCGCCGTGCTGGCGGACGATGCCGTAAACCATCGACAGGCCGAGTCCGGTGCCCTTTCCCCGCTCCTTGGTCGTGAAGAAGGGCTCGAACAGATGCTGCAGCACGGCCTTCTCCATGCCACAGCCCGAGTCGCTGACCGACAGCATGACATGCGGCGAGGGGGCCGTGTCGGCGGGGGCCTCAGGGCCGACCGGGCGATACATGGTCTCGTCGAGGCCCAGGCGCAGGGTGCCGCCTTTGGGCATGGCATCCTGAGCATTCAGGGCCAGGTTCATCAGGATCTGCTCGAGCTGTCCGACATCGGCCCGTACGATGCCGACGCGCGGTTGGATCGACACCTCGATGCGGATATCCTCGCGGATCGTCCGTCGCAGAATACGTTCCATATCTCTCAATACAATTTCTAAAGATATAGGCTTGAGAACGAGCACCTGCTTCCGGCTGAAGGCAAGCAACTGCTGTGTGAGATCGCGGGCCCGACTTGCCGATTTCTGGATCGACTCCAGCCATTCCCGGTGGCGTTCATCGGTGGGGGGCGATTTGAGAAGCAGGTCGGAGAAACCGATGATCGGCGAGAGCATGTTGTTGAAATCGTGGGCGATTCCGCCGGCGAGCCGGCCGATCGATTCCATTTTCTGTGCCTGCTGGAGCTGTTCCTCGAGTTTGAATCGGAACGAGATGTCGCGGATGGCCGCAAGATGCACCCGCCGGCCGCCCAGGGTGAAGTGGCCTGCCGTGATCTCGACGGGGATCACGGTTCCATCCGCTTTGCGGTGGTGCCGGACGGGAATGACCGTTCCTTCAATCTTCGTCTGGTGTGTCGTTTTCTCCGGCTCGGCCGACAAATCGGTGTTTCTTTTCAGAAGCAGCTCTTCACGCGTGTATCCGTAGAGGGTGCATGCCGCCGAGTTCACCTCGAGGATCCGGCCGGTTTCCTTGTCGATGAGAAACAGGGCGTCGGACTCCATTTCAAATACCTGTCGGTATTTATCCTCGCTCTCGCGCAGGGCCTCTTCCACGGCCTTACGCGCCGTGATGTCCCGGAGAGCGATGATCACGACGTCCCGCTCCCCGATCCGGACGCGTTTCATGTCCCCGTCGACCCACAGCAGACTACCGTCCTTCCGGCGCACATGCCAATCAAGGGTTGAGAAGCCTTCCCGGAGGGCCTGCTGGAACTTTTCCGCGATGCCGTCCCGCGTGTAGGGCGGAGTTCCGGCGCTCAGAAAGCCGAGCGGCTTGTCGAGCACCTCGTCGCGGGTGTATCCGAACATCTCGCTGACGCGCTGGTTGACGTCGATGATCTCCCCGGTCTGTGCATCGCGGATGAACAGAGCGTCGCTGACCCCGTCGAAGATGGCGTTGAACCATGCCTGTTTTTCCATGACCGTGACTTCCGCCGGAGTGTACAGAACCACGAAGAGGAGTGTGGCGAGAATCAGGCTGGAAAGGCTGTACAGCCAGGAGCTGGGGGCATACACGTATGAGACCGGATCCACCGCCACTATCAGACGGTGTGACGTGAACAGGAAAGCGAAGATGCCGATGACGAGGGTCATGTAGCCGATACCGAACCAGGCCGCCTTCTTTCCATACCCGATCCGGAGGAGAATCGGGACGAAGGGGAGCAGCAGGAGATTCACGCTCAGCATGCCGAGCTGAACGAAGCCCACCGGGAGGGCCACCATCGACATGCCCATGGTTGCGAGGAACAGGCGGTCCGGGCTGAAGCGTGTTCTGAAAAGATACAGCAGGCTGAGGAAGGCGAAGGCCAGGAAGTGAGACAGATTGCCCAGCACCGGCCCCAGTTGGATCATCCGATAGAAGGAAAAAGGGAGGGAAAGGCCAAGACAGACGCAGATCGTTCCGAGGAAACGATACGCATGATGGGGTTTCAGACGAAAAATCGAGTCTTGCATGCCGGTTGTCAGCATACCACGATCCGGCCCTCAGCGTTCACCTCAGATGAAGCATCGGAGCCTGTCCGGACAGGCCGACGGGGCCAGGGTTTCCCCGGGCCCCGATACAGGTGATGGTGGCGCTTCAGTTGCCGGCGTAGGCTGCTTTGAAGAGTTCCTTGATCTCGCTGATCAGCGGGAACCGCGGATTCCCTTCGGTGCACTGGTCGTCGAAGGCCATTTCCGAAAGCTCGTCGAGTTTGGCCGTGAACTCCGACTCGTTCACGCCCGCCTCCCGGATCGTCAGCGGTAGCTCGAGTTCCTTCTTCAGCTCTTCGATCTTCGTGACAAGCCCCCGGACCTTCTCGTCGGCTGTGGCGCCGGTGACGCCCAGATACTCGGCGATTCGCACATACCGGTCCTTCGCGACCGGATATTTGTACTGCGGGAAGGAGGCTTGCTTGCGGGGGGCGTCGGTCGAATTGTAGAGGATCACGTGGGAGATCATCAGGGCGTTCGCGACCCCATGCGGGATGTGGAACATCGCGCCGAGCTTGTGGGCCATCGAATGACAGAGGCCCAGGAACGCGTTTGCGAAGGCCATGCCGGCGAGCGTCGAGGCGTAATGCACCTTTTCACGGGCCTTCGGGTCGTTTGCGCCGTTTTTGTAGGCCGAGGGCAGGTATTTGAACAGCAGCCGCAGGGACTCGAGCGCCATGCCGTTTGTGTACTCGGTTGCGAACACCGAGGCGAACGCTTCGAGCGCATGCGTGACGGCATCGATGCCGGACGAGGCGGTCAGTTTTCTGGGCATGTTCATGACCAGATCGGGGTCGACGATCGCCATGTGCGGCGTCAGGGCGTAATCGGCGATCGGGTATTTCACGCCGGTCGCGGCATCCGTCACCACCGCGAACGGGGTGACTTCGGAACCGGTTCCCGAGGTTGTCGGAATTGCGATCATCGTCGCCTTCTGGCCGATGTTCGGGAACGAGTAGATGCGCTTGCGGATGTCCATGAACCGCATGGCGAGGCCTTCGAAGCTCACTTCGGGGTGCTCGTACATCAGCCACATGATCTTGGCGGCATCCATCGGTGAACCGCCTCCGAGGGCGATAATGATGTCGGGATTGAAGCTGTTCATGCGCTGCAGGCCACGCGAAACCGTCTCGGTCGATGGGTCGGGCTCGACGTCGGCGAACACGGTGCTCTCGATGCCGATGCGATCGAGCACGGCTGTGACTCGCTCGGTGTATTTCAGGTCGTAGAGCGGCTTGTCGGTGACGATAAAGGCACGGCGCCGGCCGGCGAGCTCTTCGAGCGCGAGCGAGAGGCAGCCCTGCTTGAAGTAGACCTTGGGCGGAACACGGAACCACAGCATGTTTTCCCTGCGTTCAGCAACGGTTTTCGTATTCATCAGGTGTTTGATCCCCACGTTTTCACTGACGGAGTTGCCGCCCCAGGAGCCGCAGCCGAGGGTGAGCGACGGTTCGAGCCGGAAGTTGTAGATGTCGCCGATCGCGCCGTGCGAGGCGGGCATGTTCACGAGGATGCGGCCGGTTTTCAGGCTTTCGCCATAGAGGGCGATGCGGTCGTGGTTCCGGGGGTCGGTGTAGAGCACCGAGGTGTGGCCGCGGCCGCCCAGTTCGACGAGCTGGGCCGCTTTGGCGACGGCGTCCGAGAACACCGTGGCGCGGTACAGCCCCAGCACCGGCGAAAGCTTCTCGTGGGCGAACGGCTCGGCATCGGTGATCTCCTGCGCCTCGCCGATCAGCACCTTGGTCGATTCGGGAACCGTGATGCCGGCCATCGCAGCGATCTTCGCGGCGGGCTGGCCAACGATCGCGGCATTGATGCCGCCGTCGACGAGCAGAACCGCACCCAGTTTTTCCTTTTCCTCCGGGGTCAGGACATAGGCGCCGCGGGCGAGGAACTCCTGCTTCACGGCCTCATACCGGCTGTCGACCACGACGACGGACTGCTCGGAAGCGCAGATCACGCCGTTGTCGAACGTTTTGCTCATGAGGATCGAGTTCACGGCCATTTTCAGGTGGGCTGTCTCGTCGATCACGGCGGGGGTGTTGCCGGCACCGACACCGATGGCCGGCTTCCCCGACGAGTAGGCGGCTTTCACCATGCCGGGGCCGCCGGTGGCGAGGATCAGATTGATGTCGGGATGGCGCATCAGGTGCTGGGAAAGGGCGAGCGTGGGCTCGTCGATCCAGGCGATGACGAACTCCGGCAGCCCTTCCTTCATCGCGGCTTCCAGCATGATCTGGGCGGCCAGCACCGTGCTCCGCTTCGCGCGCGGGTGCGGCGAGAAGATGATCGCATTGCGGGTCTTGAGTGCCAGAAGGGTTTTGAAAATCGCGGTGGAGGTGGGGTTCGTCGTCGGAATCACGCCTGCCACGATGCCGATCGGCTCGGCCACTTTCTGGATGCCGCTGGCGCGGTCCTCGGAGATGATGCCGCAGGTCCGCTCGTCCTTGTACTTGTGGAAAATGTACTCGGCCGCGAAGTGGTTCTTGATCACCTTGTCCTCGACGACGCCCATGCCCGTCTCGGCGACCGCTTCCTTCGCGAGGCGGATGCGGTTCAGGTTGGCAGCCATCGAAGCGGCCCGGAAAATCACGTCGACCTTTTCCTGGGAAAACGTCGCGTAGATCTTCTGGGCTTCCTTCACCTTCTGGATCAGCGATTCGAGCTCTTCGACATTCCGGATCTTCATGAAATCCATACCCATTCCCCTTTCAGGAGTTCAAATGTTTCATAAAACTGTTTTAAGAGAAGCATGAATAAAGGATTGAATTATATATATCAGATGAAAAATAGATCGATCTGAAACAGGACAACCGACGTTTCTGTTCTTTTATCAACGATCTTCATCAGCTTCATAATGTGTTGTGAATAATTTCACTTATCTATGCCTTTTATATACTCGAAAAACCCGGAGTTGGCAAGTGTTTTTTTTCACAATTTTATGAAAAGCACTGAAATTGGCTTGTTATGATGATTTTGATGTGTTCAACCTGGCCGAATTCAAGGAGGGTGATGCACAGGATCCGTGGGGAGGACACGAAGAGAATCTCCTCTGTTTTTCGGATGCATGAGAGGTCCCGGAACGGGATATCCTACCCCGGAAGTGCCCTTTCCTGGGCGATCTTCAGGTGATTCCGGCCGGGAATCTCCCCGGATGCGGGAAATCGGTTGAAGGAGATCGCGGAACATTTTCGAGAGCCGTTGTCCCTCTCCTCTCTTCCTTTCTTCAAGTGAAAAATATCGCATTCTAGGAATGATGAGGAAAAAGAACTTGACAAAAGCAATTTTCGGGTTTAATTCGATATTGTAATATCGAGAAATAAATCTCGAAATCAGGAGGGCAGTCATGGCAATGGTCACGGCAAAGGCGGGGCCGAAGCTCCAGTCGGTTCAACGGCTTCCCGCCTACCTCGGAATCCTCCGCGGGATGCTCGCCGAAGGGCGTGAATTCGTTTCGACGAGCCACCTGGCCGACGTGCTGAAGCTTCCCGCCATCGTGATCCGCAAGGATCTCCAGATGACGGGCATCACCGGCACCCCCCGGGTCGGGTTCGATCTGCGGTTCCTCGTGGCGGCGATCGAGCAGTTTCTCGGCTGGAACAACACGAAGGACGTCTTTCTGGTCGGGGTGCGCGGATTCGGCGAAGCGCTCCTGACGTTCGACGGGTTCAGAACCGCGGGCATGGATGTCGTCGCCGGGTTCGACCGGCAGCCGGAGCTGTTTCCCGAAGGCGTCCGGGGAAAACCGGTGTTCCCGATCGCCCGGCTCGGCGATCTCGCCCGGCGAATGCATATATCAATAGCTATACTTACCGTTCCGGATGCTGACGCCCAGGAGACGGCCGAGTTGCTTGCCACCGCCGGCATCCGCGCGATCTGGGATTTCACGACACCCCGGCTGTGCCTTCCGGACGAGATCATCGTCCAGAAGGCCGGCCTGATCTCCGAACTGGCCGTTCTCTCGAAGAGGCTTCGGGAGCGCGGGCTCACGGCAACCGCCGAGGAAGGACACAGCGTATGAGAAAGATCGTCGTCTGCATGGGAAGTTCCTGCTTCAGTCGCGGCAATCAGGGGAATCTCGAGTATATCCTCGATTTTCTCGTCCGGCACGACCTTTCGATGAAGGTCGAGCTGCGGGGCAGCCGCTGTGAGAACAAGTGCTCGAAGGGCCCTCTGATCAACATCGATGGGAAGCCCTACGTCGTCCACGATCACGAGACGCTCGAGATGATCCTGCGCCACGAGCTTCTCGACCAGATGGCCGCATGATCCGCGGCTGAAACGAGGTGGGCCATGAACGCCGGATTTCCGGTATATACGTCGCAGAACGAGTGCCAGGACTGTTACAAGTGCGTGCGGCACTGCGCGGTGAAAGCGATCAAGATCGAAGGCGGACGTGCCGCGGTGGTGCCGGAGCTCTGCATCTCCTGCGGTCACTGCGTACGGGTTTGCCCCGCGAAAGCCAAGCACATCCGCAACGATCTGCCGCGCGTGCGGGAGATGATCGCCTCGGGCCGGCCCGTTCACCTCTCGCTTGCCCCTTCCTGGATCGCCGAATTCCCCGACTGGCCCGCCGAAGAGCTGATCCATGCCCTACGCGGCCTGGGCTTTGCCGCCGTCAGCGAGACGGCGCTTGGCGCGGAAATGGTCAATGCGGCCCTCGCGGAGCGGCTGTCGCGGCCGGACGCTCCCCGGCTGACGATCTCGACCGCCTGCCCCGCCGTCGTGGAATATATTCAAAAATATATTCCGGAACTGGTGCCGGCGCTGGCCTCGATGCCCTCGCCGCTCCTGGCTCATGCCGGGCTGCTCAGGAATCATCTGCCGGCCGGGGCGCGGATCGTCTTCGCGGGGCCCTGCGCCGCGAAGAAACGCGAGGCGGATGCTCATCCGGAGCTGCTCGACGCGGCCATCACCTTCGCGGACCTCCGCCAGATGCTTTGTGAGGCCGGCCAGGAGCAGCCCACGGAAGAGTCTGCTGCGATGGAGGATGACCGGTTCTTTCCCCACGCGGCCCGCGAAGGCCGCCTCTATCCGGTGCCCCACGGCATGATCGGCTCTCTCGAGCGCCTGCCGGGCCTGGAGAACGTCGAATGCGTCTCTCTGAGCGGGATTCCGGAGCTCGAGGAAACGCTTCGCCACCCTGCATCGGGGCTGCCCGACCGGCCGGTGTTCATCGAGGCGCTGGCCTGTCCCGGCGGCTGCGTGAACGGTCCCGGCTGCGTCCGAAGCACCGGAGGCCT
>DATCTT010000181.1:0-46567 GCA_036567845.1 Candidatus Ozemibacteraceae bacterium | reverse complement strand
GGCAGTCTTCGTCTGCTTCGAGGAGGATTTGGATGAGGCTGAGGATGAAGATGTCTTCATGTCTTTGTCCTTAGGGTCCAGTGTGCCGCTGGTTGAGTGCCTCCATCTTTCGACGGAGTTCGAGTTGCTGCTGGGTCAGTTCCGCCACCATCTGCTCGCGTCCATCCCGTTCGGCGTTGCGGATCCGTGCCAGAAGCTCTTCTGATTCACGCTTCAATCGGCTTTTCACGAGTCCGTAGACGCATTCGAGAAACGGTTCCACCGGCTTCTCCTCGAGTTCGATGAGAAGCTCGCTGAACCGCGAGACGAGCTCTGGATCCTCGAGCGCGGCAATGATGTCCGCCGGTCGCGATTTCCCGCCCGAGGCTTCCTGCTGACGGCACAGAGCCGTGAATATCTGTTGAAGCCGGGTGTCGGTGAAATCGGCCGGCGCGAGCATCGCCCGCGTTCGGTCCAGCTCTTCGGGGTGTTCGATCAGGTGCTTGAGCACCCATTCCTGCCGCCGTATCATGCCGTCGACAACGGGTCTCGAGCGGCCGGGTTGGGCCGTCCCGCTCTCCGTCCTGGCGAACGTGCGATTCGCGAACTGGATTTCAAGCGCCCCCGGGTCGGTATCGATCAGCCGTGCAATCATTCTGATGACTTCGCTGCGCGCGACAGGGCTGTGGATCGCCGGGACGAGATCCTTGAATTCGCGAACCAGCCGCTCTTTGACCGCAATCTCGAGCGGCGGCTTCATGCCACGGGTCTTGGTTTCGACGAGGAACGTGTAAATATCCCTCGCCGCATTGATCCTCCCGATGAATCCCTCGGCGCCCTCGCGGCGCACGAAACTGTCGGGATCATCCTTCGGATCGTCGAACGTGATGACTTTCGCCGTCAGGGGCGTGTCGCGCTGCAGGGAAATCGCGCGCACCGTCGCCCGCTGGCCGGCCTCGTCGGCATCGTAACAGAAGTAGACGTTCTCGCCATTGCGGGCAAGCAAGGCTACCTGCTCGGCCGTGATCGCCGTTCCAAGCGTGGCGACCACGTTCGTGATGCCCGCCTGGACCAGACTGATGACGTCGAGATACCCCTCGACCACGATCGCGGCATTGGAACGCCGGATCGGCTGGAGCGCGTCACGGAAGTTGAACAGCATCTTCCGCTTGTTGAACAGCTCGGTTTCGGGGCTGTTGAGGTATTTCGGCTCCTCGCCCTTGCCGAGCACGCGGCCACCGAATCCGACGATCCGGCCGTGGGTATCGGCGATCGGAATGATGAGCCGGTGCCGGAACGTGTCGTAGCATCCGCTGCCGGTCGCGCGCTGCTTGACCAGCCCCGTTTTCTCGAGCAGCTGAAGCCGCTCGGCGCCCTTCCCGAGCGTCGTGGCAAGAGCATCCCACGTGTCGGGAGCGTAGCCGATGCGGAACCGCGCCGCCGTCTCGGGGGTGATCCCGCGCTGTTTCAGATACTCGCGCGCCTGCTTCCCGCCAGTCTGGTGCAGCTGGCCGGTGTAGAACTTCGCGGCATCGTCGAGCGTCTGGTAGAGCCGGGCCTTCTTCTCGTATTCGGGGTCTTTCTCGATGGGGATAGCCACCCCGGCACGCCGTGCCAGTTGGCGGATCGCCTCGGGAAACGTCAGATGCTCGGCTTCCATCAGGAAACGAAACACGTCGCCGCCTTTCGAACATCCGAAGCAGTGGAAAATCTGCTTGTCAGGGACGACATAAAAGCTCGGAGTCTTCTCCTGATGGAATGGGCACAACCCTTTGAAAGTCCTTCCGGTATGGGTCAGACGTACGTACTCGCCCACGAACTGGACAATGTCGATCCGTCCGCGCACCTCGGCGATGACTGCGTCATTGATCAGGGCCACGCCGTGAGCAATCCCTGCCTTTCAGGGGCAACAGGCAGCCCCCTCAAACTTGACCGGAATTGTTCATGCTAGCACCGGCTGAAATGAATGTCAACCATTTCGACGGACGACGATCAGGGTGATGTCATCTTCCGCCGGCCGGCTCGCGGTGAAAGCCTGGGCTCTCTCGAGAATGCGGGCATGAATGGCCTCGGCATCGCCTCCCTCCCGGCACACGTCGCCGATAATGGCACCGAACCGCTCGTAACCAAGGGCCTGACCGGCCGCGTCTCCGGCCTCAACGATACCGTCGGTGTACAGCACCAGGCAGTCCCCGGCGGAAAAGCGGGTGGAAACCTCCTCGAACGAGGATTTTTTCCGGGCTCCGAGGGGTAGAGCCCCGTTTTCGATCTGCCGCACCGTGCCATCCTTGGCCTGAAACAGATACGGGAAACAATGGCCGGCATTCGAGGTGCGCAACTCATGGGTTTCGGTATCGAGCACGCCGTAAAAAAGGCTCATGAGACGCTTCTTCTTCACGGCATCGAACAGCATCCCGTTGAGTCGGCTGACTGCTTTCACCGCATCGAGCGACTCGCCCGGCTCCAGCATGGCAACCCCGCTCTTCGCCATCGCCATCAGCAGCGCCGCAGGCACCCCGTGCCCCGTGACGTCCCCAATGACCAACAGGATGTACCGATCGTTCACGACGAACGAGTCGAAATAATCGCCTCCCAGGTCCGTCATGGCATCCGAAGAGCCATACACCACATACCCGCCCTGCCTGATCGGCATCGACGGGAACAGCGTTTCCTGCACGACTTTTCCGACGTGCATTTCCTCGAGGTTCGCGATGACCCGGTTGAACGTCGTTCCGAGATCCCCGAATTCATCGTGACCCAGCTCCGGCACCTGATGCCGGAAATCCCGGCGTCCGATGGCCGCCACCCCAGCCGCAAGCTCGCGAATCGGCCAGAGGAAATGCCGGGCGAGAAGAAGGCCGATGAAAAAGGCAAAACCGCCGCTCGCGAGCGCGATCAGACCGATCCGGAGGCTGAACGACCGGATCACGTCGTCGATCAGCCGCCGCGGATACATCGCATACATAATATAATCTGGCATTTTCTTCAGGGGCGATGCGACGACGAGATACGGCTGGCCGCCGATCTGTTCGATGTTCGCATGCTGGGTCTCGGTCGAGGAGACCTTGTCGGCCATTTCCCGGATGAACGGGTATTTCGTGAACCCTTTCGGATACGTACCGTTCGCGTCATCCCGGGAAACGATCGCCAGCCGCACCGGGTTCACCGTCTCGGGCTGGAGCGAGTTGCGCCGGACGAGCCGCATGAGGTACCGCCGGGCAAAGAGCCGCGACCGGTGAACGATCAGCAGCAGGTTCGCCGGCTTGTCCCGACCGGCCCCCCAAATCAGGCTCGTGTACATCAGATTGCCGGTCTTTCCGAGGATGAACTCCTTGATGCGGTCGTTCGACTCGATGATCTCTCCGAACATCTTCTGCGACCCTTTTCCCGAC
This sequence comes from Candidatus Ozemibacteraceae bacterium, assembly GCA_036567845.1. GTDB lineage: Bacteria > Muiribacteriota > Ozemobacteria > Ozemobacterales > Ozemobacteraceae > MWAR01. The sequence continues at coordinate 43,196 of DATCTT010000181.1, read as the reverse complement.
ATGAAATCCGCGACGCTGTCGGTCAGCGTCTCCACCATCACGTCGGACATCTTCGACCGAAGGTCCTCCTCGTTCTGCCCGATGCGGACCTGGAAGATCTTGCGCGCCAGGGTCGGAATCAGCTTTTCGAGGAGATCCCGTCCGTGGCCGGGCAGCGACTTCATCAACGTCATCCGCCCCCGGGAGTCAACCATGAACATCTGCGCCAGCAGATCGGCTTCCTTCAGCCGTTCGTACATCTCGTTCACCCGCTCCATCTCGCCGCGCTGCACGATCCGGAGACGGGCGATCTTCTGGTACAATTGTTCGAGCGACCGGACGGCCGCCTGGAAGCTGTCATCGATATTCTCGATCAGCCCGGAGAGCTGCCGCATGCGCTCCTGCACCATCACCTGGTTGCGGTCGAGAAGATACTGGGAGCCGAGCAACACGAGGGCGGTGATCGGGATGGCCGTCGCATACAGGAACAGGGCGACGAGCTTGTGTCGAATCGAAAGCTCCAGTGCCCCTCCTGCCAGATGAATGCGCCACGCCCACCAGGTGACGAAGACCAGGATCATCCCTGCGAGAAGGCGCAGAGCCACCCGGATGGCAGGGGCCAGTCCCGAGTGGAACCGCTTCACCCCGGCCACAACCCGCCCGGCATCGATTGACACGATTGACATCAGCGCCCCGTCATCCTGGTCATGCCGCTGAAACACCTCTCGCAGCCGAACCGCCCGTTGGTACAAACCTTTCGGGGAAATGCCGACCCTGCCGGAAACGGTTTTCAGGCCGTGGCTGCCAGCCGGCCGTTCGATGTCGATCAGCGCGTATCCCTCGTCCCGGACGGCATCGCGGTTGAACTGGCGTATCAGCTGCTTCAGGGCGAAATCCCGCGGAATCTCCGCCTCTTCGAACCAGGCAATCATCCCACCAAGATACTCGTCCGTGGTGCCGGTCTGATTCCGACGTTTTCCGTTTTCCCGGTCCTCACCGGGCATCGCGTAGAAGGCGTTCCAATAAAAATACCCGGGCTTGCCGCGGAGCTGGACGGGCGTCACATCCCCTTTCCGGTAAACGAGATCAGCGGCATCGATGTTTCCCAGCATCGACTGGAACAGCGATCGCCCCTTGACGATCAACTCGCTCCGGCCGGTCCTCTCAGGCTCGACAAGAGCGGCATAGATCCGTTTCCAGGCGCTCCGGAAATCGAGATCCCGGCCCGTGTTCCGGATGATCTCGCCGGATGCGTCGAAAAAGCAGACACTGATGAAGGCCAGATGGGCCCGGTCAAGCATGGCCGGAGCGTTCCCCATTGCGGCCCGGGAGGCCTCATGCTCCCCTATCAGGCCGTAGATGGAGTTGAGCTCCCGCTGGAGGTAAAAGAGATCGGCTCCTTCACGCTTCAGACGAAACAGGTTCCGTTCGATCCGCTCAAGGTGGAGATTACCAAGCCGGCTCTTTTCTTGGGAAGCGATGAACGACTCGCCAAATCCGATCAGGCCAATCGGCAGCCCCGCGAAAAACACGACGGCCAGCAGGAACGACCACCAGTCTCCCGCCCGTCCGCTGCTTCCCGAACCTCCTGTCATGGAAGCCAGTATACCAGAGCCCCCTCCATGTGAATACCGGCGAGATACCGCTACAGGGTTCGAAGAGGCGGTACCGGCTTCCGAGCCACCGAGGGTGGTATGGGAGCCAATCTGTCGGCGGTGGAACTTCGTTTTGTGTCTGTGGTAGGATGTCAGGTGTCAGAACCGTTTTCAATTGAGGAGTCATCGATGAAGAGCAGACGCATGCTGGGTCTCGTTGTGGCCGTCATTGCCATCACGTGGCACGGCGCCGTGTTCGCGGCCGCCTCCAACCCCGAAGCCGCACAGGTGTATCAGAAGGCCGAGGAAGCGTTCAAGAACAAGGACATCGAGAATGCCTGCAACCTCATGTTCGAGGCTCTGAAAAAAGAGCCGGACAATGCGGTGTACCGCTACATCTACGCGAAGATGCTGTATCAGAAGAAGGACTTTCTGACTTCGAAGGAAAACTTCGACATCGTCGCCCGTTCCCGGCCTTCAAAAGAGAAGGAGGGCGATTACAATGAAAAGCTCAAGACCTTCAAGAAGAAAATCAAGGAACTCCAGGACGGCTTCAATCAGGAAGGGGAAAACAAGTTTTCCATCTACCTGAAGAACCAGGACAGCCCCGAGAAAATCAAGCTCGCTGTGACGCTGTATCAGGCTTTCCGGCTCAACCCGCCGCTCCGCTACAAAAACTACGAGGAACTGAAAAAAGCCACCGAGATCTACGAACAAGCTCTTCAGAAGTCGTTCCAGGGCCAGGAATGGCAGAAGGGGCCGATGCTCCAGCTGGCGTTCCTGTATGAGATCGCCAACAAGAAGGACAAGGCGGCCGAGGTCTATATGCGGGCTCTCGACTACGTGGGCGATCCGAACGAGGAATACGTCATCACCCACAAGTTCGATTACCTGAACCGGTCGAACAAGGAAAAGCTGCTCGACACAATCGAAGCCGGCGACTTTTCCCAGAAGGATCTCGAAGAGCTGATGGGCAGCGGCTCAGAAAAGATCACCGACGAAGAGAAGAAGAAGGTCGAGGACATGATCGCCGAGGCCCGCTCCAAGCTTGAGAACGCCACCTCCGAGGAGGAACGCGAGCAGGTTCTCGAGGAAATCAAGGCCAGCATCATTGAGAAGCAGAAGAAAGGCGAGCTGCCCGGCCAGGGCAAGCTCGAGGAGAAGCTCAAGAAGGAAGGCAAGACGATGGAGGATTACATGAAGGAAAAGGGGCTCTGAGTTTCCTTCCGCCCGTTCCTTCGCGTATACCCCGACCCGCTCCAGGCTGCAGGCCGGGAGCGGGTTCTGATGAACGTATTATATTCTTTATGATATATACGAGAGATTCCATTCTTTTCGAGGAGCTGTCATGAGAAAAGGCGTCACCCTGGGTCTGTTCGTTTTTCTGGCTCTGAGCGGCCTCCCTAGTTATGCTCAGTCGGGGGACGGGGTGAGAATCGATCCGACCCTTGCGAAGGTGAAGGACCATCTCCGGGCGAAGCAGCCCGAGATGGCGATCGAACTCCTCCTGAAGGAGCTGAAGAAACAGCCGAACAACGCCCAGTTTCTCTATGCCCTCGGCTACTCCTACGAGATCGGCAAGGAGCCGAAGAAGGCTCTCGAGGTATTCCGGAAGGCCTATCGCATGAATCCGACGTTCCCGGGACTGTCCCTCCGGATCAAGCGGCTGGAAGCGGCTATTGCCGCGGCTGATGAGGCGGCGGTCGATGACAGGAACCTGCCCGAAGCCCAGAAAAAAGCCCGGATGCTCTTTCGTGAAGCCCTGAAGGAGAAAGGGCTCGGCAACTTCGACAAGGCCTTCGCCCTATTCGCCGACTGCGTCGAGCTGGACATCGGGTATCTCGGAGGCAACGACCGGGGCATCATAGAGGCGGCCCTGAACCATTTTGCCGCACGCAAGCAGGATCCGAAGGATGAAGGCGCCCGGCTGTTTCATGCCATCTACCGGTTTTTCCATGGGGATCGCGACGCCGGCACCAAAGATCTGAAGGCCTTCCTCGCAGCCAACCCAACCCCCGAAAATGCGGCGACCGCATCCAAGTGGCTGAAAGTCATTGAACACCAGCAGAAAACCGAGAGCGAGATGATCGCCTCGATCAAGACCGAACCCGCCATCAAGCCGATCGAACCCGGCCAGTCACCGCGCCAGCCCACGCCGGCCGCACAAGGCCAGGGGGTGCCCCAGCCGTCTCCCGAACCGTCCGTTTCAGGCTCTTCGGGGCCCGTTCCCCGGTTGGCCATGTCATCCGACGAGGTCCGCGCCAATCCCCGTTATTCCCGGTATGTCGAGGAGATCACCAGCGGTGACACGTCGAAAGCCGCCGCAGCCGCCTACAATATCGGCTCGCTCCGGATTTCCTCGCCCGAAGCGGTTCAGGGTCTCGTCTCGGCCCTGAACTCCGACAACAAGATCCTGAAAGTCACCGCCATGGAAGCCCTGGGCCGGATCGGGGCTCCGGCCGCCGATGCCGTTCCGGCCGTCGTCGGCTGGATCCAGTCTGACAATCTTTGGATGCAGAATCTGGGCCTCATGGCCCTCGGGAAAATCGCCGCCGAGCCCCAGATCGCCGTCCCTGCCGCCCTCAAACGCCTGTCTTCCCAGAATGTCATGATCTCGAACAATGCCCGTCAGGCCCTGATCAGCTACGGGAAGGATGCCCTCCCCCACCTCCAGGAGGCGCTTGCCACAGCCCCGGAGGCGGAGAAGCCGCTCATTCAGCTGGTCATCCGCTCCATCCGAACGGAAAACTGACCTCTTCCGCAGCAAAGCCCCCCATCCGGATCGGATGGGGGGCTTTTTATCAGCCTGAGGTCAGTTTCTCCGGCGTTTTTCCTCGAGAGAGCGGATGGTCAGATCGTTGGAATGGACGAACACCTTGAGGGTCAGAACCTGCTCGGCGCCGGCCTTGTCCTTGGCCTTCACGGTGATGCTACACTCCTTGTCGGTCTCTTCGGCGCCGGCGGAGTTCACATTCGGGGCGCGGAACAGCCAGACGATCGGCTTCGACATCAGCTCGTCGGGATCGTAGGTGATATATCCGGAGCTCGGCGGCCTGTCGGAGCTCGTCGCAAACCAGTCCTTCACCTCGTAGGAAATCTGGCTCACCCCGAAGGTGTCCGCTTCGGAGAAGGTGTTGATGTTATCCCAGGCACGAATGTAGAACAGCAGACGGGTATTCTCCTGACAGACGAAGCCCTTTCCGGCGAGTGCCGGTTCGGACAGGGTCGAGGCGCCGCCGATGCCGTCCTTGTCGATGAACCGGTCGAACAGGGTCGGCTCATACTGGGTGAACTTCAAGCTGTCGGTGATCGCCTTGATATCGTCCTCGCTATAGACGGAGGGGCTCGCCGTCTGGTAGGCCGCGAACGACGGGGCCGAGCCGGCGATCTTCGCGTCACCGCCGGCCTTGGAGCCAAAGATATGGTACCGGTTGTTGCGGGTATCGAAGACAATCACCTGGATTTCCGGAGGTGTATCCTGGTCATCGCATTTCAGATACTGGTACAACTGCCAGGTGTATGTAGAGAGAGTACCCGCCGAGGTCGACGGGATATCGTTCGGAATCCGGGTTTTCAGCGGCGGCTGATGGTCGTAGAGGGTGCCGACTTCGGCTTCCGTATCGGGCAGGACGACCTTGTCAAGCGCCTTTCCAGCGGAGTCGAATGTCTGCATCGCCGTTGTCGCCGAAGCAAGTGCGTCGATGGCATCGTAGGAAGCGCTCTTGTGGCCGGCCGAATCCCTGGTGATCGCGAAGAACTTGAGCAGTTTCTCGACATCCGGCGTTCCTGTGGCGGGGTAGTTTGCCCCATGGGCGGCATAGGGCGTCGAGACGCTGTCCCCCTCGTTGTCGAAGTGCTGGGGGGCTGGAACGTCGAACAAGGCCGTTCCCTCGATGACCCAGGAGCCACCACCAAACGTGGTCGCGCCATCCGCCTCGAGCTTGTTCAGGACGGCCGAAGTGATGGTCGTCGAGCTGGCCGGAATCCAGGTCCAGTTCTGGTGGTAATAAGTCCCGTTCCATTTCGGCAGCTTTGCATCGACAAACTCGAGCAGGCCGAGATTGACCTTCTGCATGTTGGCCAGATCGTCAACGGTGATATCAGGGCTCTTTGCAAAGCTGTATACCGGATAGGACATGTAGAGCTTGATGGAGCTTTTCATCGCCTCGATATCGTGCTTGATCTCAGAGCCATCCTTTGCCGTCAGAGGCGGGTTGATCTCCTTGTCAGCAAACGGGTCGGTTCCCCAGGTGGTGAGCCGGAACGGGACGGACATGCTGGCAGCTCCACAGGTGAAGACAGGGTTCGAGAGCACTTCCAGCTTTGAGGCAATCGGGGAGCGGGTATTGTACACCCGGAATGCGGAGAAGCCAGAGGAGTTACTCGGCTTCTTGATGACCACTTTGAGACCAGCGCTGCACTTCGCAACGGTCACACCGCACTTGGGATCGCCGGGGGCCATGATGTAGGCGTCCATCGTGCCGTCGCCGTTGGTGTCCGAGGCAACCGTGACGGTGATTTCTTCCTCCCAGCACCAGTAGAGGTTCGTAACCTCGAATCCGGCAGCCGGGGCCTTGACCTTGACCTTCGTGGGAACGGTCGCACCAACGTTGGGGGTGTGAAACGTGGCGGTAACCTCCCCGGAATCGTTGCCAACGCCCTTGTCGTCAGGGTCACCGTCCGGCACCACGGGAAGCGTGCCGTCGCTCCAAACATTTGGCTCGCCAGCAACGATATACGCCTTGTAATCCTTGTTCTCGATTTGGGTCAGCTTGACATCGAGATTGTCCATCTGAATGCCGGCTTTCCCGAAGAGGTATTTCACCTGGGTCAGATACCCGGTAGGCGGATCAGGAACTTCGGTCGGTTGCGGCTTGATCTTGTCAGCGAAATCGGCAGAGTCATTCGGCAACACCTTGTCGAGTTCACTCAACTCCTCGTAGGTCTTCGCCTCGAGGTTGACCAGGGCCGAAGAGGAACCATAGGCAGCCGCGTGCTCGGTTTCGAGGATGGTGACGGCACCGTCCTGTCCCGGCTTCACGAATGCATTTGTCAGCAGCAGAGCAGGCCCCATGTGTGTCTTGTCTTCAATGAAGGTGTTCTCGGCAATATTTCCGTTGGACCGGCTGAATGCTTCCGTGACGGATTTTCTGTTTCCCGACACATCAAAGAACTTCGTCATCGCGGAAAGGGGGAAGTAGGCTTTGCCGTTGATGACCGGGGCATTGGGATCCGGCGGAATGTTGCCCTTGTCGGCACGAGCGACATAATCATACTTTTCATCGAGTTTTCCGCCGTTGTGATCGTAGGGGTCCCAGACGATGCGCATCTTGAGCTGGGTGTTTTCGGGAACGAGGAAGTAGAAGCCCCCGTTTTCCTCGACAATCTTCACCTTCGAAAAGTTCTGGTCGTTGATGTCGGGAACAACGGCAGCAGCGGGCTCTGCCGGCAATTCGCAGGCGATGGCAGCTCCGCACGCAACGAGCATGCTTAATAGAACACAATATACAACGGTCGGGTATCGATTCATACTCCCCTCCTCTTTCGCCCCAAGAGATCAGTTGATCTTTCGTGTCAGTTCGATCGTTTTCGTCATCAGCTCGGATCTGGGGCCGCGGCCGCCCCGATGTTCGATCACGGTTCCACTCGCGATGATCTGGGATGTGAGGACGAACAGCCTGTCCGCAGGCTTGGTAAACGCGGCGATGACCGTCATGCTCGCGACCTCGTATCGCCAGTCGGCGGGATTGAGCCCAAGATCACTCTGGATGCGAGAATCCCAGGGGATACCCCGGGCCGGATCGGCCGTGCAGTCACCGGTGAAGACCTGCATTGCCCTGCTGCTCCCAACGCCCCGCGAGGGGGCCGCGCCTGCGATGACGGCCTGGAGCGGGCAATAGCCCTGGAGGGCCATTCCGGAATCATAGGCCTCCTGGGGCAGGATGCGGCATTTGAGAAGGGCGTGCTGAACCCCGGCCTGGGCAAGAAAATTCGCCTGGAGGAAGTTTACATTCGACACATTCTGCTGTTTGACTTCCTTGCGAAAGTAGAACATGGCCGTTGCAAGAGAAAAGACGCAAAGGACGAAGGTGAGAACGAGGATGATGGCAATGCCCGAGCGACCGGCCGGGACTTGCCCGCGGATGGAAGTCATACGATGCCGGCACTCGTTCACATATACCCCCTTCGCGACACCAGAAAAAACTGGTTGACCTCTGACCAGGCCGTGTTCGGCGTTCTCCAGCGTGCCCGGAGAACGATATCGACGAGCCGGAAGGTTTTCGGGGCCTCGTCGCGCGTCACTTCCTGGACCGGGCGCGTGAACGGCGTGGTTTTTCCGTCGAGATTGTTGTGTTCGCTCCCTCCCACGCAGGCCCGGAAATCATGCCATTCGAATTTGGGGTACACAACATTCGTTGTCGTGTTCTCATGCCGGTAGACCCAAACCTTGATCTCGACCTCGTTACCTTCGATGGGTTGCACATCCACGGGGTATTCCACCCCGTCCGCAGGGAAGCTCTCGGGATCGAGGATGTACATCCAGCGGTTCATCTCCTCTTTTGCCAGATTCGCCGCGACGCCTTCGATTTTCTGCATCCGGGTTGCCGTGTTCGAGGAACTCATCATGCCGAAAATCGGCAGCATGGCGAACATCATGATGGCAACGGCGAGAATCACCTCAGCGAAGGATGTTCCCAGTCTGTCGTGACGCATCACAGCTCCTCGACTTTCACGTCGACTTTGGCCGCGGTACGCTCGATGACCTTGGTGTTCGGGTATTGCTCCCGCATTGGATGCCTCAGCTCGACAATGATGTTGACGAGCTTGGTACCCGATGCGTCATCGATGTCGAAGGGTTCGAGAGCCAAGGTGACCGAAGCGAGATTCTGCATCAGCACTTTGCCGTTGAACAGGGGTTCTCCCGTATTCGTGCCGGAATCGAGGGTTTTGGTGTAGACCAGCTTTCCGCCCGAGAATGCCACCGAGCTCTTGAAGCACGCTCCGGTGCTGGGGGTGTCGGTGCGAAACGGGATACCAATGTACCATTCGGCGAGAACGGCATCCGATTGGGTGGTTCCCGAGCGGATTTTCATCATCTTCGAATCCTCGATGACAACCGAAGCGATGCTGATTGTCGTTTTGTACGAAGCCCGCTGCATCTCTTCGCGAAGGAATGTCAGGCCGTTCCGGGCTTCGGTCTGCATCGCCAGCGACCAGCTCGTCTGCTGGAACGAGCGGGCTACGCCCCGGTAAACCCGGTACACGCCGGTGAGAAAGATCGTCAGCACGGACGCGGCGATCAGGATCTCCAGCAGCGTGAATCCTCTTCCCGTTCTTCGTTTCGTCGCCATTCAGCCTCTTCGCACAGGGTATATATTCATTCTATCAGACTCCCATGGGGGGGTCCAGAAACGGTGCGGAATCACGGCGGCGTCGATCCGCCTTAAAGACGCTGGAAATCATCCGGGGGTTCGCGATCCAGAAGCCCTTCGGAAAAGAGCATTCCCGAGCCTCATGCCCCCAGCATCTTCCTCATGCGCTCGATGTCGGAAAACGACGCGGCGCACGGACCCGGGTGCAGGGCATCCGCGGCCCCGGCAGCCATGGCCCAGAGGGAGGCTTCCCGCCAGTTCAGTCCGGTTGCGCGGGCCCAGATCAGACCGGCAAGGGCCGCATCCCCGGAGCCGACGGCGCTCACCTCGCGGACAGGCGGAGGCTCAAGTCTCCAGATATGCGGGGGGTCCCAGGCCAAGGCCTGACGCGGGCCATCCGTGATCAGGGCTCCCCACACCCGGGCTTCTGCCAGCCGGGCAAAAAACTCAGCCGTGCAGGATTCGTCGAAGGGGTCGATGCCAAATGTTTCCCGGGCCTCGTCGCGGTTGTGCTTCAGAAAAAACCCGCCGGCCTGCAGGGCCTGCCGCAGTGGCTCCCCGCGGCCGTCGAGATATAGTTCGCAGGGGTGGCACCGGCAACGTTCGATGACCCGCCGGTACAGATCCCGGTTCCCATGCCCCGGAATCGTGCCGGACATCGCTACGAAAGACGTCTTCGGAAGCTGCGTCTCGAGGGTTTCGAGAAATGCCAGGATCTCGGACTCGGCCAGCTCTTCCCCATCCTCGATCCACCAAGTCTGCGAGGAGGGCCTCTCGATGACCGTGTTGATCCCAACGCGTGTTTCGGCCGCAGTCGGGGTCAGAAGGGCCGGCACCCCCTGTTCCCTGAGACGCTGCCGGATCTTGTCCCCATTCGGCCCGCCCGCGAATCCCATGGCAAGGGCCGGCCGGCCCAGTGTTTTGAGCATCCGGGCAACATTGATCCCCTTTCCCCCGACCGTCCAGTCGATGAAACGGCACCGGTGTCCTCCCTGAGCGGGCGGTTCCGGGGCATGGATGATGTAGTCGAGCAACGGGTTAGGGGTGATGGTGAGGATCATCGGCGGCTCCAGGGGCGTGTATTCTTGCAACGGGGCCCATTCTACAGTAGACTGCACGACATGCACAACGCCGCCGTCATCCTTGTTTTCCACGGCTCCCGGCACCCGCTCGCTGCATCCGAGGCCGCAGCCTTCACGGCCCGCCTTCAGACCCTCCAGCCGCACCTCACGATCGGGCACGGATTTCTCCGCGAATGCGCCCCCAGTCTCGAACAGGCTCTCGAGACGGCCATCACGGAAGGCGCCCAGACGGTGCGTGTACTGCCGGTGTTTGCCGTCACCGGCGCCCACACCTCAAAAGATATCCCAGACATTATAAACAACATGATATTCAAACACCCCGGCGTCACGTTTCTGCTCGACCCTGTTCTGGTCCAGACCCCCCAATTCGAGCGGTACATCCTGTCGCGGGTCACGGAGGCCTGACCATGTCCCCGTCCACCCCCACCCTGTCCAACGCACAGCTCCGGCGCGCCATCGTCTACCATGCCCTGCTGACGATCGTGCTGTTCGCCGGAGCCGTGTTCGGCTTTCTGCACGGCCTGAACCAGGCTCGGACCGAAATTCTCGTTCCGATCACCTTCCACGGGGTGACTGAAACCCCGGCCAGGCCCTGGGAAATCACCTGGCACGATTTGGCGGGCTGGCTCGAACGGCTGAAAAGGCATGATTACATGGCCCTCGAGCCGGCGAGTTTTTCCGCCTGGCTTTCGGGTTCCATCCAGGGGGGGCGTCGGTATCTCCTCACCTTCGACGACGGACTCGAAACCTCCGCAACGGCAATCCGGCGCATCCGCCGCGAGCTAGGCATCGGCTCGGTGCTCTTCGTGACGACGGATCTGATCGGCCAGCCGGGGTATCTCACATGGGACGGCCTACGGGCCCTCGCCTCCGAAGCCGGCTGTCTCGTCGGTCTGCACGGCCTCCGCCACATCGAACCTCCCAAGATCATCCAGACAGGGGGGAATCTGCTTGCCGAGACGCTTTCCGCCAAAGAGGAGCTTGAGCGACAGCTCACTGCCTCCGTCACCTGGTATGCCTACCCGTTCGGCGAGTATGACACGGCTTCACGCAACTGCATCGCCTCCGCCGGGCTTGAATACGGCTTCACGATCGACGGGGAAATGGTCACCCGGACGACGGATCGGCTGCTGCTGCCCCGCGTCATGTATCTGAAAGGGGTCGAACAGACCGGCGGGCCTTCCATCGCCGACTGGACGCCCCCGCGTGGGGCGAGCACCGGCTCCCTTCACATCACGCTCGCCATTTTCGTTGGTCTGATGGCGTTTCGAAGTGCGATGCGGTTCATCATGCTGCGGCGGCATCTGCGTGCACAGGCCTGAATGCTCCCGTGAAGAAGGGGAAAAGGCAGGACGGCCTGTAAGCCGGGTTCTGTACCCTTGCGGGCGTCGATCATCTATCTGGGATGACGGTTACCCGCCACCTCTAGCGGCCAACCCGGGGTCGGGCGGGGCTGGCTACCCCTCCCCCTGTTAGGCCTTGCTCCGAACGGGGTTTTCCAGGCATCGCCGTCACCGGCGACCCGGTGCGCTCTTACCGCACCATTTCAACCTTGCCTGATCCCGTTGCCGGGCCATCGGCGGTATCTTTTCTGTTGCACTTTCCGTCCCTCCGCGATTCCTCGCGGAAGGCCTGGGCGTTACCCAGCGTCCTGCCATGCGGAGCCCGGACTTTCCTCATCCCAAGCGAGTCGGGACGCGATCGACCGGCCGTCCTGCCAGTCCCGATCATACCTCATTCCGAAGGGGTATGTCTATCGTCGGATGAAAGATCGCCGGGAAGCCTGGTCGCCCCACCCTCGATCCGCACGTTCCTGCGCGTGCCCAGCAGCCACATCCAGAACCCGGCGCTGCCGGCCGGGTAGATCGGCTCCTTTTTGCGGCGCGTGAAACCGCACCGGTCGCAGGAATACAGGCGGCGCCGCAAGCCGAGCGTGTTATGCCCCGGTTCCTTGAGGATTTCAAAAGCGGTGCGGAGCGAGCCGTTGCAGCGCGGACACCGTTCGACGAAGAACACCATGTAACAGAGGAAGCCGCCGACCAGCAGGGCAAGAAGAATCTCCTTCGAGCTCCAGAGGAAGCCAAACAGATCGAAGGTTCCCGACGAGGCCGGAACATTCTGGTTTTCACGCCGGAGTTCGTCGAGCAGAGTCCGTTTGATCGTGAGGATCCCCTCGAGGAAGCCGCGTCCATCGTCGTTCTCGGCATTCCCGGGCAGAATCACCTGATTGAGAATCTTTTCGCCCATCTCACGGGTGATCAGATATTTCAGACCGATCCCAACCCGAAGGCTGAACTTGCCGTTCAGGGAGTCCCGCGGAAGGGCGGCATACAGGAGGATGCCCCGCTTGTCCATGCCGATCGAGCGAATCCAGTCTGTGAAAAAGGTCTCGACCCGCTTGGAATAGTCATCGATATTGTCGAGCACTTCCGTCTTCACGAGAATCCGGATACGCAGGCTCTTCTCGATCTCGGCGCAGGCATCGATGATCTGAAGTTTGATAGACTCCTTGAGGAGCATCGCCTGATCTGACAGATAACGTTCCTCGGGAGGCGGGGCGGAAGGCGGTTCGCTTGCCGTCTGCGCGAACGCGGGAACGGAATAGAACAGGACCAGCAGTGCCAAGCCCAGAAAAGCGGCGGCCAGCACATCACGGGTTCCGGCAGGGCGCGGGAAACCATGGTGCGAGGCGGGAAACACCGAGAACAGGCTTCGGATCATGTCTCGCGGTTCCGGACTCAGCGCAGCCCGTCGACGATGCCCACCCAGCGGACGAGCACACCGCAATGCGGACACGGCTCGGCACGGTTCGTGCCGGCAAGCGCGTTGATGTAGCCGGGGGAGAGGCTCATCCCGCACGAGGGGCAGCCGGATTTGTCGGCATCCCAGATCGCCTTTCCCTTCGTTTTCTGGCGGATCTCCTCGTAGATCTCGAGATCGTCCGCGGGGATCCGGAGTGAGGTCTGGCGCTTCTGGGTGCGCTGCAGATCGGCTTCCTGCTGGAATCCGGCGATCTCGACGGAAAGCTGCTTTTTCACTTCCTCGAGATGCAGCTTGCGTCCGGCAAGGAGTTTTGCGGATTTCTGCACGTCCTTCTCCAGAGATTCAAGCTTTTCCATGTCTTCGAGAATTCTGTTTTCGACGCCACCAAGGAGTTCGCGATTCCGGTCGAGCTCTTTCTGCATGGCCATGTAGGCGTTGGGCGTGAGGCCGGCCGACTTGAGCCGGAGCTCGGCGGTCTGGATCTTGTCGGTGAGGTCGGCGGCTTCCTTTTCTGTAGCGCGCTTGCGAAGCTGGAGCTTTTCCTTCAGGACCTCTTTCTTGCGAAGGAGCTGCTCCTCCTGACCAACCTCCTGCTCCATTTTCCGGATCTTTTCCTTCCGTTGTCGGATGCGGCTCTCGAGCTCATCGGCGGCAAGATCGAAGGCCTGTACGGCTAGTAACGCGGTGCAGTCCTGCATGGCTCCTCCTCTCGATTCCGCCGGGGTAATGGCGCTGCCGTAGCCTATCAGATGCCCCGAACACTGTCAACCCGCCGTTTTCCTGTCATTGACGCTGTTTCTTCGCCATGCTATGATGCCGTTTTCCAACTCCGGAGGTAGTTTCCCCATGCCACTCCACCCCGTTCTCGCCATCGTCGGCCGACCAAATGTCGGCAAATCCTCCCTGCTCAACCGCATCGTCGGCTACCGCCACGCGATCGTCGACCCGACGCCGGGCGTCACCCGCGACCGCAACTACGCCGAAGCCGTCTGGAACAGCCGCCATTTCTGCGTCGTCGACACCGGCGGCCTCGACCCTGACGATCAGCAACCCCTGATGCAGGCCATCCGCTCCCAGGTCGATTTCGCCCTCCGGGAAGCCGCCGCGATCCTGTTCGTCGGCGATGCCCGCGACGGACTTCACGGCGATGACTCCGAGATCCTCCGGCTCCTTCGCAAGAACTGCCCCGACAAGCCGCTCTACGTGGCCATCAACAAGATCGACAACCCCGCCGAGATCGACGTGCTGACTGCCGAGTTCTACAGGCTCGGCGTCGACCGGTTGTTCCCGGTTTCGGCGGTCCACGGAATGGGCGTGGCCGACCTGCTCGATGTCATTGTCGAGCCGTTCGAGCGCGCATCTGCCGAGGAGGAGACCGTCGCTGCCCCCCTCGAACGCATTGCCATCGTCGGCAAGCCGAACGTCGGCAAATCCTCCCTCTTCAACCGTCTGCTGGGCCAGGACCGCTCGATCGTCGACAACGTCCCAGGTACGACCCGCGACGCCATCACCGTGTCAGTCGACCGGAAGGGGCGCACCTACCGGTTCATAGACACCGCCGGCCTGCGCCGCCCTGCCCGTCAGAAGGACAACGTCGAGTTCTTCTCGGTGTTCCGCACTCTCGACGCAATCCAGAAATCAGACCTCGCTGTGCTCGTCCTCGACGCATCGGAAGGCGTGATAACGGAGCAAGACAAGCGCATCGCCGGCCGCGTCGTTGACGCCGGCTCGGGCTGCATCATCGTCTGGAACAAGTGGGACGTCGCCGACAAAACGGCCCGCCCCTGGGACGAGCTGCTGGAAGAGACCCGCAAAGCTTTCCCCCTCCTGAATTTCGCCCCCGTCACCACAACTTCGGCTCGCACTGGCCAGCGCGTCGACAAGCTGTTCGATCTGATCGACCGCATCCAGGAAACCGGCCGCCATCGCATTCCGGACGAGCGGCTCAAGCAGATCCTGTATGAGGCCGTCACGATCCAGCCGCCCTCCCCCATCGCAGGCCGGCCGATCCACCTCAAGAACCTTCGTCAGCTCAACGGGCCACCGATCGTGTTCCGGCTGACCGCCTCGGATCCCAAGCACGTCCACTTTTCCTACCAGCGGTATCTCCTGAACCACATCCGGCAGGAGTTCCAATTTGAAGGATGGCCGGTCCGCCTCTCCGTCGCACGCTGAGCCTTATGCCTATGATTCCCTGGCAGTCTCTCGCAGCCGGTTATATATTAGGATCTATTCCATCTGCTTATTTTCTCTGCCGGCTGGTGTACGGCATCAACATCTTTGAGCACGGCAGCAGAAACATGGGCGCAACGAACGTGCACCGGGTTCTCGGCACGAAACCCTTCGCCGTGACCCTCCTGCTCGACATCCTGAAGGGATTCGCGGCGGTGCTTCTGTCGATGCGGCTGTTTGCGACCCCCGAAACGTTCGTCCCAACCGGTCTCGTTGCCGGTGCTGCGGCGATCGCCGGCCACACACTTTCCGTCTGGGTCCGGTTCCGGGGCGGAAAAGGGGTGGCGACAGGCCTGGGCGTTTTTCTGGCTCTCGCCCCGAAGGCGTCGATCGTCGCCATGCTCGTCTTTCTCACGTTCCTGATCGCAAGCGGGTTTGTCTCGCTCGGCTCGATCGCCGCAGCCGGCTCCCTGCCGTTCCTCATCCACGAGTTCAACGAGTGCGGGGATGCGTGGCGGCCCTGGTTTGTCGGCTTCGCCGCAATCGTCGCGCTGTTTGTGATCTACAAGCACAAGGCAAACATCCGGCGCCTGTGGCGCGGCGAGGAGAATGCCCTCGCCTCCCGTTCAGAAGCCTCACCGGCGCGGGAAGCCTGATGCAAGGAGCATCCCAGTCATGAACATCGGAGTCATCGGAGCGGGTTCCTGGGGAACCGTCCTGGCCACGCTCCTCTCGAAAAAGGGAAACCAGGTCATGCTCTGGGCCCGCGAACCCGAGGTCGTCACCGGCATCCGCAACCGGCGCCGGAACCCGTTTTTCATGAACGCCCTCGAACTGCCGCCCGAGCTCGGCGTCTCGGATGACGCAGAGGAGGTCGCCTCCCGTGCCGAGGCACTGCTTTTCGCCATCCCCTCGATGCATCTGCGCGGCATGGCCCACCGGCTCGGTCGACATCTGGGCCGCGTGAAAGGTGTCATTAACGCTGCCAAGGGGTTCGAACCCGAGACCGGCAAGCGTCTGAGCGAAATACTGATCGAGGAGGCCGGCGTCACCCCCGGCGGCCCCGACGACCATATCGCAATCATTTCCGGCCCAAATCTGGCCGGAGAACTCGCCGAAGGCAAGATCGGCGCAACCGTCGCTGCCTGTCCCGATCCGAAGTGGGCCCAGACGGTCCAGGAGCTCCTTTCAACGGAGCAGTTCCGGGTCTATCGGCACACCGACCGCGCCGGCGTCGAACTGGGCGGAACGCTGAAAAATGTCTTCGCGATCGGCGCCGGCATCGTCGACGGCCTCGGCCTGGGCGACAATGCCAAGGCGGCCTATCTGACCCGCGCCCTGCACGAGCTGGTCCGCCTCGGATCCCGTCTCGGAGGCCGGCAGACGACGTTTTACGGTCTTTCGGGCCTGGGCGACCTGATGGCGACCTGCTCTTCCCCGCTCTCGCGCAATCATCAGCTCGGCCAGGCGCTCGCACGCGGTCAGACCCTCACCGAGATCGCCGGTGGAAGCCGCATGGTCATCGAAGGTGTGGAAACGGCCCGCATGGCCGCGGCCTGGGGAAAAAAACTAACCATTCCCCTCCCGATTACCGAAGAAATATGCAGGGTTCTCTTCGAAGGGCTGCCTCCCCGGGAAGCCGCCCGCAACCTCATGACCCGTTCGCTCAAGGACGAAGAAGCCTAATTTTCCCGCGGGAGCAGTGTTCATGCGCCGGTATCTCACCATTGCCGCCTCGATTTTCGGGCTTGCCCTTTTTCTCGGTGTTTTTTTCTGGGGCATCATCAGGCTCCAGGGAACGGGCGGCACCCCCTCCGGCACCCGCCCGGCCCCGGGCATGCCAGCGCAGCCGCGGGTATCCCCTCCGGAGACAACCATGACGACCAGCGCATCCTCGAACTACGTCACCCGTTCCATCAGCGTCTCGTTCGATTTCGGCACCGGGAAGTTCGATCTCGGCGAGAAGCAGCTGCTCCGCGTCAGCCGGCCGAACCCTGCCGAACCGCCGCTCGTTGACATCAATGTCCAGCTCGCCGAGGCGCTCGTGGCAAATCTGAAAGAGCCGGCGGGCTCGGGAGCCGGCATCGAGCCGGCGAAGATCGTCACCGACCGCAGCGGCACCCCCCAGCGGATCATCCGCGGGGTTGGCACCCGCCTCATCGATCGCGAACGCACTCTGATGGTGCTGAAGGATATGGCCTCACAGGCCATCGACGCCCCGAGCCTGACGGTTCCCGTCGTCTTCAAGACGGATGAGGGCCCGGACGGGTTCGACGCGCAGCGGCAGAAGCTCGGCTTCTCCGTCTGCCTCGGCCGATTCGAGACCCTTCACGCCGATCACGCTGATGATGCGGCCCGCAATGAGAACCTCCGCATCGCCGCCGAAAAGTGCGACGGCCTGATTCTCAATCCGGGTGACGAGTTCAACTTCGACAAGGTCGTCGGCCCCCGCGTCGCGAAAAACGGCTTCAAGATGGCGGGAGTCATCTCGAACGGTCGCGTCATTCCCGGCATGGGCGGCGGTGTCTGCCAGGTCAGCACAACCCTTTACCGCACCGCGCTCCTCGCCAACATGAAAATCACCGAACGGCACAACCACTCGATCTATGAAGGCATCCCCTATGCGGAACGCGGGCTCGACGCCGCCATTTCCTGGGGGTCGAAGAACTTCCGGTTCATCAACACCCTCGGCATTCCTCTCCTGATCTCCTGCCACGGCGGAAATGGGCGCGTCCATGTTTCGCTCTATGCCCCCAGCCAACCTTTCGACAAGGTCGAAGTGCTGACCAGGAACGAAAAGCCGATTCCCTTTCCGATCCAGGTCAAGAAAAGCAAAAAACTCAAAGGCGGAGACAAGCGAATCGTCCGACCGGGCGTCACGGGATACACGATCGATGCCTACCGTGTCGTGACCCGCGACGGCATGAGTCGCGAGGAAAAACTCTCCAGCGACAACTACCTCATGTTTCCGCAAGTCGAGGAGATCAGCAACTGATGCGCGCGACACCAACCCCCATCCGTTCTGCCAGGCCGTGGCTTGCCGCGGCCCTCGTTCTTTTTTTCGGCCTTGCCGCTCTTCCCGCCCGGGCTCTGGAGTTCGCGAACTTCGTCGTCCGCGGCTATGAGGGAAAGGGCGAACTCGAGTTCATCATGCCGGAGGACTTGGTTCTGGGGCCATCCGGCGAGATCATCGTCGCGGACCAAAAAAACAACCGCGTCCAGATTCTCACTCCGGCAGGCCAGTTCAAGCGGTTCCTTACGATCACGCCAAAGACCCCGGGGGTCGCCTCGTATCTCGTCAACCTGACCGCCACCCAGGCGGCAAGCTTGTTCCCCCCGGAAAAGAAGCGTGAATCCTCATCCTCAAAGGTCCAGAAGCAGCCCGAGCCACCTGCCCCTCCCGGACCCCGCCTCGACAAGCCGGTCGGTCTCGCGCTGGATGGCAAGGGAAATCTTTTCGTCGCCGGCTCTGGAACCGGCCACATCTGGGTGCTCCGCCTTTCCGACGGTGCCCTGCTCGACGTAATCGGTCGGTTCGGCCGGCTCCAGGGTCAGTTTGACACCCCGCTCGACATCGATATACGCGCCGACGGCTGGCTGGCCGTTGCCGACTCCGGGAACCGGCGCGTCCAGATCTTCGACGCCAGCCACAAGTTCGTCCGTGAGATCCATTACAAAGAGGAAACGAAAAAGAAAGAGCTGCGCTCGCTCGCTCCGCGCGGCGTCTGCTGGCTTCCCACGGGCCAGCTCGTCGTCTCCTACCCGACCTTCCACCAGATCGTCTGCTGGAATACCGACGGCACGGTCGTCTGGAGATACGGCGCCCAGGGAAACGCGAAAGGCGAGCTGAACGAGCCGTCTTACATCGTGCCGGGCCCGTCCAATCACCTGTTCATCGCCGACAGCCGGAACCACCGGTTTGTCGAAATCACGAACAACGGCATGTTTGTGAAGAATTATCCGGTCGGCCGTGGTTCGGCCCCCGGCCGTCTGTTCTGGCCGCGGGGCATGGCTCTTACCTCCGAAGACACGCTCATCATCAGCGATCAGGGCAACAGCCGCGTGCATTTTTTCCAGCCGAGTCGTGCCGCGATGATCCTGCGCGAAGCAAAGACCCTGGCCAACCGCGACCAGTGGGATGACGCCTACGTGCGCATCGAGCAGGTGCTCAATCTTCAGCCCAATGACCCCGATGCGCGTGCCCTGATGGTGAACGCGCTGCACTTTTTCGGCGACCGGGCCATGAACAAGGGCAACTTCGAACAAGCGGAGGAATTTCTGCGACGCATCCTGATTTACAATCCGAGTGATCCGAATGTGCAGAAAAAGCTCGACACAATCTTCTGGGCATCGAATAAGGACTTGATCGGGAACTTCGTTTTTGGCATCATAGCCGTCATCGCCGCCCTCATCCTGTTCTGGATCGTCAAGACGACCCTCAGCCGCCTGATTTTCGGACACCCCTAGGAGAGCCCGTGTCACACCCTCAGAATCACATTCGCAACTTCTGCATCATCGCCCACATCGACCACGGCAAGTCGACTCTCGCCGACCGCCTGATCGAGACCACCTCCACCGTCAGCAAACGGGAAATGAAGGATCAGATCCTCGATTCGATGGATCTCGAACGCGAGCGCGGCATCACGATCAAGGCCCAGGCCGTCCGCATGATCTACCATGCGCATGACGGCCAGGAGTATATGTACAATCTGATCGACACCCCCGGGCATGTCGATTTTTCCTACGAAGTCTCGCGGTCCATCGCGGCCTGTGAGGGCGCCATACTTGTCGTCGATGCCAGCCAGGGCGTCGAGGCACAGACCATGGCCAACGTGACGCTGGCGCTCGCCGGAAATCTCGAAATCCTGCCCGTGATCAACAAGATCGACCTTCCCGCGGCCGATCCCGACAAGGTCCGCAAGGAGATCGAGAACCTCATCGGCATCGACTGCTCCGATGCCCTTCTCGTCTCGGCCAAAGAGGGTATCGGTGTCCCTGAGCTGCTCGAGGCCATCGTGAAGAAGTTTCCGCCCCCCCGGGGCGATCCCAAGGCCCCGCTCCGGGCGCTGATCTTCGATGCAAAATACGATTCCTACAAGGGCGTGGTTGTCTACTGCCGCGTCGTCGACGGCTCGTTCAAGACCGGCGACCGCATCAAATTCGTCTCGACGGGGTCGGAGTTCGAGGTAATCGAGACGGGCGTGTTCACGCCCAAACCGCTGCAGGTTGCCGAGATCTCGGCCGGCAACGTCGGGTATTTCTGCGCCACGATCAAGGAAATGGGCCACGTGCGCATCGGGGACACGATCACCAATGCCGGTAAAAACGTGACCGTCGAGCCGATTCCCGGCTTCAAGGAAGCCAAGCCGATGGTGTTCTGCGGCCTTTATCCGGTCGAGGCAAGCGAGTTCGACGAGCTGCGCAACGCGCTTGAAAAGCTCACGTTGAACGATTCGAGCCTCTCATTCGTGCCCGAAAATTCGGTTGCCCTCGGGTTCGGCTTCCGTTGCGGCTTCCTGGGCCTTCTGCACATGGAAATTGTCCAGGAGCGGCTCGAGCGGGAGTATAACCTCGAGCTCGTCACGACGGCCCCCAACGTCATCTACCAGGTACGCACCAAGGACGGTGTCGAGATGGAGATCGAGTCTCCGGCGAAACTGCCCGACACGACCAAAGTCGAGGAGGTCCGCGAGCCGTTCGTCCACGCCACGATGTTCATGCCCAAGGAGTTCATCGGAACGGTGATGGATCTGTGCACCGAGCGCCGGGGCATGATGAAGCACATGGAATATATCTCGGAAAACCGCGTCTCAATCTCGTTCGACCTTCCGATGTCCGAGATCCTCGTCGACTTTTACGACAAACTGAAAAGCCGCACCCGTGGTTACGCATCGATGGACTACGAACCGATTGGATTCCGGGCGGCGGATATTATTCGCGTCGATATTCTCGTCAACCAGGAGCCGGTCGATGCGCTCTGTTTCCTCACCCACCGCGAACGGGCTGAACGGCGGGGTCGGGTGATGATCGAGAAGCTGCGCAAGCTGATTCCGCGACACCAGTTCCAGATTCCCCTCCAGGCGGCGATCGGAGCAAAAATCATCGCCCGCGAAAATATCGCTCCGTATAGAAAAGACGTCATAGCAAAGTGCTACGGCGGTGACATTTCCCGCAAGCGCAAGCTGCTCGAGAAACAGAAGGAAGGCAAGCGACGCCTCAAGATGGTCGGCAATGTCGAGATCCCCCAGGAGGCCTTCATGGCCGTTCTCAAGGTCGAGGACGACTGAAGTCGCGTTCAGAATCCCCGGATGTCGGAGACGTCATGACGACGCCCCGTTCTCTATTTTTACTGATATATCTCTGGTGCGCTTTTTTCTCTCCGACAATCGCCTTGGGAACGGAGCGCATTCTCGTCATTGCCCCTCACCCGGATGACGAGGTTATCGGACTGGGCGGATGGCTGGCAGACCGCATCGCTTCCGGAGCGGAAACGTGGGTCGTATTCGTGACGGACGGCGAGGATTTTCCCAAGGCCGTCAGGATGAACCGGGTTTCGCGCTGGCCGATCGTGCGTGCTTCGGCATTTCTCCGGCTCGGCAAGCTTCGGCAACGGGAGGGGCGCGCATCCCTCAAGATTCTCGGTGTCCCTCCCGAGCGGACGTGGTTTCTCGGATATCCCACCAACCTGCTCTGGAGATTGTTCCACTCGCCTAGCCCGACCGAACTCCTTCGTTCGAAAGCCACCCGGCAACGGTTCGGCATCTCCACGTGGCCTTCGGGCGACGAGCAGACACATCCCCACTCGCGGGCATCCTGGGCGGCAGATATGGACAGGGTTCTTACCCAAGCTCGACCAGACATCGTTCTTCTGCCCTGCCCGTTCGACACGAACACGGATCACAAAGCCGTTCAGCGCATGACCACGCAGCGATTGAAGGCCCTCGCCCTCAATCCATCGCTGATGTGCTATCTCGTCCATTGCGACTCTCGACGCCGCTTTCCCCGTCCGCTCGGATATCATCCCGAGCTCCCCCTGAACCCGCCCGATGGACTCCCCCCACCAAAGCGGTATACTCCCTCCGATCTCGCCAGGGCTACCAAGGAGCTGGCGGCCAGAGCCCATAAAAGCCAGATCAAGTTGAGAGATGGATTCATCCTGGGCTTTCTGCGAAGCAACGAAATCTTCTGGCCATCCACTCTGAACCAGCTCCCATCGGCAGCCGATCCCCAATACCGGCCGTCAAATCCGGATGCTCCCGAGGGCGATCCGCTTCCGAAATGAACCGCCCTTTGTTCCGCCCTGAGCAGGCTTCAGCTCTCGGGAACATAGTAGGCGGAGATGCCCGAACAATAGTCACAGACGATGTGTGCATCATCGCGGGCCAGGAAGGATTCATGGCACACGGCGCAGATGCGGGCCGGCAGGACGGACTCTTTCCCGAACGCTTTCACCCGCACCCGCTGCAGGCCGAGCACCTTCCGCCCCTCACGGGCGAACTCCTCGACGACGATCTTCGCCGATGCCTCCCGCGTCCTGTTGTCGGGAACGTGGCGGGTACGGCGGAAGAATCGCGCAAGTTCGGGGGTGCGTGACGGATCGATACGTTCGAGATCGACGAACACACGAACGCCCCTGCCATTGTCGCGATTGTAGACGGTGAGGGCATACCGCCCGATCTCGTCGTGCAGTTTCAGGTATCTGACCCCGATCGTGCAGCCGAGCATCACCTGCAGACAGTCGGGGAGACAGGTCGCGGTTTCGCAAACGGCATTCAGCTTTCCATCCGCCTCCGCCCCGAGAGCCTCGAGGGCATATTGAACCATAGCGACGCCGATATAAATCCCGGGGGCCCGTTTGGTATGGAATGCGTAGACGCGTTCAACGGCTTCCTCGAAGGTTTCATGCCTGTTCACCGGTTTTTGCCTCCTCGCTTTCCTTCTTCAGATGCTCCAGAGAGATGCGGGCCGCTCGCCGGACATCGCGCGAATTTTCCGAATCGGCCATCTTGTGGAGAGCGAAGATGATCTCGGGTTTCTGGCCGAAGTTCGCCATCGCCTTGGCGAGAGCATACCGGACCTCTTCCGAGGGATCCTGGAGGAGACGCAGGATCGCGGGAACGGCTTCCTCGTCCCGGCGTTTTCCGATCGCGGCGACGGCGCTGGAACGCACATACTCGTGCTTGTCGGAAAGGGCTTTGACCAGCAGTTTCCCGGCTTCCTCCCCGGCGAAATCCCCGAGGGCGTTGGCCGCGCAGCCGCGCACGTTGGGGCTCTCGTGGCCCAGTGCCGCCTCAAGCTTTTCGAGCGAATCGGGCCCGCTTCCACCGGCGAAAATCGAGTTGAACTGCCTCGCCGCCTCCTCGTTCACCCGCTGGGTTGGCCGGTTGCCCGGAGAGGAAGCGGTTTTTGGCTTTCTGCCGCCTTTCCCGGCGTTCTGGAGCCAGTTCATCAGTTCGTTGTCGAGCCGCCGGGAAGCCTCGATGAGATCGTCGAGCAGGCTGAGATCATCGACATTCATCAGGGCAAGCGAAGCCTTGAAACTGGTTTCGGCATCCTCGTCACGCAGCGCCTTCCGAAGCAGCGCAACCGCCTTTTCGTTCTTGATTTGGGAGACAACGTCGACCAAAGCCCGGCGGACGTCTGCGGATGCCGTATCGAGGCGCTTTCCAAGCTCCACGAGCACATCGTCGTTTCCCAGACCGCCCAGGGCCTTGCCAACAGAGAACCGGACGACTTCGCTCGTGTCCGCCGCCTTTCCAAGAAGCGCGTCGACCGCGCGCCGGTCGCCGATGGTCCCCAGGGCATACGCCACCGAAGAGCGGACGAACTCGTTTGTGTCACCAAGCGCCTCGATCAGCGCCTCGACGGTTTTCTCACCCCGCATCTTACTCAGGGCAGCCGCCGCCGAATACCGCACCGCGACATTTTCATCCTTCAGTGCCATGAGGAGTGGCTCGCTGCCGCGCTCATCCCCGGCATCGCCCAGCGCTTCGGCTGCGAGATACCGGACCGACTCGACTTCGTAGGGATTGGTGAGTGTCTCGACCAGGGTCGGAATGACATCCGGGTCGTTGAGACCGATCGCCGCCTTGGCGGCCATTTTCCGCAGCTGCTGGTCGTTGTCCTTGAGGCCTTTCATCACCAGCTCCCGCCGGGGAATCGGCGAACCATCGGCCTGGAAATACTCCTTGGGCAGGAGATCGATCTTGAACACCGTCAACTCGCGATATTTGAAGGGATTCGCTTCGGGAACCACCTCGAGCGCCGTCGTCGGGGCAGATTCTGCGCCGGGGAGCACTGGCCCTTCATCCGGAGCCTCGCCCGTACCGGCATAGCCAGAGGCGCGAATTTCCTGAAGCAGCCGGACATCGTTGCGGTGGGTGATCTCCATCAGGGGCTCGATTCCGCGTGGATCGCCGATCTTCCCCAGGGCTTCGGCCGCCGCTGCGGATAGTCCGAGGTCCGGCTCATACAGAATCTCGACGAGCGTGGGAACGGCATCGACAAGCATCAGCTCGGAAGCGCGTCGGATCGCTTCGAACCTCTCTGAGAGCGGGGAAGAGAAGCTCCCCATGATGGTGATCAGTTCCTCAGGACCAGCAACCTTTGCCGGAGGCAGCTGAACCGTCGGCTTTCCGGGCAGCGCGGAATCCTCGGTCAGCGGATTCGTCTGAATCTGGGACTTCGCAGCATCGTCCTGGCTCAATTCCGATTCGTTCTCTCGGGAAGACGCTGGTGTCTCGCCATCTCCCACTGCCGGGGCCAGCGATTCGGCAGCTTCCGCGACGGGTTCGACAGCGGGTTCGGATCGTTTCGGCGGCTCGAAGGCCTTCGGCCATGCCTGCGGCTGTTCTCCCGCCGCAACGGGAGCCGCGCCCAGTCGTGCCGCCCGGGAGGCTCTCCAATTCAGTATCACCCGGATGATGACAATGGCAACGAGACCGAGAAGTATTCCGAGAATGACAACATCGATTGCAGGCATCAGGTTCCTTATCGGCCATCTGTGGAGTTTCATTTATCCTCCACGATTGATAGCCCGGAGCTTCTATGTCATAGTAGTGCCATGCGACAAATCGGACAAGTGGTGATTGCCGATGACGTCTGGGAGACGCGTTTCGCCTGCGATCTCCAGGCCTGCGGCGGGGCCTGCTGCGCCATCGGGGAACGCGGCACGCCGATCGATGCCGAGGAGGCGGACAAGCTTGCACGCGCCTTTCCCCTCGTCCGGAACCGGCTTTCCAAAGCTTCTGTGCGGTTTCTGGAGGCCGGCATCACGGAAACCCACAAAGGCCGCCTGTATATCCGGGAAGTGAGTCACAATGCCCCGTGCCCGTTCGCCATCCGAGGAGAAGGTGGCGCCACTCGTTCCACCCTCCTCTGCTCGATCCATGCCCATTGCCTCGAGGAGGGCCTCCCCGTGCTCGACTGGAAGCCGCTCTGGTGCAGCCTTTTTCCCTTCGTCGTGACTCAGGCCGGCGACCAGTGGCTGGTGAACCAGTATATCGCCCCACACTGTCGCTCCCGCTCCGATGCCCCTCTGATGCTGGACTGGGGGGTCGCCCTTCTGGAGCGGCTCTTCGGGAGCACCTGGGTCGCTCAGCTCAACGCGGAACTGACCCGGGAATTCGGGGCCGACCGGGTGCGCCCCGCATGACGCACCGCATCCGCCCTCACCCTGCCAATCCCGCTTTCGGCGGCCATTTTCCCAACCTGACGCATCAGCCACCCCGCGTCATTTCTGACGCAGACATTTCGTCCCCCGAACCGGCCCAAGCCTCTCAAATCCTCTGTACAAGGCTTGTTCAAACACCTGGCATCGGGCTTGCTGTTTTGAAGATCGAACAACCTTATCAAGGAGGCCACCCATGGGTATCTTCAAGCGCATTTCCCTGATCATCCGGTCGAACATCAATGCTTTGATCGAAAAGGCCGAGGATCCCGAAAAGATGCTCGATCAGATCATTGCGGACATGAACGAGAACATCCGCGAGATCAAGCTGCAGATCGCCCGCTCGATCAAGGACGAGAAGCTGCTCGAGCGCAAGGTCGAGGAGAATCGCAAA
Organism: Candidatus Ozemibacteraceae bacterium; assembly: GCA_036567845.1. Lineage (GTDB taxonomy): Bacteria > Muiribacteriota > Ozemobacteria > Ozemobacterales > Ozemobacteraceae > MWAR01. The sequence goes on along the minus strand of DATCTT010000181.1, from coordinate 17,169 downwards.
TTGTGCAGCGAGTATGAAGGCAAGGCGTTGCTCGCACTCGAGAAGAACAGCGAGGAGCTCGCGCGCGAAGCTCTCAAGCGCAAGAAATCCTACGAAGGGATCGCCTCCTCCCTCGAAACCGAGCTCGAGGAACAGCGCAAGGCCGTCGAACTGCTGAAGACCAGTTACAAGGCCCTCGAACTAAAGATCGAGGAGGCGAAAAACAAGCGCCAGGTGTTGCTCAGCCGTCAGAAACGAGCCGAAACCCGGATCGATCTGTCAGACACCGTCAGCAGCATCAACGAACAGGCGGACCTCTTCGACGCCTTCGACCGCATGGCCGACAAGGTCGCGAAGACCGAAGCCATGGCAGGTGCCCTGTCCGAGCTCGACAAGGCCACGATCGAGGAGAAATTCGAGCAGCTCGAGCGCGACCGCTCGATCGATGACGATCTCAAGGCCCTCAAGGAAAAGATGAACAAATAACCGCCCCGGCCTGTTCAAACGCATGACGGGCCGCCTGACGAAGAATCAGGCGGCCCGTCGATGTTTCCGGATGAGCGGCGGGATCAGCGGATGACCGGTTTGATCGATTGAACCCGGGTTTTTTCGGAGAACGTGAGCTCGTCGACGCGGGCAAAATACTCCCTGGCAAGCTCGTTCTGATCGAGTTTCAGCAGGATCTCGCCAGCCCAGGCGTAGAGTTCGGGATCGTCCGGCCGCACATCCATCAGCTCGCGAGTGAGCCGAAACGCCTCGTCATGATATCCCTTGCTCGCCAGCACGTGGCTGAGGAACCATTTCGCCTCGGGATGATGCCGATCGAGGCGCAAGGTGCGGCGGTATTCCTTGATCGCCTCATCCTCCATCTGGAGGCTGTAGTAGATGTTCCCGATCTGGTAACTGTATTCGGGATTGTCGGGCCGTTTCATACGGAGGGTGCGGAGGCGCTGGAGATACCGCTCGCGATCGCGATTTTCGTCGCCCGTCAGCCCAGGATCGCCTGCCAGAAGGACCGAAAAGGCAGGCACCAGGATGGCAAGCACGAGAAAGGCAAGCAGCAGCCGTGCCGCAGCTCCCGCTCTTGGGCGGCCCGGCGGAGTGGCGCCGGGGGTCAGAACCCCGACAGGATGTAGGCGAGGCGCACCACCACCACCAGCACCACCAGATGCACGAGGAATCGGGCCACAATGATCACCTGACCGGCACTCAGGCCGGTCAATCCCGTCAGGCCGTATTTGCAACACCATGTCACGACCCCTTCGAACAGCTCCGGATAGCTCCAGTCGATCAGGGCGATCGAGACGAGCAGCAGAAGCGCCGCCTGGTAGGCAAAATCCGAAAGTTTCATTCCCTGCGTCCGCGCAGGTTCACCCCCATTGTCGGACGAGGGCGGGGTTTTCTTTAGCGTCTCCCCGCGTCGGTGCAGCTGTTTCCGGAGTGCGTCATAGGCAAGCGCGCACCGGCACAACGGACAGTCGAACTCGTCGGGGATCGGTCCTGGAGAGGACCAGCGAAAGGGCTTTCGGCAGCAGGGGCACAGGAGCGAGGGGACGTCTGCCATCTTCGCCTCCCGGATCCGTTCGCGGCAGAGGCGCATCCACTCGAGGATCGATGCCCGTTCATCCGGGTCGAGTACGACGGAAAGCGACGCTTCAAACAGGGGAAGCGCGGCCTGATAGTCGTGGGCATGATACTTCTCGGTTGCCTCTTCGAGCATGTCCTGGAGGCGCGCCCGGATCCGGTCGTTCTCCTCTTCGACGAATCGCTCGAAGGCCTTGTCTTCCTGCGAAACTCCAGGCTGACGGACTGAGGCAGCGGGTTTGTGGCTATCCGGCGGGCCGGCGAGGGAGGAGCGGTGTTCCCTGAACCGTTCGAGCTCGGCAATGATCGCTTCGCAGTTGTCCGGCCGCATGTCGGGATTGATGTCCAGCATCCTGAAGGTCAGGGTGTCCCAGTATTGATGCACGGGCTTATAATAGGAGGGTGGCTGGAAGATGCCCATCGGCAGCAGGCCCCCCGTGAGCATTTCGTAAAAGACGACGCCTGCGGCATACAGGTCGGTCTTGTGAGTAACAGCCTTTGGATTCACCTTCTGCTCGGGGGACATGTAGTTTTCCGTGCCCATGAAGGCATTCGTGGCCGTCAGCGACTGCTGATCGCTGCCCGCGGCAAATTTCCGTGCCAGGCCGAAATCCGTGACTTTCACGACGCCCTGCCGGTCGAACAAGATGTTCTCGGGCTTGATGTCTCTGTGAACGATCCCATGAGCATGCGCGTATCCAAGGCCGCGCAGCATGCCGATGGCGATGTCGATGATCCGGTCTTCGGAAAGAGCCCCCCCACGGATCATCTGCCGCAGCGTTGTTCCCTCGACGAGCTCCATCACGTAGAACTTGAAGGAGCTGGTGGCGCCAGTATCTATAACTTTGACGATATTATCATGATCGAGACCGGCCATGATCGCCATTTCCCGATCGAACCGCTCGATCAGTTCGGGCGACTCGAGGCTCTCCTGGATCATCACCTTCAGGGCATAGCGTTTGCCATCGGGGGCCACGGCAGAGTAGACCTGCCCCATGCCGCCCTGTCCGAGGAGTTTATCAAGCCGGTAGTCCCCGATCGTCTCGACCTGCTCTCCCCCCTGTTCCTCGATCTCACAGGCGCAGTTGGGACAGAACAGCTTCCCTGAAGCGATCTGCTCCAGCATCTCGAAATTCAGCCCGCAGGATCGGCAGGTGATCTGCCGGATCATCGCAGAAACCCCGGATGCAAGGCGCCCCGGAGGCGCCACTCGCTCAGCCTTGTTCTCTCCGAACCCATGAGCTAAGTATACCATACGCTCCGATTCGGGATCGTGTTACCATATGGCAAGAACCATGATGAACCCCATGCCCCTCTGCCGCGTCTCATTTTCGGAGGACCGATGATGGACTGCAGAGAATTCAAAGCAAGACTGGAAACAGAAGAGTCTTTGTCCGTGCCGGCCGCGCTGAAGGAGCATGCGGCGCAGTGCCACGGCTGCGCACGGCTGCTTGCGGCGCAGGAGCGGCTACGGATTGGCATCGAGATCAACCGCCGGGCCGTCTGCCCCCCGGATCTCTCATCCCGCATCATGGAGCGGATCGCCAGGCAGAATCCCGAAACAACCGGTGAGCCGGGGCTTTTCGAGCGACTCGTCTTGCTCCTTTCACCATCCACGCCGGTGCGTTCGATGCTGTATTACGGAACGGCCGGCATCATCATTTTCGCGCTCTGTCACGCTGTTATCGAACGGTCGGTCGAGCTTCGCCGCCAGAAGCTCTCGCCCGGCTGGACCCTGACTTCCACGCGGGGTCCACTCTCCCTCCCAGCCGGGACGGCGATCGGCAGCCGGCTCCCCGCAGACACCGTAATCACCTGTGGGAATGACGGCGAAGGCCAGTTGATATACGGCTCCTTCTGCCGCATCCGGCTTTACTCGGCCCGGGCCACACTTGCCTCCGCCGGGATCCGCCTGGAATCCGGCACCCTCGATGCCGAACTGGCGCGCAAACCCGGCGATGCACAGATCCAGTTCTCGACACCGCATGCCGAGATCGTGGATATCGGAACGCACTTCTCGGTGACGGTCGCCGACGGATCCTCTTCGGTCGTTCTCCATGACGGCCGGCTCCGCGTGACCGCTTCCGCCGATCGCGAGAGCCGCGAGATGGTCGTTCCAGGCCGGCTCACGATTCTTCCGGCCGGCTTTCAAAAGCCGGATGTACCGGCACCAGCGACTCCAGCCAGCTCGCCGGCCAGTCCGGAATTCCATCGTCAGCAGGCCCCCGAAGAATGACCAGCCATTCCCTTTTCCCCGGTTCCTCCCGATGAATAGAGTCGTCAACGGGAACGGACCGTCGGACAGGGAGCTCGTCGAGCTCACCCTTCGCGGGGATCTCCATGGCTTCGAGCAGCTCGTTCAGCGCCATCAGAACGGTGTTTTCCGCTTTCTCTACCATTTCATGGGAAATGCAGCAGACGCCGAAGATGTAACGCAGGAAACCTTTCTCACAATCCATCGCAAGCTGCGCAGCCACAACCCGGCACAGTCGTTCACGTCGTGGATGATGACGATCGCCCGGAATACCGCCATCTCCCATCACCGGCGCCGAGCTCCCGCCCCGCTCGATCCGGCGATGCTTGCCGCAGCCATCAAGGATCTCGCGCCAAATCCCGAGCTGGAACTCCTCGCCCGCGAAGCCGGCGACGAGGTTCACGCCGCCCTTCAGAGACTCCCTGCCGAAACCCGGGAGGTTCTGATCATGCGGTATCTGATGGACATCCCGCTCCAGAAGGTCGCCGAGCTGCTGAACATCCCGGAGGGAACCGCCAAATCGCGGCTGTTCAAAGCGCGCAATGCGCTGCGCGAGCAGCTCGACCGGTCACCCTTCTCGATAGCCCTCCAGACGGACACCAACACCGCCGGCTGACCGCTGATCCTGCCCGCCTGACCCATTCTCACGGCAAGCCACCAGTCTACCCCGCTGTACAGACAACACCCCGAGCCGAAGCCCGGGGTGCTGATTCCTTCGAACCAAAAAGAGGTTTACTCTTCGTCGGAGGCCTGGGCGGGTTTGGTCACTTCGCCGGAATCCTGGCTCTGGGTGGAAGTGGTGCCCTGTTCGACATCCTTGGTCGTGTCAGCCTTGTTTTCCGCCTGTTTGGCGGCTGCATCGCTGGCGGCCTTATCGGCGGCCTTGCCACCTTCGGCCCATCCGGTCTTGCCAGCGCTGGTGATCTGGCCGATGATGTCGGAGAACTTCTGGTCGGTGTTGGCGGCCGTCTGGCCGACCTTCTCGATCGCCTTGCCGGCGTAATCGAGGGCCGTGCCGACCTTGATCAGAATCTTGCCGACGTTCACGAGAGCCGAGCCGATGGCCGAGGTCCACGGAATGGCCTGGAGGGCGGTTCCGACGGCGACCAGGGCGTTACCGACGGTCTTGAGCAGCTGACCGATCTTCTGGAGCAGCTGGCCGATCTTGATCAGGGCCTTCTGGGCGGCTGCCTTGACGGCGGTCAGCTTTTCGAAGGTGCTTCCTTCGCCCTTGGCGGCGCTGCCGATCTCCTTGACGCTGCCGGCGGCCTCCTGGGCGGTACCCTTCACGCTGTTCACCTGGCCCTTCGCATCGCGAAGATTCTGGTTGGCATTATCGATGTTCTTCTTGGTCCCGCTGCCCATGTACCACTTTTTCTTCGCTTCCTTGGTGTTGTCGAGAACGCCGCTGGCATCCTTGACCTGCGAGCTGCCCTCCTGGGCGGAAACACTCGCGCTCGCCGCGTCGGCATTCGCTGCCTCTTCGGCCCAGGCGGCCATGTTCAGGGCAAAAGGCTCGATCACCATCAATGCAACCAGCACCCAAGCCATCATCCAGCGCACGCGTTTCATCGTCTGTTCCTCCTGACGTTGTTTTTTTCTACCCAACCGGGGTGTTTCACTCACGAGACGCCGCCGGTTCGTTTCCGGTTCACAAAAAAATCGATTCAATTATGATAGGTTTCGTAGTTCCAGGTCAAATGATTCAGACTGCTCGAGACAAAGTTGCTCGAGATCGTCGTGGTGAGCTCCAGCGGCTTGCCAATGTTCGTCGAGCCGTACATCTGCTGCCCCTCGTGAATCAGAAGCCGAACCCAGAGCAGCGGCACGCCTGGGTTGACCATGTGAGTGTAGACCCTGAACTCAACGGTCTCAAAACCCCGGAAGACTCGTTCCGCACCGCGATACTTGCGCTTGAGGGTTTTTGTCGTCCCGTCGAACACATACTGGACCTGCTCCACGTGAGGCCTGGCCCCGGCATCGAACTCAAACCGGTAGAACGAGACGCTGTTGGGAGCTACCTGGATCGGGTCGCCATAGCGGGGATCCCAGGAAGGGGGATCCTTGAAGACATTTTTCCGGAGCCGGTTCACATACAGATACCCGTCGGTGGCACCCGCGACGTCCTTGAACCGGGGGCAGGCGGAGGCGAAATCGCGCCGGAGATAGTTGATCGCCAGCCGGGCATCCTGAAGATTCTGCAGGTTTACCGTGCCGTACATATAATGCGACCGGACGCTCGCGAGCAGTTTATATATCAGCAAGAATATAAAAAACGCCACGGCCATGCTGGCGATCATCTCGACAAGCGTGAACGCGGACCGGTCGCGGCCGGGACGTCGGAATTCAATAGGCAATCTGATTGTCATGCACGATGAGTGTTTTGAGGGTGATCCGCCGCATCCGGTCGCCGGATGGATCGATCGGATTCGCCGGGGCCTTCCCCTCGTTCCATTTCACCTCGACGGTCACCTCGCTAAGATGCCCCGCCCCGATTCCCGTCGTAACGGGCACCACGCTGATGTTCCTGAGAAAGAATGCCGTATTATACTGTTCGGAATACCCGATATTCTTCGTGATCAGCCCGTCTGCCGACCATTTGCCGTTCAGCGGATCAACTGCATCCACACGGGCGGCCCCCGGAGCGCCACTGCCAGTGTCAACGATGAGGGAGCCGCCACAGCTGCGCAGGTTCATGTCCAGATTGGCCGTGTCCGTCGCGATGGAGGCCCATTCCAGCGCCTCATTCGCCAGCTCGAGGGCGCGCAGATAATTGATCGCCTTCGAGGTGTCGGAACGGGAGTTCGAAACCATCATGATGATTGGAATCGAGCAGACGGCGGCAATCAGCGTGGCGATGATGATCTCGACAAAGCCGAATCCGGTGTTGTCCCTCACTTTCCAGCCTCCGGTCGCGATTTTCCAGAGGCCGGGGCAGGGGCATCCGGCTTCAGGGCAGCACCCCGGTTGGAAATGACTTTCATCCCGGCGGCATCCTCCTCTGGAGTCGAGGGGAGAAACAGGAATGCCGGAGGCGCGGAAACCCTGACATCCCCCTGCGGAAGAGGTTCCGCAGCCGGAAGCGGCACCGATGGAATGTCGGGAACGGCCGCCATCTGCTCTCCTGGGGCCGGCGCCTCCGTCGTCTCGCCCGGATGTGACGGGTTGCGACCCGCGAACTTCTGGAGAAGGGCGAGGGTTGCGACCATGAGGCAGCAGACGACGATCACGATGGTCCAGCGGCTTTTGTCCATCAGAAGGTCTCCCTTCCCGCAGCATTCATGCTGAACATGGTCCGGACGCTTCCGATGCTGACCCGGCAGGGGTCGAACCGTGGCGGTTCGGGGTTGTAGATGAGCGGATCATGGATGATAGTGAGCGTCCCGTTCTGGGGGACTCCGTTATTACCAGATTCGGTGAACAGATAGTCCACGATCAGATTCCCGTAGATCTTCACGGATTTGTTGTTCGGGTTGAAACTACCCTGGGCTGACAGCTGCGCGGGATCACGGCCGGAGCCGGCCGGAACATAGGTATTCGCGATCAGGGAGGCCTGGATCTCAACATCACTCGAGGCCGACTCGACGAGGAAGTCCCCGTCCAGCAGCAGAATTCGGAGCGTCTGATCCGAATCGCGGCCGCCCTTCTTGAGCAGGGTACCGATCTTGCAGTTGCCCTTGCCAAGGAAGATGAGGCCGCGACCGGCGAATCGTTCGACCTTGGTCAGATCGAGGTCGCCCTCGGTAATGTACATGTATCCGTCCACCCACAGGGTTTTTGTGCCCCCCTCGTCGATGACCCGCTCGCGCAGGAATGACTGGGGATCGTAGTAGTTCCGGCTGCACAGGTTCTCGTCGATGATGCGGTACATCTTGTGGCCCGGCTTCACGGATTTTCCAGCGGGTACCATCTGCTGGGGATGAAGGAGTACACCGTCAGTTTTGGGATTGTAGACCGCATATGAACCATCTGCCGTGAGAACCTTGACGTTGTCCGTATCGATCAGCCGGTTGAGCGGCACGGTGTCGACAGCGCGGCTCATCAGCGATGCATCCTCGACATACGAACCGAAGGCGCTCGAGCCGGTCCCCTTGGCGAACAGTTCGTTCGCACCCCGCAACCGGGAGGAGGGCTGGTTGAGGAACGTGTCGTCCTGGTTGAGCACAGGATCCTTGCGGTAATACTCGAGGGGGACCGGGGCGAGAATACAGGGCACCTGCGTGTTCAGCAGGGTGAAGGTCGCGACCAGTTCATCGAAGTAAGCAAGCTTGAAAAACCGCATCCAGGCATTTCCCTCGACCAGAACCGGGGTCACATGCGTGGGACCGTACAACCTCGCCATCTTGCCCACGTAGGCCCGCTCCTGGTTGTAGGGCGGATTCGCCGTGTCGTCCTGCGGGCTGAGATTCTGGAACATCCAGGCTCCGAGATCCGCGGTGCGACTGGTCTGGGTTGCCAGGCCGGCGAGACGGACGTCGCCGGTGAGGGCAGAGGGGACGGGAAGACGGCTCGTGCCGGTCAGATCCCAGACGGCGGCGGCGTCGGTGTAGCCCCATCGGTAAACCCAGTTGTCGACGCAGGTCTGGACCATTTGCTTGAACCCGTCACAGTTCGCGTAATGGTAACAGTCAGCGCTGACGTTGCTGGCGAAATCCTTGCATACAGCCCAGGCGGCGGAGTTGCTGTTGGAGTTCGAGGAGCTGATCGCCTGCTGGCACCGCGCCTTGAGATCAGGGCCGCTGACGAAACCGGTCCCCCCCAGAATAGCGATGGCAGAACGGTTCACGAGATCGACATACTGCTTCTTGATTTCCACGACCTCGTAGAAGGCACCCATCTCGAACTGGGCAATATCCCAATATTTGGCTGCCTTCACGCCAAAAAACACCTTGAAGGTGTTCGAGCCGATACCGGGAAAGGCGAACCGCTCGGTCGCTGTCGTCGGAATGTTCATCAGAGGATCGAGCAGATGCCTCTGTTCGGCATAGTTGACATCGAACCACAGCCTGGGCGGCACAGGATCAGGCCCTGTCTGATCGAACTCACGGCACTTCGGATAATAATGATTTCCGATATATACCGATGAATACACTCCGGCAGCAAAGTCGGGATCGGGAATTCCCTGGACAACGACCCGGCGCCGCGGGTTGTTCCAGTCGGGGCTGTAATGTTTCACGAACAAGGCATAGCGGTCGAAATAATGACGCATGTCGACGAGCTTCAGGTCCCGCCGCTCCTTGATCTCGATTTTCGTCTGATCCCCTTCCAGATGTTCGGCGCGGGAGACGATCTCGATATAGCCCCCAAACCCCGTCGTCCCCGTGACGGAGGTGCGCTTGTCGAGATTGATCGTCGCCTGGCTGGTGATCGAGATACGATAGCCGGCTTTGGTCGCGAGTTCCTGGGTGAGAACGGGCGTGTAATTTGCTGGAAAGATGTTTACGCTGTATGGAAGGGTGATCCCAGTCGCCTGTTCCTTGCGGATGGGGTCGCGAAACGCTTTGTAAAAGGAGTTTTCAGCTCCTCCGGGAGCGTGAAGGTTGGCCTGGCTGCGCAGGATGCCGATGATTTCGTTGTTCGCCGCCTGGGCGAGCATCGCGAGGCGGTTCTGGTCGATCGATTTCGACAACTGCTCGATCGCTCCGCCCTTGAACGTCGAAAGCGCGAATGCGAGCACCGCCATGACCAGGAATACGGCCAGGACGACGAAAAACACCACCCCGGCATCGGGGCGGCATGGGGGACGGCGAAATCCCGCGATGTTCGCATTGTTCATGGCATGACTCATCGTATTGTATAGTACCGTTCGGGAGAACGCCACTTCGAGATAACAACAAACCTCCGATCTGCCCACCCCCGATGGGATTTGCACTCCCGGATCCGGATCCTGTGCTATAGTGAAAGGCGTTCGAAACAGGAACATCGAGGGGGTAATACCATGTTCGTGAACCGTTCCCTGCGGCCTCTGGCGTTGATGCTGCTCACCCTGCTGATCTCAGTTTCGGCTTTTGCTGCCGCCGAAACCACGCCGCCATCAGGCGTCCCTGCCGATGCTGGCGTGGTGGGCGAAGCCCGTTATTTCGTGACCATCACACGGTTCGGATCATTTCTGAACTCTCCGGAAAAGGAACAGCTCGAGCTGTTCCGCCGCCTTTCGCGGATGCTGGTCCCCTTCTTCGAGACATATCTGAAAAATGCGTATGACATCGCAGGGTTCACCCCGCTGGGTCCCGAGAAGCAGTTCGAAGGCTTGAAGCCCATTCCAGCCGCCGCCTGGACACAGAGCCAGCAGGCCGCCGTCGAGAAGCTCCGCAGCCGTGAAAGCGAGCTGCTTCGCACCGTCATGAACGCCGTCCCGTTCCCCGACAGCGGCCTTCATCTGGTCGCCCTTCTCGATCCCAAGACCATCCTCGGAAGGGCCGAGGCGATGATTGCCGAGCCCGAGTTCCAGAGCCGGCTCAAGCCGAGGCAGCTTGCGAACATCCGGAACCGGATTCTCCCGATGCTCCAGATGGCGGATGCCATTGCCGTCGCAGCCCGCCTGACCCCGGCCGGTCTGAACCTCGAACTCCATCTGCGCGCCGGGAAGAACTATGCGGATCTCGTCGCGGACAACGGGGTCTTTCCCGCACCTCTCCGATGTGGGGCCTATCTCGAGCCAGGCGCCCTGCTGACCTTCGCCCAGGTTCATCCCCCGGCATCGACGACGGCGACCATGCAGATGCTGCAATCCATCCCCCAGACGAAGATCGTCGAGACGTATCTCGCTTCGGCCGGGCTCGAGTTCGAGCGCGACATCCTCTCGAATCCCGGGGTCGAATCGTTCGCCCAGCTCGATCTGCTCCCGACAGGCGAAGGCGGTCTTCCCGAATTCCGGGCCGCCGTGCGGGTCAAGGATCCCACCCGTCTCCTCTCGCTGATACCCAACTTCAAACAGCTTGCGATGAGTGTCGGGGTCATGGCAACCCCAAACCTCGAGCCGCGGCCGACGGTGAAACTATCGTATTTCCTTCTGCCTGCTCTCACGGTTCATGTCAGCATGCTCGGAGACCTTCTCCTGTTCGCCACCAGCAGGGATTCTCTCCTCCGGCTCGCGGACCGGATCGAACAGGTCACGGCTGGCAAGCTCCCCGGCTTCACGGGGGTTCCTGCTGATGCGCATCGGTTCTGGAATATTCGATTCGGCCTCCTGAATGAGCAACTGCAGAAATTCCTCCAGTCGCCCCTCCTGCAAGGCCGGGGAATCCCGCCATTCACAAACATCAACGTCACCAACGAGCTCGGCGATCTCCAGATGGTCACCCGGATCAAGCCCGACGGCATGACGATCCGGCTCGATCTGCCCATCGCCACGGGATCAGCAAAATGATCCCCGCCCCTTGTCCTTTTCAAATGCCCGCGCCTTGTGCTATACATGGAAATCATCCTGACATGAAGAGGACTGAGATGAGGAAGCTTCGCGTCCCGTTCGTCGTGCTTGGCTTTTACCTCGCTTTCATCGCTTGCGTCACCTCCGGCTGCGGCGGCAAGGATCCTGCCCCCGCCACGCCACCCGCCACCACGCCATCCGCAAAAGCCCCCGATGCAGCAGCAGCGCCTGGCGGCGGGGCCTACAAGGACACAATTCTCAAACTGGGCCGGATTCCCTTCACGAACGCCACCGAGATGGTCAAGAAGCATGAAGGGCTGCTTTCCTACCTTCGCCAGGAACTCGGCGTGAAGGAAACCCGGCTCGTGCTCGCCTCCGACTACAAGGGCATCATCGATAAACTGGCCCGCGGCGAGATCGATATCGGCTGGCTCGGCACAACGTCCTACGTCGAAGCCCTCGCAGATCCCAAGCAGAAAGCCTCGATGCGCATCCTCGTGAAGCCGCGACGGTTCAAGACGACCTCCTACCGCGGCATCATCATTGCGCGCGGCGACAGCGGTATCCGCAATCTGTCTGACCTCAAGGGCAAGAAAATCGCCTGGGTCGAGAAAGATTCGGCCTCCGGCTATCTCTTCCCCAAGGCACTCCTGCTCGAAGCCGGGGTGAACCCCGACAAGGACTTCGCCGAAGCCGGCTTTCTTGGCAAGCATGACGCCGTTGTCCTGAACGTCCTTCTCGGCAAGTATGATGCCGGCGCCTGTTACGACGACGCCCGGAACACCCTTCGCGAGAAGGAGAAGATAAACGAGCTGACGATTCTCGCCTCGACCCAGGACATCTCGAACGAGCCGATTGTCTGTCGCTCGGATCTTCCCGAGGACATCATCGAGAAGATCAAGAAAGCGTTCCTCAAACTCGACATCGACGATCCCGCCTACAAGAAGGTTCTCGAGGATTGCACCGACGTCCAGGGCTTCGTCACAGCCCAGGATTCGGATTACGAGTATGTCCAGAAGGTCCTCAACCTGCTCCAGACACACAAGTAACCCCACCTGCCGACATCCCGACCCGTGAATCAACCGACGCAGATCCGCTACCCGCTGAGGGCGAAGTTCATCCTCGGCATCGCGTTGCTCGTCGGCCTGATCATCGGTCTCACCTCTCTGTATACCTCATCCCACGAGGAGGCCCTGCTGACCCAGAGTATGGATCAGAGTGGCCTCCTCCTGAGTGCGACACTCGCTCTCGCGTGCCAGGACAGCATCATCCGCCAGGCCTACGACGAGCTGATTCCCTACACCGAACGCATCATCCAGAACGGTGAGGACGTGCGCGAGATCTCGATCATCGACGTCGACGGCAAGTATCTCGCCCACAGGCAGCGCGGGGAAGGGGCAAGCCTGCTCGGGAAGACACTTTCGGAGGCGGAGTTCCGGAAGTATAGCCAGATCGATCTGCCGACGCGGTTCGCCGATCCGTCCGGCGAGTTCGTCGAGTATGCGGCCCCGATCCTGGTAGGCTCATCGCGGTTCGGAACCGTCGTTCTCGAGTTTTCGTTCGACCGGCTCGCCGCCTCGAAGAGCGTGAGCCGACAGCGGATTCTCGGCATCGCCTTGATCGCGCTGCTTGCCGGCGTGTTCCTGGCCGCGATCATGGCCCGGATCATCACGGGAAGTCTGGGCCGCCTCGTCGAGTCGACCCAGATCGTCATGACGGGCGATCTCAGCCATCGCCTCCAGATCGAGACAACGGACGAAATCGGCATGCTCGCCCACCGGTTCAACGAGATGATCACCGCACTCGAAGGAAACCGCAGGGCTCTCGACCGGAAAATCTTCGAGATCGAGACCCTATTCAAGGCCAGCCAGACGATGAACTTCCAGAACGACACAGACAAACTGATCCGGCAGCTTCTGGAAATGGCCACCCAGGCTCTTCGCGCCGAACGCGCCTCGATGATGCTGCTCGTCGACCAGACCGACGAGCTGGCCACCCGGATCGTCCTCGGACTCGACGAGACCGAGACGGCGTCGCTTCCCTCTGCAACTCGCATCAAAAGTGGCGAGGGCGTGGCTGGAACGGTTCTCAAGACCGGCCAGTCGATTGTGGTCAACGAGGGCTGCCATGACCCGCTGTTCAAAAGCTTCGAGTCCACTGCAGCCTTCGAGCACCGTATCAAAAACCTAATCTCGGTCCCCCTCAAGGTGAAAGACCGCGTCACGGGCGTGGTCAACATTGTGAACAAGATGGCCGAGGACGGGTTCAACGCCGATGACCAACGGCTGATGGAAGCGCTCGCTCACCAGGCTGCGATGGCCGTCGAACACGCGCGGCTCTACGAGCTGGCAATCACGGACGGCCTCACGAAGCTGTTCATCCATCGCTATTTCCAGGCACGCCTCGACGAGGAGATCATGCGGGCGAAGCGGTATCACACGACGGTTTCGCTCATTCTCTTCGACATCGATCATTTCAAAAAATTCAATGACACCTATGGCCACCAGCAGGGTGACATCGTGCTCATCGAAACAGCAAAGCTTCTCAAGCAGGCCGTGCGCGACACGATCGATATCCCGGCGCGGTACGGCGGCGAGGAGTTCACCATCATCCTCCCCGAGACAGACGCCAAGGGCGCCCAACTCGTTGCCGAGCGCCTGCGCAAGACAATCGAGGCCTACGACTTCCCCGGGCAGGGCAAGGCACTCAAGGTCACGATCTCGCTCGGCATTGCCAGCTTCCCCGATCATGCCAGCACGAAGCCGGTTCTCATCAAGAAAGCCGATATCGCGTTGTATGCGTGCAAGGAGCGCGGCCGGAACTGCTCTTCTATCTACAACGACTCGATGAGCGAAAAGTAAGGTGCAACCACACGATTCCCTGATCCATCCGCTCGAGATCGGCGGTGTCCTGATCCCCAACAATCTCGTGCTTGCCCCCATGGCAGGTGTCGCTGATGGCCCGTTCAGGCTCGTCTGTTCTCGCCTCGGAGCCGGCCTCACCGTTTCGGAGCTCGTCAGCGCACGGGGGCTGCTCAACGAGAATGGCCCAACCCACGATCTGGTCTCGTTTTCGGGGCAACCCCGCCCCTATGCCGTTCAGATTTTCGGAAGCAATCCCGATTTGATGGCCGAGGCAGCCCGTCGTGTCGAGTCTCTCGGTATCTGTGACATCATCGACATCAACATGGGCTGCCCCGTCGCCAAGGTTGTGAAAACAGGTGCAGGCGCGGCTCTAATGCGCGACCCCAGGCTTGCGGCCTCGATCATCCGGAGCGTGCGGGCTGCCGTTCGCCTTCCCGTGACGGTGAAATGCCGGATCGGATGGTGCAAAACCCAAATTCACGTGCAGGAGTTCGTGCGGATGGCCGTCGGCGAGGGCGCCGCAGCGGTGGCGGTGCACGCCCGCACAAAAGAGGCGATGTATAGCGGGAAAGCGGAATGGGAGCATCTGGCCGGCCTCTCCGAGATCTGCGGCAGGATCCCCTTCATCGCAAACGGGGATCTGTCAGACCGTGAAGCTCTGCACCGGGTGCATGAGATTTCAGGCTGCGACGGGTTCATGATTGGGCGGTCGGCAATCGGAAAACCCTGGATTTTCGCCGAGCTGACGGGCCGCTCCCATGCAGACACCCCAGAAGCCCGCCACAGCATTTTCCTGGATCACTTTCTGGAAACGCTGATGGAGCACGGGTCGAAGGGGGTTCCGCTGTTCCGAGTCCACCTGTTTGCATATCTCCGAAGCCACCCGCGAGCGGCGGCCATGCGTCGCAGGCTGTGTGCCGAGCATGACCCCGTCATCGTCCGAGATCTCGCGGCCGAGTTCTATCTGAACCGGCAGGTGCCGGATTGGCTCGATTTCGATCTGCTGAAAGACCCCGCAACCTACTCCTCATCCTCCTCCGGGCGGTAAGGCTCGGGCGGATTGTTTTCGAGAATCTCCTCGCGGATATCGAGGATTTCGGGGTTGTCGGGCCACATCTCGAGTGCCATCTCGACACGAGCGAGTGCAAGCTGGCGTTCACCCTGGTAGAAAAGATACAATGCGGCAAATGCGAGCGCCTCGGCATCACCCGGGTCAAGCCGCATGACAGCCTCGAAATCGGCCAAGGCCTCGGCAAACTGTCCAAGTGCGCCGTAACAATGCCCCCGGTTGTAGAGAAAATCCGGGTTGTCTGCCTGGAGGAGAATCGCTTCGTTGAACCGTTCGAGAGCTCTGGCAGGGTCCTCCATGTTGAGGTAGCAGAAGCCAATCCGGTTGAGCAGCTCGGGATAGCCAGGATCCGATTCCTGTTCGTCTACTTCGCGATACTGGCCCAGAGCCCTGTTCCACTCTGCACGGAGTTCGAAAATCTTGCCATAGACGAGACGTGCACCCAGAAGGTTCGGCTTTCGGGCAAGAATCTCCTTCACCGCCATGATGGCTTTCTCTTCCGCTCCAGCTGCGGCGAGCGTTTCGGCATATCCCAGCTTCGGCTCATCCGCATCTGGAGCGAGAGCAGCGGCGGCGGCAAATCCCTGGAGGGCATTTCCATAGGCTCCCATCGCTAGCGCACAGCCGCCCATGCCGAAATGAACCTGCCAGGCAAGCGGAAACCGGTGACCGATGCGGTCCAGCAGGCGATACGCGTAATCGGGATCGCCTATCCGGCGCAGCTCAATGGCGCGTTGAAGGGCACGCTGGAGGAAAGCCTGTTCTTTGGCCGCCTGCGAAGCGGAGGATTTTCGTTTCGACGGGTTTCGTGTTTTCATCGCATCATTGCTCCGGGAGGAACAGTACCGCAAACGCCCGGATCATGCAAGTGCAAGGATCACCCCGCGTTGACAGGGCGGCCCCGCGATGCTAGGATGAAAATCTTCCCGGGCACGCAGTGCGTGCAGCGGTCGCCTTGCGGCCGACAAACGGGTTGAAAGGGTCGCTTCGCCGGCACCATGTCAGAAATCGACAAAATCCAGTTCCTGCGGCACGTGTCGTTGTTCTCCAGCCTGTCCGACAAGGCACTGCTGGACTTGTCGGCTATTACAATCGAGCAGACCATTCCGGCCAAAACGACGGTCTTCAAGGAGGGCGACCCCGGCGACGCGCTCTACGTGGTTAAGAGCGGGAAGATCAACATCACGAAGCGCAACAGCAGCGGGGTCGAGTCTGTCCTTGTCACGCTGGGCAAAGACGCCGTCATCGGCGACATGGCTGTCATAGACGACCAGCCGCGCTCCGCCTCGATCGTGACGGTACAGGATACGACCTTTCTGGTGATCACGAAAAACGACTTCCGGGCTCTCCTCGGATCGACCCCTGAAATCTCCGTCCAGATTCTCAAGCTGATGACCGAACGCCTCCGCAACACCAATATCCACCTGCGCGAGCTGGAAGCCTCGGCCAATCAGATGCAGGAAGTCATCCGCGTCATCACGAAGATCGCACGCAAGAGCAATCTGCTCTCCCTGAATGCCTCGATCGAGGCGGCCCGGGTTGGCGATGCCGGCCGCGCCTTTTCGGTGGTCGCCTCGGAAATGAAGAAACTCGCCGAGGATTCGGCACAGGAAGCCCAGAAGATCGACAAGCTGCTCCAGACACTCCAGACCAAGACCAAAGCCCTCGCACAGATGAAATAACTCCGCTGCGCCGGCAACGCACCGGGCCAACCGGACCCCAGGAGGTGGCGATGACCCAGTACAAATCCCAGATCCAGAATCTCTTTCTTTCCATGTGCCGCAAGAAGCACCAGCCGTGTGAGGTCGTGCTCAACACCGGCACGACCCTCCGCGGGAAGGTCAAGAGCTACGATCAGTTTTCCATCACCCTGACCTTCAAGGACAAGGTCGAGGTTATCTACAAGTCCGCCATTCTCTTCATCACAGCCATGCAGCGCAAACCCCGTCCGGTGCAGCGCCGTCCGTATGGCACCGGCACGGGTACAGGTGGCACCGGCTTCGCCCCCCGGCGCACCGGGGAAAGCGGACCGCCCCGGCCCACGACGCCT
>DATCTT010000180.1:0-4365 GCA_036567845.1 Candidatus Ozemibacteraceae bacterium | reverse complement strand
CCGTTTCCTGCCGAGAAAACGCCGCTGTTCACCGGACTCCAGCCGAGCCACAGCTTGACCAGCGACCGGAGCGTCGCCCAGCCGATGCCGGCCGGGATGCAGAGCACCCAGAAGCGCAGCGACCAGCCGAGGTTCCGGGTGAATGATGCAACATTGCGGCCAGACCGGGCCAGGGCCAGGGCGGTCAGCACGGCGTGTTCGGTGTCGTCGGACACCATCCCTCCCCTGAAAAAGAACCGGTGACGGAGGGGGGGCGGAAACAGGCGTTTCGCCCGGCTGGCCGACAGATGCTCGAACGGGAGGCCGAGACTGTCTCCTAGCGCGGTTCCCAGCAGCGAGCCGAAGACGAAATCCCGTGTCATTACCTGCCTCCCCCTCTCATGGGCCGGACCAGGGCTGTGCGATGCCCGCCTGCCGTGCGATTTTCCCTCCCTGTCTACCATGCGGGCGGACCGTTTGTATATCGGGCCTGCGCCTCTCGCAGGGCTTGCAAAGAAAACACGGCCGGGAGATACGATCTCCCGGCCGTGCCTTTATAAAACAATTGCTATTGTTTCACTTTGGGCAGATGCTTCCAAAACCAGGTCATCAGGTCGTCGAACATCGTGTAGGCGACGGGGGTCAGGAGCAGGGTGATGAGCAGACACAGACTTTGGCCGCCGATGATCGTGATCGCCATCGAGGCGCGGGTGGCCGCGCCGGCGCCCTTGCCGAGGGCCATGGGCAGCATGCCCGCGATGAGCGTCACCGTCGTCATCAGGATCGGCCGCAACCGGGCGTGATTGGCCTCGATGACGGCCTCCTTCCGATCGAGCCCCTGATCGCGCAGGGTGTTCGTATAGTCGATCTGGAGAATCGCGTTCTTCTTCACGATGCCGAACAGCATGAAGATGCCCAGCAGCGAGTAGATGTTGACCGAGTTGCCCGTGATCAGGAGCGAGAACAGGGCAAAGGGGATCGAGAGCGGCAGCGACAGCATGATCGTGACGGGATGCAGCAGGCTTTCGAACTGGGAGGCCAGGATCATGTACATGAAGATGGAGCTCATGAAAAACGCGATCAGGAAGCCCCGCATCGTCCGGGCCATTTCCCGGGAACGGCCGATCAGGGTCCCCGTGTATTCCGCCGGCATCTTCAGCTCCGCGGCTGCCTGCTCCACGATCTTGTTCACGTCGCCGAGAGCCGCGCCCTTGCCGAGATTTATATTGACTGTGATACTTCTCTGCCGGTTTCGCCGGTCGATCTGCGCCGGGCCGAAGCCGGTCGTGACAGAGGCCACCGAGTCGAGGCGGACGAGCGTTCCGAGGGTCGTGGGCAGCAGGAGCCCGGAGATGCTCTCGGGATTGCCGCGGTCCTCCGGACGCAACCGGACGCGCACCTCGTACAGCTCGTCGTTCTCCTTGAAGCGGGTGATCTGGTCGGCCCCGCCGATCAGGGTGCGCAGCGAGGTTGAAAGAACGTCGAGACGCACCCCGAGCCGGTAGGCGCGTTCCCGATCGAGTCGCACGTGCACTTCCGGTTTGCGGCTGATGTAGGAGGAGTCGGCGTTTCCGATCTTGTCGCTGGTCCGGATCTTCTCCACGATCGCCTCGACATACTCGTTGATCTTGTTCAGATCAGGGCCGGCGATCGAGTAGCTCGTGTCGGACATGCGGGAGCCGCCGCTGAAGCCGCTCGAGGCCTGGACCGCGGGGCGGAGATCCTTGTAGGGCTTCATGAGACGGCGCGCGTCCTCCATGACGTCGAACTGGGAAAAATCGCGCTCCGAGATATCGACGAGCTGGATGAACACCTGGCCCTCGTTCACCCCGGCGCCGGAGCCCTCGCCGATCGTGGCGAAAACGTGGTTGACGCCACGGAGCGTTGACATCTTTGCCTCGATCTCCTTGAGAATCCGCTCGGTTCCTTCGAGAGAGCTTCCCTCGTCGGCGCGGAAATACACGTTGAACTCGTTCGTGTCATCGTTCGGCATGAAATCGAGCGACAGCAGTTTCCCGATTGGAAGCGTCATCATCACGCAGACGACGGCGGCGATCACGATCTGCCACCGGTGTCGCAGCGCGTAGTTGAGCAGCCGCCCGTACATGGCATCGATCCGGCTGAAGAAGCCCGACTGCTTGCTGTGGCCCGAGCCGCGCGCGAACCGGAATTTGAAGAAGCGCGAGCAGAGCATCGGGGTCAGCGTGAACGAAACGAAAACCGAGATCAGAATGGCGAAGGCGATCGTGAGGCCGAAGTTGTTGAGGAACCGGCCGATGATGCCCTCCATGAACGCGACGGGCAGAAAGATGACGGCCAGGGAAAGGGATGTGGCCATGACCGCCATGTAAATCTCGGATGTCGCCTCGTTCGCGGCCGTCTCGGCATCCGAATGCTTCTCTTCAATATGCCTAAATATATTTTCAAGCACGACGATGGCGTCGTCGATGACAATGCCGACGGCGAGGGTCAGGCCGAGCATCGACATGTTATTCAGCGTGAAGCCCATCAGGCGCATCAGCAGGAAGGTTGAGATCAGCGAGACGGGGATGGCCAGCGCCGAGATGAAGGTCGAGACGATATTCCCCATGAAGAGCAGAACGACCAGCGAGGCGCAGAGCGAACCGAGGATCAGGTGTGTCTGGAGTTCGTGGAGCGAGGATTTGATGAACTTTGACGAGTCACGGATCGAGATGTAGGAGATGCCCGTGGGGAAGTTCTTCTTCAGCTCCTCGAGTCGTTTCTGGATGCGATCGATCACATCGAGGGTGTTGACGCCCGACTGCTTCTGGATGATGAGGGAAAGCGCCGGTTCGCCGTCGAGGCGGGCCAGACTGCGGGGTTCGGCCTCGTCGTCGAGGATCTCAGCGACGTCTTTCATGCGGATCGGAACGCCGTTCTGGGTGGTGACAATCACTTCCGAGAAGCTCGCCGGGAAGTCGATGCGGCCGAGCGTGCGCAGGATGAGCTCATTCGGTCCCTCGGTTACGTTGCCGCCGGGAATCTCGACGTTCTGGCTCTTGAGCGCGTCTTTCATCATCGCAGCCGAGATGTTGTAGGCACCCAGCTTCTTCGCGTCGGCGACGATGCGGATCTCGCGTTCGCGGCCGCCGACGATCTGGATGGCGCCGACGCCGTCGATGGCCTCGAGCTGCTCCTTGATGCGCTTCCGCGCGAAGTAGGTCAGATCGCGCAGCGGCATTGTCTTTGGCCCCTTGATGACGAGCGTGACGACCGGCATCGCATCGGGGTCCATTTTTTCGACCAGCGGGGCCTCGGTGCCTTCGGGAAGATCCTTGGTGATGCGTGCGATCCGGTCACGTATTTCCTGGGCGGCGACATCGATGTCCTTTTCGAGGACGAACTTGACGATGATGCTGGCCTGGCCGAACAGGCACTTGGTGTTGAGTTCGTCGATGCCGCCGACCGTGTTGACGGCCTCTTCGATCGGCTTGGCGATCTGGGTCTCGATCTCTTCGGGGCTGGCGCCTGGCAGGGTGACCGAGACACGCACGATCGGGAAATCCATTTTCGGCATGAGATCGAGGCCGAGCTGCTGATACGAGAACATGCCCAGGACGACGAGGGCCAGGGTCATCATCAGCGTGAAAACCGGCCTCCGGATGCAGATCGAGGCGAGATTCACTTGCGGCCTCCCTCTTCAGCTGCGTATGCGAGGCGGACCCGGGCGAACATGCCGGGCTTGAGGGTGCCGTCGGGATTGGCGACGGTGATCTCGGCGTTGGCCGAGCGGGTCCTGGGGTCGATCGCCGCGGGCGTGCGCTCGAGCGTGCCGATGAACTGGCGCCCGGGAAGCGCGTCGACGGTCACGATCGCGCGGAGGCCGGCGGAAAGGGCTGGGACGAACCGCTCGGGGCACTCGACCGTCACCTTGACCGGGTCGGTCTGCATGAAGGTGAAAACGGGGGCGGCGGGCGTCACATAGGCGCCCTCATCGAGGTGGCGCTGGGCGACGACGCCGGGAAACGGCGCCCGCAGCGTGGCATACTCGAGCTGCTGTTTCGCGAGCAGGAGCGCGGCCTCCTGCTGCCGGATCGTGGCGCGGGCGACGTCTTTCTCCTCGAGCCTCGGACCCTGGTCGACGAGGGCTTTCTGGGCACGCACGGCCAGATACTGTGCCTCGGTTACCTTCGCCTTCGCCTCGGCCGCGTCGAGAGCCTGTTTCGAGAGAGCCCCGGCCTTGAACAGGTCGGCGCTTCGGGCGAGGTCCGCCTTCGCGTTTTCCCAGTTGGCGGCCGACTGCTTCAGGTTCTCGTCGGCGGTGCGCTTTTCTTCGGGTCTGGAACCGGTCTCGAGCTGCCGGAACCGTGCCCGCCCGGCTTCGAGGGCGGCGGCAGCCTGCTCGACCGAGAGCTCGAAATCCCG
>DATCTT010000179.1:0-4768 GCA_036567845.1 Candidatus Ozemibacteraceae bacterium | reverse complement strand
AAGCCCATGGCGCCGGCCGTTGCTGCGACCATGGCCCCCACGGCGAAGACGAATGCTGCGAAATCCGGCAAGACTGCCGCCCGGCCGGCCGCGATGGCCGCGGCGAAAAAGCCCGGCCGGCTGTTTTCCTACGTGCGCATGCTGAACTACAGCCCCCATCCGACCGATGAGGAGTTCCTGCGGGACAAGCCCCTTGCTCTGAATGGCCACAATTACTGGCTGAAGGTCTCCTACCACGAGGGATGGGATGTCGACGAGGAAGAGAATGGCAGCCTCAAAAATATCGCTTTTGATATAAAACTGATGGAAGGCGAGAATGTCGTCCGGAATCTGCGCATCCCGGCCGTGAACATCGATGCTGGAAAGCTGAAAAAGGGCCTGGTACTCGGCTTGGCCGAGGTGGCTCCCTACAAGTTCAACATCGCCGTCGACTCGTTCCGTGTCATCGATGGCGGGGTCAGCGAGCTGGTCTTCAAGTTCGACCTGACGGGCTGATTCGGTGTATCCTTCGACCGCGACCGGATGTCCGACTGGAAGCCCGGCGCGGTCTGACTGACGTTTTGCCACCCTCAAACCCCCTCAGGAGTCTCGGTTGTGGACAAGATTACTGCCTTCGGTTCCATCCTCGCTTTTTCCTGCCTGTTGATAGGTCTGAAACTGGGTGGCGGCGAGGCGCTCGCATTCTGGGATTTCCCCTCGGTGCTGGTCGTGTTCGGCGGCTCCGCGGGCTCGCTCTGTATTTCCTACAGCTGGCCCCGTGTCACCGCCCTGTTCCGCCAGATCAGATGGGCCTATGTTGCTCCCCCCGATTTCGATTACCTGAAGGCCATCAGCAATATCCTTCAGATCTCCGAAGTGGCGCGCAAGGAAGGCATTCTCGCGCTCGACTCGAAGATCGCCGAGATCGAAAACCCGTTCCTCCAGCGCGGCCTGCAGATGGTTGTCGACGGTGTCGACGTGAAGATCATCGAGGAGGTCATGACGACCGAGCTCGATTCCCGTGCCGCGCGCCATGCCGACGTGAAAGCCTCGATCGACTTCTATGCCAGCATTGTCCCCGCCTATGGTCTCATGGGAACGATTCTCGGACTGGTCGGCCTTCTCCGGAACATGGATGACCCTTCCGCCATCGGGCCCGCGATGGCTCTCGCCCTGATCACGACGTTCTATGGCGCCGTGGCGGCGAACATGTTCCTGATGCCCTGGGCCAAGAAACTCGAGGAACGCAGCAACAACGAACAGTTGTACGGGGAAATGATCGCCCGCGGCTGTCTGCTGATCGCTGGCGGCGTCCACCCGCGCATCATCCAGGAACGCCTGCTTGCATATCTTTCCGATAAACTGCGCACCCGGTTCAATGAACTCCACCTGTCCGAGGAGTTGAAGGCCGGTGGCTAAGCGGAAATATGCGGATCCCTCCGCACCTCTCTGGTGCCTGTCCTACGGCGACATGGTCACCAACATGCTCTGCTTCTTCGTCATGCTGCTGATGTTCGCGACCTTCGGGGCCCAAAAGCGGAATCAGCAGGAAAACCGCGCCCTGGAACTGGCGTTTACCCCCGTGTTCAGTATCAACCCCGAGAAAGGCGCGCACCAGTGGCTCGTCGCCGGCGGCAAGGGCATCCTGTTGATGCCCAATCCGCGCCACATGGCCGACATTCCCCGCATCGTCCGACGGGTGAAAAACCAGCTCCAGAAAGCCCAAATGCGCGACCAGATCCTCGTCACCGGGGACGATCAGGGCGTGAAGATCCGCATTCCCTCCAAAGTCCTGTTCCTGAGCGGATCGGCGACCCTCCGTGAGGGGTCGGATGCGGTGCTCGAGGCCCTGGTGCCCGTCATCAGCGAATTGAACCAGTTCATCCGCATCGATGGCCACTGCGATGACAAGCCCACGAAGAACTCCCAGTTCCCCACGAACTGGGAACTCTCGTCTGCCCGCGCCTGCGCAGTTCTGCGATTTTTCACAGAAAAAATAGGCCTCGATCCCAGCCGCTTCTCGGCCCAGGGCTTCGCGGAGTTCCGGCCCCAGGTCGAGAACATCACTGAGGCTGACCGCGAGATGAACCGTCGCGTCGAGATCATGATCCTGACAACGAAACAGCGCAAGAAGGACGTCTACCGCTGGGAGTGATCCCCTGTCGGCTCAGGGCGCCTGGCGCCTGGCGAACTCTGCAAGCTGGCGTGCTTCCGATGCCGCTTCGGCCGGACCGCCGATGGTGAGCAGCGGGGAAAGGATAGACAGGGCTTCTGTATACCGCCCCATGCCGATCGCTGCGCGTGCAAAACCCAAACGGGCCGGTACACGGTCTGGCTTTCGGTTCAGCACGCCGGAATACAAAAGATAGGATTTAAAATACATTCCCGACGCAAGAGCCCCGGCCGCTTCGGCTTCGTCGCTAGGCAGTTCATCCGGCAGGATGGTGGCGGCCGCCGGAATGGGGGAGGGCGGTTCGGGCTGAGACAGGGGACCCCGGCTCAGAATGGGCTCCGTCGCTGCCGGCTTGCAGTCTTCCGAGGGGAGGGGGAACGTGGGACCGAACCAGCCCCGCTTGAACCGCCGCGCGGTCTCGTCGCGGTCGGGCACTGGCAGCGGCAGGGGATCGACGCTGAACGGCCCGTTCCGATACGCGAGCTCCTCGAGAAGGGCGCGATACCGCCTGACGAGCGGGTGTCGCGGGTGTTTCACGGAGGCGAGGCGGAACCACTGCATTGCATCGGCATACCGTGCGGCTTCGAAATCGATGCGTCCGAGAATCAGCAGAGCCTCGAGATCGTCCGGAAAATGCTTCTGGACGGACAGGGCCTCGCTCCTGGCCTCGTCGAGGCGGCCGGCCCGATACAGCTCAGAGGCGGTTCGGAGGGACGAGGAAAGCTCGCCCGCACCGATTGGGAGCGGGGAAAAGGCGAACAGGGCGGCCAGAATGACGGAAACCGGTCCGCCGAAACGGGGCATGGATGTCTCCTACTTCTGCGAGGGGTCCTTGATCTGGTTCCAGTCCGGGGTGGGCGTGTCCGGTCCGAGGTTCTGGAACGAGTCGGGGAGGCTGGAGGGAAGTTCCGTCGGGATCTGTTGCGCGTCACTTCCGGTCGCCGGAACGACGTCGGCGGATATGCCGGAAGCCGCCGAGGCAACGTCCGGAAGGGTCACCGGCTGACCCGCCCCGGGTCCCGGGCTCCGTTCGATGTCGAACGAGTCACCCATCTTGTAATCCTCGGGCGGTGGATAATCCTCCTGGCTCGTCACGGCCATGTAGGCCTGATGCCCAACCAGAAGGAAGACCGCGAGAAGGATCAGTACCAGACCCCACTTCCAAGCTTCTTTGCCTAATTCCATGGTGTCATCTCCGTGAAATGATCCCGGTCATTGCTGGCCGGGCGCTGAAGGGCTTCCGCCGTTACCGCCGTTCGGCCCGGCTACGGGAAACGTCATGCGCAGAGTGCCCCGGATGATTCCGGAGCCGTCGAGCTCGAGGGACATCGTCTGGATGCCGGAAAGAGGAAGTTTCTTCGTCAGCAGGTCGAAAAAGCGGCCGAAGGAGGGGAATGTCCCCTTGAGTTTCAGCGATGCCGGCACGATCTCGACCCCTGACCACTCCTCGTCGCCCTGATCGGTGGCGGCGCCGACCGGCATGCCGTTCTCGTCGAGCTGTGGAAGCTGGGCTGGCTGGGCGGGGGAGGGCTGCACCCCGTCGGCGGCCTCGTCGGCGTCGCCCTTGGCCTTCCAGGAAGGCTGAAGCTCGAAACTCTGCACGATCATGTCCGTGGCCGAGGCTGCGGACAGAATCGAGCCGAGCAGCAGTCCTTCTTCTCCCGGCCGCATCGGTCGTCCGGGACTGCCGCTCTGCCGCTGTACCCGGACTTTCTCGGAAAGCGACTTGAGTTCGGCATCGAGCAGCGTCCGTTCTGTCTGGAGGCTGGTAACGGCGGCCTCTTCATTTCCGGCCTCGGCCCGGACACCCGCGACCAGAAGGTGGTATCCGGCCACGGCTGCGATCAGGAGGCCGATCAGGGTTGCCATCACGACGGTGACGAGCTTCTTCACGGCAGCTCTCCTTTCACGACAAACGCCGCTCCATCGGGAGAAGCACCGCTGAACCGGCAGCGCACGGTGGTCACGCGCCGCAGCGCCCCTTTCCGGACCAGGGTGGCCGTGAACTCCGCGAGGGCTTCCGGCGAGCGGCTGAGGCCTCTGAGCTCGAGAATCTCGCCACGAAGCTCCTCGTTCTGCTCGCCCTCACCCGGAACGGGCTGTTGCGGAGCCAGCGACGGCGCGGCTGCAGGCTGTTCCTCAGGGCCGGCGGCCGGCATGCCGGACGCGGCGGGGGGCTGGTCGAGGCTTTCGTCGATGGCAGAAGATTCTGCGGCCTGACGGGAAATGACGGCGATCCGGTTGAGTGTCAGACCCTCGGGGCGCGCCTGAGCGGTCAGAAACAGCAGTTCCGCCGGCATTCGGTGTGGCTTCACCAGAGGCGCGAGCACCTTTCTCTCCCGGGGGGACAGGACGTTCGATATCGCTCCAGCTGCGCTTCGAGCCCCGGCCAGCTTCAGTCGCAGGCTGTCGAGCGTGGCACGCTCGATGTTCGCCTTCCGGCGCGACTCTTCCAGGACGACCGAAGACCCGCTGCGGAGCGAAAGAAGAACGAGCAGGATCACCACGATGCCGACGCTGCCGAGATACAGGGGCACCTGGGTCGTGAGACGGTCGAGCAGCGCTTCCCGCCGGCGCTCCCGAAGGCGGCCGAGCAGGTCCCCCGTGCCGCAGGCC
>DATCTT010000178.1:0-17532 GCA_036567845.1 Candidatus Ozemibacteraceae bacterium | reverse complement strand
AGGCTCGATGCCAGAGTGGCCACATGCGAACCCGCCTCGCGCCAGAAGGGCCCCCAAAGGCGCTCGTTTCCGCGTTTCCCTTTATTTTGGGCGGCAATGGCAACACACCCGGCTTCGGGCAGCGTGAACCTGAAGGTGGCTGTCGTCGTGGCGATCGCGAGCTCCAGGCTGATTTCATCCGTGCTGACAGGCGTGGGAGGCGTTACGGTAACCGGGGTCGGAATGGCTCGAACGGTTGATTTTGGCTTCGCAGGTTGTTTTCCCGGTGATGGCTGCTGGAGAGGGGGGGGCGCAGAAGCGATGATGGCCGCCTTGCGGGTAGGGGGGACCTGACCTGCATTACAAGGCGAGAGAGAGGGAAAAAAACAAATGCCGAAGGCCAGGCCGACCGTGACGACAATACCTGTCTTCGCGAGGGAACGAAGTAGGGGAACTCGTATCATGAGATGACCTCGACGAATAGGGTGGGGGGATTTAATATAATAATGATAACATGATCATAGAGATGATGATGTTGATCTTATTTTAATAGCTTTCTGAGGATCCGAACATTTTGGAGAATCGAGGGTGTTGGCTTGGCAAGGGTGTCCGGATCGATCGCGAATACCCGATTTCGTCTCACGGCATCGATATCTCCCCACCCCGGGCGGAGCTCTAGACGGGAGAGATCGCCGACGGGGTAGGCAACCAGAATGACTTCGGGATTGGCCCTCACGACATCTGCAGGCGCGACAACCGGAAACTCGTCAGAAGGATTCGACAGAATATTCTCGCCACCGGCAAGGCGGACCAGTTGCCCGATGAGACTGCCCTGGCCGGCGGCCTGGAGGGGAGCGTCCCACAGCTCGATGTAAACGCGGGGCCTGGGGGTGGTGGGATGTGATGAAAACTCCGCGAGTTCCTGCTGCCAGCG
Organism: Candidatus Ozemibacteraceae bacterium; assembly: GCA_036567845.1. Lineage (GTDB taxonomy): Bacteria > Muiribacteriota > Ozemobacteria > Ozemobacterales > Ozemobacteraceae > MWAR01. The sequence continues at coordinate 16,619 of DATCTT010000178.1, read as the reverse complement.
TTTTTGGAATCGGGCGCTCCGCTGGGGGACATTCAGCGCATCTGCAAGGCGGACAGTGGCGGAGGGAATCCCATCGAGTTGTGAGATATCCAGGGAAAGATAGCGGAGGCCGATCTGCCGGAACAACAGCTCATACCGCTTGTGTTTGCCGTTCAAATCAATCACGTGCGTTGGACGTAACTGCGAAATGATTTCGAGGTTCAGCTCCATCCCGCCGACCCTTGGAAGCTCGGCTTCTGAAGCCGTTCGACTGTCGTCAGAAACCCCGACGAGCCGGTCCCCGACATCGATCGCATAGAGAAACTCCGTGGCGGATGGTTCTAGGGAGATGATTCGGGGGGAGGTGGCGAGAGGGGGGGAGCTCTGGGCTGAAAGCGGCGACAGGGAAGCGAGAGTCAGAAGCCCGGCACTTGCGAGGCGCAGAAATCTTGAGATGAAGCGCTGCATCACCGGCTCTTTTTCTTTCTGTTCTGGAAGAATTCTTTCCGGGAGCGTTCGTGCTCGGCGAGGGTCGTCGAAAACCGGTGCCCTTCGGCGGCATCCGACACGAAAAACAGATACTCCGTCGACGCGGGATTGACGGCCGCAGCCAGGGACGACTCCCCGAAGTTCGAAATCGGTGTCGGTGGCAGGCCCGCTTTCTGATAGGTGTTGTAGGGCGACTCGATCTTCAGGTCGTCGAACGTGAGCCGCTCCTTGTGCTCCGGCAGCGCATACTGGACGGTTGCGCAGGATTCGAGGCGCATTCCGCTGCGAAGCCGATTGAGAAAGACTGAGGCGACAAGCGGACGTTCGGAAGCCAGCTTCGCCTCACGCTCGACGAGCGAGGCAAGAATGCAGGTTTCATATCGCGTCAGCCCCGCCGGGCTTCGGGAGCCTTCAAACATCCGGTCGACCCGGTCACGGGTCTGCCGGAGCATCGTCAGCATCAGCTCTTCGGGAGTGATCGTCCGGGGGAGGGAGTAGGTCTCGGGAAATACCATCCCTTCGAGACTTGGGAGTTCACCCCACTCTCCAAAAACCGTCGCGCGGATCCGGGGGGAGGCGGCCAGTTCGAGAAAGGTCGATGCAGAGGCGATTCCCGCGGATTCGACAAGCCGGGAAACCGCCTCGAGGGTGAGTCCTTCGGGGATCGTCAGTCGGACAAGCTCTTCGCGGCCTTTCATCAGCAGGCGCAGGATGTCCTCGATCGATTCGCCGCCCTTGAACTGGTATTTTCCGGGCTTCAGGCGGGTATCCACGCCGTATAGCCCCGTTATCAGGCGGAACAGGAAGGCGCTTCGGATGACGCCGCCAGCTTTCAGCCGCGCGGCAATCTCCTTCGGCGTCGTGCCCGAGCGGATCTCGATCTCGATCGCCGTTCCAGGCTGGGCGAGAATTTCAACCGGGCGGTGGAGTTCGTCGAACCAAAGGTATCCGCCCGCGAGAAAACCGATGGCGGCGATGACAAAAACAGCGCCCAGACCGAGAAGTGATCGAAAGAGGGACATGGCCCGTTACTGGGCGGCTCTTTTGAACGACAGGATGCAGTTGCGGCTGTTGTCGAGAACGCTGATTTCCCCTGCCGCCTTCGATACGATGCCGCGGGGATACAGGAACTGACCCTTTTCACTGCCGAAGGTGCCGATCTTCGAGATCAACTGACCATCCGGAGCGAGCACGACGACGGGGACATCGCCCAGATCGAGGACAAGCAGGTTACCGGCCTCGTCAACGAACAGGTTCGATGGTCCTTTCATTTCCTCGTATTCGCCCTTCTTGTTGAACTCTTGGAGGAGGTCCCCTTTGAGGTTCATTTTCAGGATGCGCCGGCCGCCGTAATCAGCGATGTACATCGCGTCATCCCGGATCACGATCGAGGTGGCGAACACAAGAGCCGTCTTGCCGGTACCACCGATCATGCCCTGAAACGCACCGAATCCGTCGTATTTGTAGATCGCCGGCTGCTTCGACATCAACACGTAGATGTTGCCCTGCCGGTCGACGGCGACGTCGACCGGGTATTTCATCTTGTCGATGACCTTCAACTGCGGGGCACCCGTCTTGTTGAACTTGACGAGCTTGTTGCCCCGCAGATCACACACCCAGATATCACCGGTGAGCGGATTCACGCCGCACCCAGACATGCCGGACAGCTTGAAACCGGTGGTTCCGTATTCGCCGAGAGAGAGTTTGCAACTGCCATCAGAAGAGAGCACCTGAATGCGATTGTTGCCCGCGTCGGAAACGACGAGATCACCGCTCGGGGAGATACCCATGTCTGTGGCGCTCAGCAGATCGCCCCGGCCCGAACCGGCCTTGCCGATTTCGCCCGTGAACTGGAACTTGTCCGGCACGCAACCCGTCAGGAGGGCCATTGCCAGCATGGGTATGATGATCCGACACATCCTCTTCTTCATGCGGCCATTATATGGTGCCATTCGGGCAATTGCAAGTGGTGCGTCATCTCGAATAATTTCTTCCTGCATCGGCAGGCATTCCCGGATCCCAGTTGTAAATCGATGGAAAAGTGCGGTATACTTGAGATAGGAGAACACACCCATGAGACGAAGAGAAGGATTTACCCTGATCGAACTGATGATTGTGATTGCGATCATCGGCATTCTTGCGGCAACGGCGCTGCCGTATTTTTCCAAAGTTCGCGAGCGTGCCCGGAAGAACAAATGTTGGGAGAACTCCTCGCTTCTGTCCCGCATGGCCGAACTCTATAATATCGAAAATAAAATGTATCCCGACAAGGTCGAGGACTTGAAGCCTCTCATGTCCGGGCAGCGTCTGCCTGTGTGCCCAACCGGGGGGACGTATCAGTGGGTCCCGGGGACCGAAGGCGGCCTGCCGAACGGCAAGAAGGTTCAGTGTGTACCTCACCATGGCTGTGCCGATACGATTTTCGGCGGCTGAACCTCTTTCGCAAACGAACACCGCCCTGGGCTTGTTGCCCGGGGCGGTGTCTGTATCACCCGTTTTTTTTCAGCTTCCCTTGGCGCTCATCAAAATGGCTTCATACCTGGAAAGCGAGTTCTTCAGGCCGATATGCCCCTTCAGCGTGTCGATCTCGAGACCGTTCACCAGAAATCGCACGCGCGCCTTCCGGTCGAGCTCGGTCAGAGTGTTGACGATCGAATAGAGCGTCAGCGCCTCCTCGGTTGGGCCACCCGGATGCGCTTCGACGAACTCCTTCGAAAGGTCGACGAAAAAGGTGCCCTGGCTATAGAAGAGCGATCGCAGCGTCGTGCCCGCGGGGATCACGGCTCGCGCCTCGGGGGTGAAGGGCCCCTTCAGCAGCTCGCGTACCAGCTCGGTTGCTTGATTCAGAAGCATCTTCTGTTCGGGGATCTTCCGCACTTCCCGGGTCAGATGGTCAGCTCCGCGCACCCCGAAATACAGGGTGACCGCCATTCCCTCCCCCTCGGGAATAAGGGTCTCGGAAGAGGCACTCCCCGCAGCCTGGGCGTTACCGCCCGTGGTCACGGTGCCGGCGGAAGTGGATGTTGCGGGCGTGCCGGTCAGACTGGGCAGAATTTTGTCCACGAAGAGAAAGTAGCCCGATATCAACAGACCCAGCAGGATCAGCCCCATCAGAACGAACAGGAAGTTTTCGGGCTGATGCCGCTGCCGCTTTTTCATCACTGGTTGCATGAGGTTTCTCCGATCACGGGTTCAGCTTGATGCCGTTGAAGAAGTCGACAATGCCATTCGCTATTGAACGAGCCGCTGCCTCCTGATACCCTGCATTGCTGAGTTTTGGCCCTTCCGTCGGGTTGGATAGCATGCCCACCTCGACGAGCACTGCCGGATAGATCATGAACCGCAGCGGCAGAAGAGGCAGAGGCCGGACGCCCCGGTCGCGCGAAGAGAGGTGCTTCACCATCCGGTCACGGATCTTCATCGAAAGGAACCGGGCCAGGTCGAACCGGGTGGTCTGTGCCCACTCCGTGAACGTATTCTGCGGCGATATGCGGCCTCCCGTGTCGTTCTCGAACACAGCACCGTTCGTGTCGTAACTGTAGCACGCGACCCCCTCGATCGACTCGTCACCGGCCCCGCCGACATGCAGGGAGACCAGCAGATCACCGCCGGTTTTGTTGGCCGCCGCCTGGCGCTCCGCCGGGGAAAGAGTCGAGTCCTGACTGCGCAGCAGATAGGCGCTGAAGCCCATCTGGCGGAGCACCTTGCGCAGGTGGGTGGCAATCGCCATCGTGACCTGCTTTTCCGGGGAGAGACCGTTCATCGTCACCCCCGGGTCGGAACCGCCATGTCCGGGATCGATAATGATGGCGCGCCCCGCAAAGGCCGATCGGGCCAGGGGCTCCAGGGGAACATCGATCCTGAGATTTTTCGCCGGCTCGCGACTCGGAGGCTCCGGCATTGCCGCGGGAGGCTTCTCGGAGACCCCTGCGGGCGGTACCGCAGGAACGGCTGCCGTCATGGTTGCCGGGGCTGGGGCTGGTTTCAGGGGCACCGCCGCACTGGCGACAGCCAATTTCACCGGTGCGGAAGCTGTTGCGGCCGTGGCGCGGGGCGCACGGAAGGTCAGGACCATGCGATACGGGTTGGCCACCGTTTCGATCGTCGGGGCTTCACCACCCTCGACGAGATCGAAGTTGACGACCAGGCCCTTGCGGTCTGGACCGCTATGGAACGAGACATTTTTCAGATCCCGTCCTGCCGGGTTACTCCGCTTGGTGGGGATGATGTTCTTGCAGCCGTTGATGCGCAGCTTGAACGTTCCTTTGCCGACGTTTTCCGTCGTGTAGGTCATCGGACCGTCGAACTCGAGGACGACCCGGGTCTGGTCCTCCCGCACCGAATGCCGCACCGTGACAAGGGTCGAGGCACCTTCCTCCTCCTCGGCGGTTTCGTTCACGGCGGCCTGGCCTGCCGGTGGCACAGCGGGCGGGGGGACCACCTGGGGGGGCGAGACGAGAACCTGCGTGGTCGGCTCTTCCTCATCGGCGGCCGGCGTATCGGGGCCAAGCTCCTCCTCTTCGGCGGGCGACGTGATCGTGACTGACGGCGGTTTCGCCGCGGCGGCGGGCTTCGGAGCCGCCTGGGAGCCGAACACGTTGATGATCGACCGGGCCGGAGCCATCACCTGACCGCCCTGAAGAATCGGTGCCGACGGCAGGATCAGAGGCTGATCATCGACCACCGATTCGGTGCGCCCGACCGTCAGATGCATCGATCGCCCTCCGCGCGTCAGCACAAGGGTTTTTTGCATCGGAAACCACTGATACGCGATTCCCTGCGATTCGGCGAACTCCCGGACGCTGATGTAGCCCTTGGACGGGCCACTTTCCTGGGCTCCCGCAGGGAATGCGAAAAACAGAATGGCTGCCGCTCCGGCAGCCAGGCCCCGGCGCCAGAAGCGCCGCACTCGGTTCGGAATCATCATCGTCTCTCGCTCATCTCGCGGTCGAGCTCGCGTTTGAGGTCCTTCTTCGCGATCGTTGCCCGCTTGTCATACTGGGCTTTGCCTTTGGCCAGGCCCAGTTCGACCTTCACCTTGCCGCTCTTGAAATACATCCGCAGCGGTATCAGGGTGTGCCCCGACACCTGGAGTTTCTGCTGCAGTTTGAGGATCTCTCGTTTGTGCGCCAGCAGACGGCGTTTCCGCAAGGGGGCATGATCGAGCCGGTTCGAAAAGGGATTCGACCCGATATGCACCTCGTTCAGCCATAACTGGCCGTTTGCAGCCTCGGCATATCCGTCCTTGAGGTTCACCCGGCCTTCGCGACAGGGCCGCAGCTCCGAGCCCACCAGCGCAATGCCCGTCTCGATCTTGTCGAGAATGAAATACTCGTGGTACGCGTAGCGGTTGGCCGCGATCAGTTTTGTGCCGTCACCGGTCGACGCTTTGGACTTCAATCAAATCACCCGCTTTCACGCCGCATTCGTGCTCCTGCCGGACGAGCGCCCAACACGATCGCGCGAACACTTTGGTGACGAGCAGTTCGGCCGTGACCGCATCCGGGCGACGTCCGAGAACCCGGCCGGTCCTGGGGTCGCGAATCTCCCCGCCGGGCCGGAACGAACGCAGCTTCAATGTATACTCATCGGCAAGGGACAGCCCGGATTCAAGACCGATATCGAGAATGACGATCCCTTTCGAACGTTCGACGACCGTGCCGGCCGCTACCGGTTTCGCCTCGCCTCGTTCCTCGATCTTCGCGAGCCGGTCCGCAAAAACCGGGTCTTCGGGAAACCGCTTCAGCGCCTCTCGCAGGATTCGTGCCGCTTCCCGGTGCCAGCCTGCCGTTACCAGCCGTTCCGTCGACTCGTTAACCAGCTCGCGGTCGAGTTCCCGGTGCAGATCGAGTAGATCGATATATGCCTTCGCGCTTCCCTGGCGATCGCCGCGATCCCACAGGACACGAGCCAGAAGTTTCTGATACTCGGCATTTGCCGGATACAGCCCGACGGCTTTCTTGAGATTCGCGACGGCGCCGTCCCAGTGGCCTTCTTCGAGGAGGTGCTTGCCCTGCTGGAAGACGAGTTCGGCTTCTTCCTGCTGCTTCCGGGTTTTCGTGAGCTGGCGCAGCGCTGGATACTCGTTGTTCTGGATGCTCAGGGCTTCACGACGGTCACGGATCAGTTGCTGAAGCCGCATCACTTCTTCCCAATGGAAATCGGCTTCGCGGAGCCGGCCCATTTCCCGGTACAGCTTGCCGAGCCAGTAATGGGCCTTGATCAGATTCGGCTCACGCCGGAGGGCCTCCTGGAAACTGCGCAGCGCGTCATCGAACCGGCCGGCGCGATACTGTCGATAGCCTTCTTCATAGGCTTCGAGAGCACCTTCGGTGTGTGAAGCCTGGGTCACGGCAGGTCGGTCGACCGGGTGGACCGGCGTCGAAGCCGCAGGGGCCGGGGTGGCTGCAAACAAGGACAGGACGCAGAACGCCGTTGCAGCCGGGCTCAGACGATGCCCGATCATGCGCGACTTTCTCGTCACGGCCGGATCAGCGACGGGCCAGGCGCCGCGGTGTCAGGCAGACCAGCGGATTGATCCAGCGCCCGGCGCGCTTCACTGAAAAATGCAGATGGGGGCCGGTGGCACGGCCCGAGCTTCCCACCATGCCGAGCACCTGGCCCGCCCGAAGGCGCTGGCCCGGCTTGCACCGATAGGAAGAGAGATGCCCGAAGACGAGAAGCAGTTCGCCGCACTGGATGCGCACTTCCCGGCCCATGGCCCCTGCACGCCGTGCCGAAAGGACGGTTCCGTCCATGGGGCAGATGATAGGTGTGCCGCTCCGGGAGCGGATATCGATGCCGGCATGGAACGAAGACCGCCGGGTGATCGGGTGTCGGCGCATGCCATAGCCGGAGGAGATGCTGCCGCGTACCGGCCAGAAAAATTCCTCTCCGGAGGTCTGGCGGCTCTCGATCGAGGTGATCCGGTAGCCTTTCGCTTCTTCGTCGTCTTCGGCATCGCGCCCCAGCGCGCAGAGCAGCTGCTCAGCCGAGGGGGCGTTTTCACGCAGCATCCCGGCCAGGCGGGTTATCGCCGTCTTCCACAGGGGCACGAGAGCAAACTTGCCCTCGATATTGACGCAGACGTTCGAAGGGTCCGGAGGGGCCACCTGGAGGCCGATCAGGCCAACAAGAACGAGCAGAAAGCGTACAGGGGAAGACAGCGGCGGTATTGCGGTGTAGTGCATCAGTTCCCGCTTTTGCCTGAACCTTTGTAGTTCGGGTTGATCAGGGAGAGGAATTCGGCGTTGCTCTTCGTGGCCGAAATGCTCTTCACCATCATCTCGATGACTTCCTGGTTGCCCTTCTCCTCGAAGGCGCGGCGCAGGATGATCACCTTGTTCAGATCCTCGGCGTTCATCAGCAGCTCTTCCTTGCGGGTGCCCGACATCTTCACATCGATGCAGGGGAAGACGCGCTTGTTGAACAGCTTGCGGTCGAGGTGCAGCTCCATGTTGCCGGTGCCCTTGAACTCCTCAAAGATGACTTCGTCCATCTTCGAGCCGGTGTCGATCAGCGCTGTGGCGATGACCGTCAGGCTGCCGCCGCCCTCGATCTGGCGGGCTGCGCCCAAAAACCGCTTGGGCTTGTGCAGGGCGAACGGGTTCACGCCGCCGGTGAGGGTCTGGCCGGCCGATGGCACTGAGATGTTGTAGGCGCGGGCCAGGCGCGTGATCGAGTCGAGGAGGATCACGACGTCGCGTCCGAGCTCGACATACCGCTTGGCCTTTTCCAGAAGCAGTTCGGAAACCTTGATATGGTGACTGATATGCTCGTCGAACGTCGATGCGACCACTTCGGCATCGACCGAGCGGCGCATGTCGGTGACTTCTTCCGGCCGTTCGTCGATCAGCAGGATCAGCATCAGGACTTCGGGATGGTTGGCAATGATCGCATTTGCCAGCTTCTTGAGCAAAACGGTCTTGCCAGCTTTGGGCGGTGCGACGATCAGGCCGCGCTGTCCCTTTCCGATCGGGCAGATCAGGTCGAACACCCGCATCGAGGTGTCGCCGTCGCTGGTCTCGAGGGTGAACCGGTTGGTCGGGAAGACCGGAATGCCATCCTCAAAGTTGGTGCGTCGGGCGAGCTGCTCGAGACTGACGCCGTTCACGGCCTCGATCCGCAGCAGGGAATGATAGCTCTCGTCATCTTTCGGCAACCGCACCTGGGCGATCACGTGGTCGCCGTTCATCAGACCGTACCGCTTGAGCTGCGAGGGGGAGACGTAAACGTCGTCGTCGTTCTGAATGTAGCTTCGGGTGCGGATGAACCCGTAGCCGTCAGAAAGAATCTCGAGCGTGCCCTCTGAAAGGGCGAGGCCCTGTCGGTTCAGATGTTCGCGCAGGATCGCGCGGATCATCTGATCCTTTTTCATTTTCTCTGCGCCGTTGATGTTGAACTCTTTGGCAATGAGCCTGAGACCCTTCACGGGCTCTTCACAGAGTTTCAGATAATTCAGGGTGGACTCGTCCACAACAGTTTCCCCTTTCGTGGGTTCAAGCGGGTGATTTCGTGCGGTGTCTTGCTGCATCGAGGGAAGCGATCCTCAGCCGCGTTTGCGGGGCGGCGGAAGGATCGAGCGTGAAAGTTCTTTGAACAGAATCTGGCCCATGCCGATCGGGGACTGCTTGGCGCGTTCCTGGTCGAGCATGTCGGAAAAGATGTCTTCTGCCTGGCCGCCGCTCACGAGGCCGGTCTTGTGAACCGTCTTCTTCATTTCCTTCATCATCTGGTAGACGAAGATGGATTCGAAGTCATTGCAGGCTGCTTCGAGCTTTTGAAGCTCTTTCTTCTTGCTTTCCGGCAGCTCGTCGAAGTTCTTCACGGCGGCTCGGGCCGAGACGCCGGTGGAGAGAGGAAGCGAGCGCTTGATGCCGTCCAAGATTGGCTCCTTAGGCGAGTTTCTGCTGAAGGGCGCGGAACCGTTCGTTCTGCGGTTCGAGCTCGACTGCCTTGCGCAGGTTCTCACGTGCCAGAGCGTAGTCCCCGGCGGCGTGCTGCGCCTCGGCGAGCGCGTAGAACGCGTCGGCATCGCTGTAGAGCATGCCGAAGCTGTAATGGTAATCGACTTCGTCGGTGTCATACTCGACCGCCTTGAGCAGGTGCTCGACGGCCTTGTCATATTGCTGCAGGAAAAAGTAGCTGCGCCCGATGTAGAAATGGCCCTCGGCGTAGCGGGTTTTGAACATCGCGAGATTGGTGTAATGCTCGATGACCTTTTCGAACTGCTGGACGGCCTCGGCCGGATGATTGACCTTCTGGAGCGCCTGGCCGAGCATGAAGCGGGCCATGATGTCGCTGGGATCCTTGACCAGGGCGCGCTTCAGATTCTCGATCGCCTCGCCGTACATGGCCATCTCGAGATACACGTGACCCATGCGGCCATAGATCTCGAAATGCTTCGGGTCGATGCTCAACGCCTTCTGGAACTCGTACAGGGCCTCTGAATGCCGGCCCAGGTGGGCATAGGCACAGCCGAGATCGAAATGGGAATTTTCGACTTCGGGCTTGAGCTCGCTCGACTTCTTGAACATTTCGACCGCTTTCGTGATCTGACCCTTCTTCATGTAAAAATCACCGAGCTTGTTGTAAGCCTCGGCGAAGACGGGGTCGAGCTTGACGGCCTTTTCCATCTCGTTGATCGCGTCGTTCAGCTTGCCGCGCATGTCGAAGGAAAGACCGCGGTCGAAGTGCTGGTTGGCGAGATCCCGATCCTCGATACTGGTCATTGGTTCATCTCCTGGAGGGTGTCCAAGACACAAGGTGGGGGAGGGGGGGGAATCAAAAGACAAGGAACCATAGCACACGAAAGTTCAAAGATCAAGGGCACGGAAAAAGTTTTTTGCCGGGCGCTACATGATCTTCAGCTCGCCGTTGAGAGCACCGGCGGCTTCGATGGCCTGGAAGATGGCGATCAGATCTTTCGGCGTGGCGCCGATTCCGTTGAGGGCACTCACGAGGTCGTCGACCGTGGTTTCGCCCTGGATTGCCACGAGACTGCCGGACTTCTGAGCCGGTTTGGTGCCCCCTGCACCGGCGGTCGGGGCGGCCGGTGTGCGCTGTGCCCCATCACCGATCTCGATCTTCAGCCCGCTCTGGGAAATCACAACGCGATTGATGCGCACCTTATTGCCGACGATCACGGTGCCCGTGCGCTCGTTGATCACGACACGGTTCGGCTCCTCGATTGTGAGGGTCAGCTCCTCGATGGCGGCGGCGAAGCTGACCGGATCCTCCTTGAAGCTGCTGGGAATCGTGATATCGAGCGTGCCAGGATTGGCGATCTTTGCCCAGCCCTCGCCGAACTTCCGGTCGATCGCATCCTTCACCTTGCGGGACAGAGCCGTGTCCTTACGCTGTAAGAGAAGACTGAAAGCCCCGTTCTGACCGAACACATCCCCGACTTCCCGCTCCTGGATGGCGCCATTGGGAATCTGCGCCACCGTGAGATGGTTCTTTTGCGCGGTGTTGCCGCCTGCCGCGCCCCCCCCGGCACCTGTGCCGGCCTGGAAGCCGCCGATCGAGATGTTCCCCTGCGCGACGGCATACACCTGGCCGTCTCCGCCTTTCAGGAGCGTCGGGAGGAGCACCCCGCCCTGGAGGCTCTTGGAATCGCCGATTGAGCTGACGGTCACGTTGAACGCTTCGCCGGCCCGCGCGAACGGCGGGATCATCGCCGTCACGACGACGGCCGCGCAGTTTTTGCTCTGGATCGAGGCAGGATCGATCTCCATGCCCATGTTCTGGAGAAGCCCCTTCATCATTGCCGAACTCATCGGGGTCTTGTCGCCGGTACCATCGAGGCCGGTCACGAGGCCATAGCCGATCAGCTGATACTCGCGGGCGGTGTTGATGCGGGCGATATCCTTGATGCGTACCTGTGCCTCGGCCCAGACCGGAGTGACGGGAGTGAACGTCACCAGCCCAGCGAGAGCGAGGGCGATGATGGTGTGCGAGCGGCCCCTGGATGAATGATTCACAGTCTGCGCCTCGGAACAATGGATTCGGATCGATGCTCGGACGAACTCTTTCCCAGTAAATGTATCGGCATGCCGCGCCTCATTCCGAAGGGTATCGGAATGATCACCGGCCTTCGAGCTGGCGGAGGTTCGCCTGGATCTCGCCCGCAAGCGCCCGGTCGCCTTTGGCCTGGGCCAGCGGAAGCGCCTCGGCGAGGGCGGCCCGGGCTTCGCTGATCTGACCAGCAGCGGCACAGGCGACACCCAGCACCTGGAGCGGCTCCGGCTGCGCTCGACGGGTCAGCTCGACCGCCCGTTTTGCGATTCCGATGGCCGTTGCAGGATCAGCGGCCCCCGGATGATCACGAGTGGCGAGAACGGTTGCGGCGAGCTGAAGGACGGCCGGCTGATCGGGACACTGCGTGGCTGCTTCGCGAAGATATGCTGCGGCTTCCGCTTCCCGGCCCAGGGCCAACAGGGCTCGGGCTGCGCCGTAACGGGCGAGACCGGTACTGGAATCGGTCTTGACGGCCTGCTCGAAACGTTCCAGGGCCTCGCCGGGTTTGTCGCTTTTCAGGAGGGCGTTGCCGAGACCATACGCAAGCTCGGCTGAATCCGGGGAGACAGCCAGGCCGTTCTCGTATTCCCGGATCGCGTCGGGGGCCTTCCCCGCCTGGAGCAGCAGATTCGCGAGGTTCAGCCGGGCTTTTGTCAGGCCCGGATCGATGGCCAGCGCGGCTTCATAGGCCTTGCGGGCGGTCTCGGTGTTACCGCTTTTAGCCCAGGCGGCGCCAAGGTTGAAGCGTGCCCCCGCGAAGTTGGGGGCGAGTTCAAGGGCCGTCTGGAAATCTCTGACTGCCCCCTCGACATCCCCCAGGCTGAGCCGAATGAGGCCCCGGTTGTTATAGTGATCGATATCCCATGGATTGGCGGCAAGGGCGGCATCATACTGGGCGAGGGCGTCCGTTGGAAAGCCTGCATCTGCAGCGAGAGCAGCGGCTTTTCCGGCAAGCTGCGGATCTGCTCCTGGGGTGCGGAGGGCCGTGGTCATCGATGCCAGGGCGGCGGCAAGCGTCTCGGGCGTCAGATGCCGGCGGAGGTGGGCTATGGACTCGGCAAGGTGCTTTCGTTGCTCCTCATTGCCAATCCGTGCCGTCAGGGGGGGGCGGCCGAGGGCAGCATGAACGGCTTCAAGGTCGAAAAGCTCTTCTCGGGCCGTGTAACCGAGCCGGGCCAGGGTTTCTTCCCGTGTAAGCCGGATCACGGGCGACGCGGCCAGGCTGGGGACGAATCCGTCAGACAGAGCATCAAACAGGTCGTTTGCCGCCTTCCAGTGGCCATCAAGGGTCAGGTGCACATGGTCGTAGAACAACTCCCGGCCGCAGATGCCGCCGGCCGAGACCTTGGAAAACGTCTTTTCGAGATCGAGCAGCTTCACCCCGACATCACCCGAAAACGCGGCGACGGCCGAGGCGATTGCGCCGTTGAGTTCAGGGGTTATGCGGAAGCGTAGGGCGTCGTGCTTTCTGGCCATCTCGAAGGACGTGCGGGCTTCTTCGACGCGTCCTGTCTTCATCAGCAGTTTCCCGCGCAGAAAGTGCAGCCCTGCGTCCCGCGGCTCCTGCTTCAGCGCCTCGTCGATCCGCGAAACGAGCCCGTCCGGGACGGAGGTGCCTTCGAGCGCATCGGCCGTTTCCCGAACCAGTCTGGTCCGGATCTCCGGCGGGACTTCGGCGATACTCGCGAACGGGCCGCTGTCAGCCAGGTTGGCCGGGGTGGCACAGGCGATGAACCTTGCCCCTGCCTGACGTGCCGAGCGGATCATGTCCAGGATATTTCGTTCGAAATTCCGGGTTGCGGCCTGCACGCCGGGGTCTTCCGGGCCGAGGCGCTTTTCGAGGAACATCTCGAGGCCGCGCCAGCCGCCCGAGGCGACCGTCGCCGCCGGGGTGAGACGTGTCCCCGTGAGCAGCTCCGGAACCTGAGCCAGCATGAGCCCCGACAGCCAGAGCCGGAACCGGGTGAAGGCCCGGCTCGAGGGGAGGGAAAAGGCGCTCGCCGGGCCGTAGGGCCCGAGGATCTCGTTGTGGCCCCCATAAAAAATTACGATGTCCGGCGCATGACAGCTGATTTCAGCGGCAAACTCGCGCAGAACCCAGCTGTTGATCCCCGGAATGCCGGTGTTGATCACCTCGAACCGCTTTTCGGGATACGCGGCTTGAAGCAGGACCCGGAGCATGCGGCCGAACGAGAAGTCGGCGAGCGACTCGCCCCTTGCCGCCGATTCCCCGAGAATGAAGATTCGGATCGTGTCGGGGGGTTTGTCCTTCGGAAAATGCTCGGAGAGCGGGCGTCGGGCAATGGTGCCGGGAAAATACCGCCAACCGGCCAAGTGGTTGGCCGTCATCTCGCGTCTGCCATCGATTTCGCGTTCAATGAACAGGGAGGTGGGTCTGCCTGCACCCGACGCGCGCAGCGCCAGCTCGAAGCAGACGAGAAGGGCGATCGGGATGAGAAGACCCGCCGTCAGCAGTTTTTTCATCGGCCGGCGTGGGACCGCATCAGAAAATCGAGTAGATGAACGGCGCGAGGGCCGATGACTGGGCCAGCAGGCAGATGCCGCCAAGCATCAGCAGGGTCATCACGACCGGAAGCATCCACCAGAGCCTGCGTTCCCAGAGAAATCGGCCGAGCATGCCGGCCGTAGCGAACCGGCTTCGGCCGGTCGGTGCCGCCCGGGGTGTTTCCGGAGAAATGGCGTTATGTAAATTCATAAATATATAATCCTGTCTGATATAGTATTCAGTATGGCCGTTCGAGATCTGTGGAGGAGCCTTTCAGGCGGTTTTCCCGGTAGCTTGCTGCGGAACGGTCGAAGACAAGGCCGAGCCGGTCGCGGCCGAGGAGACGGGCGACGAAGCCGAGGGGGGCCACGACGAAAAAGTAGAGAAGGCCCAGGAGAAGGGGAGTCGTGATGCGTCCCAGCAGTCTGCCGAAGCCCATCCAGAGAATGTGGGGAAGCCGCAGGGACAGCGGTGCGAGAAGGCCCAGCCCTGCCAGGGCTGCTCCGATCGCCACCAGTGTCATGGACGGGGTCGCCCCGTGCCGCGCGTATGGCCACAGGGCGATCAGCAGCAGAACGAATCCCAGTTCCAGCCCGAACCTCCGGAACCGGGCTGCTTCCGCTCCGCTTCCGGGCGGGATCGCGATGGCGGTGGCCGGTTGGTCAGTCAAGGGTGAACTCCTTCATCCAGGAGGTGTCCTGTGAAAGGGCCGGGAGGTCGGTTTTGTCGATGACGATGTTCTCGAGCACGAGCGTGTCAATCTGGGTGCGCAGGAAGCAGCGGAGGGCATCCTCGGGAGTGCAGACGATCGGCTCGCCGCGCACGTTGAAGGAGGTGTTCACGATCACGCCGCACCCCGTGCGTCGCTCGAACTCGCTGATAAGCCGGTGATAACGTGGATTCGTGTCGGCATGCACCGTCTGGATCCGAGCCGAATGATCGACGTGGGTGACCGCCGGAATATCGGATTTCGGAACATTCAGCAGGTCTATGCCCCAGAGGCTGCGCTGCTCGCCGGTAAGCGCCTTGCGGCGGCTCTCTCTGACCGGAGCGACCAACAGCATATAGGGACTGTCGGCATCCATCTCGAAATAATCGGGGAGCCGTTCCCGGAGCACGGAAGGGGCGAACGGGCGGAACGACTCCCGGAACTTGATCTTCCGGTTCATGACCGACTGCATGGTCGCCGAGCGGGCATCCCCGATGATGCTGCGAGCCCCGAGAGCGCGCGGACCGAACTCCATCCGGCCCTGGAACCAGCCGACCACTTTCCCCGCGGCCAGGGCTTCGGCTGTGATCCGGAACAGCTCGTCGTCATCAACACGACGGTGGGCCACGCCTTTTTCCCGGAGCATCGATTCAATAACATCTGATGTATAACTTGGGCCGAGGTAACACCCGTTCATCGAGTCCCGGCCAGTGGAGGCTCTCGGGTTACCAAATCGTTCATGCCAGGCTGTCAAAGCTGCTCCGATCGCGCCACCCGCGTCTCCTGCGGCCGGCTGGATCCAGAGGCGCTTGAACGGCCCTTCCCGAAGAATCCGGCCGTTTGCGACGCAGTTGAGGGCGACACCGCCCGCGAGGCACAGGTGGGGCATGCCGGTATCGGCATGAAGGGTGCGCGCGAGGCGCAGCATGATCTCCTCGGTGATCTCCTGGATCGACCGGCCCAGATCCATCTCCTTCTGTGTCAGCTTCGACTCGGGTTCTCGCGGCGGGCCCCCGAACAGTCGGTGGAAGCGGTCGTTCGTCATCGTGAGGCCGGTGGCGAAATCGAAATACGAGAGGTCGAGACGGAACGTGCCGTCCGACTTCAGATCGATCAGGTGGTCGAGGATCGTCTGCGTGTAGATCGGCCGTCCATACGGGGCCAGGCCCATCAGCTTGTACTCGCCCGAGTTCACCTTGAACCCGGTGTAGTAGGTGAATGCCGAGTAGAGCAGGCCCAGCGAGTGGGGGAAACGCAGCTCCCAGAGCGGCTCAATCCGGCTGCCCGAGCCGCGCCAGGCTGTCGTCGTCGCCCACTCCCCGACGCCGTCGACGCACAGCACCGCCGCCTCGTCGAACGGTGAGGGGTAAAACGCCGATGCCGCGTGCGACTGATGGTGCTCGGTGAACAGGAGCTGGCGCGGCGGGCATCCGAAGCGGGATTGCAGCTCCTCGAACAGCAGATTCTCGAGGAATATTTTCTCCGTCACCCAGGCCGGCATGGCTCGGATGAACGAGCCGAATCCGCGCGGAGCGAGACCGAAATACGTTTCGAGCAGCCGTTCGAACTTGATGAACGGCTTCTCGTAGAACACGACCGCCTCGACCCCGTCGAGTCCGATGCCGGCCTCGTCGAGACAGTATGATACGGCGTGCCCCGGAAATCGGTGGTCGTGCTTGACCCTACTGAAACGCTCTTCCTGGGCGGCGGCAACGATCCTGCCGCCGTCCAGGAGACAGGCGGCCGAGTCATGATAATACGCCGAAATTCCCAGAATCCGCATGCCCGCCCACCGCGGCCGAAGGCCATCATTTCACAGCTTTCCTGTGTGCCTCGTGCCCTTATACGCTCGAAAGGGTATACCATTCTCTTCCGGGTTGGCAAGAGGGCACGGGGCCGGCTGAACTGCGCCATCCC
>DATCTT010000177.1:0-4056 GCA_036567845.1 Candidatus Ozemibacteraceae bacterium | reverse complement strand
CCGCCCCCCGCGCGAGCCACCCGGTCCGCGAGGAACACGGCCACGTTACGACGGACGAGAACGACCGGCCCCGCCACCATCACAAGCGGGATCGGTACGATACACCCGAAAAGGCTGGCGACCACCCCCGACGTGCCCGGGCAGAGGAACGGTCCGAGCAGGCCGACCGGCCGGCTTCCCTCTTCCGCACCCGACCTGCGGAGAAAAAAAAGCCCTACGGTTCATACCGGGATACGCGGCAGGGCAAACACGACCGCAGCGCCGAAGCCGGCGCAAAGCCTTCGAAAGCCCCTTTCCATGCAGACTCCAGGCGGAAGGCCACCGACGGAAAAGCCGGCTGGGCATCCCCGAAATCGAAGCGCCCGAAAGACCGGTGACGCATCTTTTTTCTGGCAGCCCCTTCCGGGTTTGGAAATTATCCGTATACTTTCTTCATCCTCGCTCCGCCACCCGGCCGACGATGGACATCTGAAAAAAGGGAGTTCTCCAGACCATGATCAACCAGTTCAATCATGAAGCCGTCGCCCGCATCACCCGTGAGACCATCGAACACTCGCTCACCTTCTTCGACGTCATCAACGAGCGGCTGATCGAGATCACGAAGGCTGTGCGGCCCGACATGCCGCTTCCCCGACTGGTCGAGGAAACCAACAAGGTCTGCGAAACCTTCCTCAACGAGCACCGCCAGCTTCTCACCCGCGCCGAAAACGTTTGGCGCGAAACCTTTGCCACCGTCACGGATCCGAAGAACCGCCCCGCCACCGACACGACCGTCACCCCGATCAACAACATCTTCGATCCGAACGAGCTGTTGCGCTACAACCGCGATGTCATGAACACGACCATCGGCTTCTTCACGAAGGCCGGCGAACAGGTGTTCAAGGCGTTCGATCCGCAGCATCCGGTCACGACGCCCCGGAACGTGGCCGATCTGCTCAACACCATCCGCGACGAGTATGTCCGCCGCCATCAGGAGCTGGTGCAGCAGATCGAGACCACCCTGCGCCGCGCCATCGACCTGAACCGGCCGACCACCACGGAACACCCCGTGAACGAGTCGGTCAACCGCCCCCTCGACATCACCGAGATCGTCCGCACCAACCGCGAAGTGATCGACCACACCGTCCGGTTCTTCGTCGAGCTGAACACGAACATCCTCGACATCGTCGCCCATCTCGACCGGCCCGAGACCGTCCGCAACCACATCGAAACCCTGACCCACACCTGCGAAGAGTATCGCCGCATCCACCAGACGGCCCTCGAGACGATCATCAACACCACCCGTGAGACCCTCGAGCAGGCGATCGTGAACCAGCCACTGAAGAATCACCCGATCAATACCGTGATCAACCGCGACGAGCTGTTCAAGGTCAATCAGGAAACGATCGCCATCACGGTGAAATTCTTCCTCGATCTCAATGATGAACTCATCCGCGCCGTCCGCGAGCCCGGCAAGCCGGTCAATCTGGACACCCTGGTCACCGGATACCAGCGAAATCACCACATCCTGGCCAGCCGCATCACCGCGATCTGGCAGGAAACGCTGAACCGCCTCCACACCATCGAGACGCCGGAACTCCGCGAGCAGACCATCGGCGAAGCCCCGAAGAACACCCGCCGCTGATACGCCCCTGAAATACAACGAAGCCCGGGAAGAGGTTTTCCCGGGCTTCGTTCTTTATCCGGATTCCGGCCGGCTTCTCCGAGACGGAACGACCGTGCCGGCTGGATCCTTCAGCGGTCAGTCATACGCCTTCAGGCGTTTCACGTCGATCCGGATCAGCAAGGGATAAAAGTCATCGATCACCCGGAAGCGGGAAAACACGCGCCAGTCCTGGTATTTCCAGGTGCCGCTTTCGGAGACAATCCACAGGTATCCCTTGTCGTCGAACGCGAGATCCTCGAGACCGTGCAGGATGTCGTACTTCGCGATGATGTCACCGGTTTTCGGATCCTTCTTGTGCAGCACACTGGTCTTTTCGAGCCAGCGGGTCACGGTGCGGCTGATCCAGAGGTTGCCGTCACGGTCGAAGGCTCCGCCCTGGGCCCCCGCGCTGATCCAGAGACTTGCCGAGGCGTTTGCCGCCGTCAGCGTGCGCACCTGGCGCGTTGCCGGGTTGGCCCAGTCGATCAGCGCCGCGGGGAATTCATAGATCCTGGTATTCTTCTCGCGATTCTCTCCGCCCGTATACCGGCCAAGCCAGAGGCTCCCGTTCAGAGGCGAGGAAACCGGTATAACCGGCATCTTCCCTGCCTCGACAGGCGCAGCCTGGACCGATGCACCGGAGTCGTTTTCGGCGGTTTCGACGGGACCGCCGAGGAAGGGGTTCGCCGCAGCACCGACAGCTTCGGGCTTCGCAAAGCGGATCGCGGAATGGCTGCTTTGAGCGGACGGTTTCCCCGACCATGCCGCGAACGAGCCGATGACCTCGTCATCCCCGTTTCCGCCGAGCTCGACGCGGGCAAGAAGAGCCTCGTTGTTGAACACCGAGCCGAGTTTAAAGGCTTTCTCGAGGTCGATCTTAAATACATGGTGGGTATCGGACACGAAGAGAATCCCCCTGCCGGCATAGGCGAGACCGCCCGCATGCTTGCAGAGAGCGCCCCTGGCTATCGGCCCGAGGGTGAACATCCCGCGCGTTTCCCCGGTTTCCGGGTCGATCCGATAGACCCGGCATTCGACAGCGTTGTCTTGCTTGGAGCCGTCCCAGATGTAGCCGCCGACAAGCACGTAAGGCGAAGCCCAGGTGAGCCCCTGGGGAACGAACTTTTCATCGAGGCCCGGGACCCAGATTCTGGCGACGATCGCCGCTTCGTTGTGGGATCTGCGAACCGTTTTTCCGCTCCCGTATTTCACGGGCGCCCGTCCGAGAATCTTCTGCCCATCCGTTGACGGGCCGGCTGCAAGAGCCGAATCCGGAACAATAACAATCAGCAGACTCGCAAGAGCCGCCATGGCAAGAATCGACCGCAAGCGCGACATATCAGTCTCCTGTACTGCTTGATACGGGAATTGCGCAGAACGTCAACGACGGTTTTCCCGATTCACCCTCACTTTGCATACCCGATCGTCTGGCCGATGACGATGTACTGCTGCGGCCTGAGCCTGAGGGTTGCCGCAGCTCTGGGCTTCGGCACTGACATCCGGGTGACGACGGCCATGTTCGCGGCGGCGCCATAGAGATACACGTTCTGGGAGCAGTGCCCCGCATCTACAGCGGCAGCGACGAGCTGGTCCTCGCGCTCCTTCATGAAATCGAACTTCGCGAGGTCGGAGACAAAGAGGAGGTTGAGAGGGGCCGAGGCCACATACGGCTGTGTGCCGGCATCGAGCACATGGTCCCCGGAAGCAACGAGCGTGAGTTCGTGCTTTGGAGCATCATAGAGGTAGGCCCCCTCCTTCATGATAATATAGATATCAATATCCTGAGCATTCTTCGCGGACGGGCTTGTTCGTTTGCCTGACTCTGGTCGGTTGATCCCGTTCGCACACCAGAGGATATTCGAAAGATCCTGCAGGGAAACGGGTCTGTCGGCGAATTCTCGTCGTGTCTGGCGCTCTTTCAGTGACAGCATGAGAGGCTTGTCGGGATTCAGGGCCGGCGCCGGCAGTTTGATGGTTTCCGGTGTCTGTGCCGAAACGGCCGTGATCGCCCATGCCATGAGAAGCACCGTCATGAGAGGAAATCGCATAATTCTGCCTCCGTTGGATCTAATGGGATACCCCATGATATCACGCATCATCCACAAACCGGATGGGAACGTCGGTGTGCCGATGCCTGGGAAGACAATCCTCAGAAGACGATCTACAGATGCACAGCAATACGCAAAGGAACTCGGCATTGCTGGCCAGTTGAGCTTGAACCCGCCCTCTTATTATATAGATATTTCTATTTTTATGAACGGATCGCGAACCGCCGCGGCGAATGGACCTCTTCGCGACGCGTGGAACATCGGCGTCGTCTGCGGAATTTATCTTTGTGCCTCTGTGTCGCTGTGGTTCGCCGATTTTCGGCTAAAGACAGAACCGCCCGGGGCTTTTGGCCCCAGGCGGTT
>DATCTT010000176.1:0-2642 GCA_036567845.1 Candidatus Ozemibacteraceae bacterium | reverse complement strand
CGAGCCGTGCCCGGGCGGGCGCCCCGCGGAGCTTCGCGCCGAGAACGACGTAAGGAAGCCCCGCCTGACGCACCGGCAGCCATTCGGCGTTCCGGTTCACGAGCTGTTCATACACCCGGAACGCCTCCTCCTCGCGTCCTGCCTGTCGAAGGGTGTCGGCGGTCAGGGAAAGGCGGAGATCCTCGAGGCTTGCGGAAGGCCCGAGGCGGTTCAACAAAGCCAGGGTCTGGGCTGGCTGGCCTTTTTTCACGGCGGCGTGGACGGCCGCCAGCTGGGACTCGAACGATGCCTCCGCCGGCACCGGCATCAGAAACGACAGCCCGGCCAGCCCGGTCACGGCACAAGCGACGGCGGTCCGCCGCATGATATTTTTCATCATATATAGAGAGCCGATCATGTCATCCCTCCAGATCGAACGTCCACCGCCATCAGTGCCGGCAGCCCGAACGTTGTACCGCAATATGCCGCCGGATGCAACCCACGGTTGAATAATGCCGTGCCGGGGAGTAGACTATCTGACATCACACGTCTGAATGAGGGGAGCGCCGAACCATGGGATCCTTGATGGTCGAGATCTGGGATGCGACGGGGAACAAGAAAGTCAAGGCGGATCTGCCTGATGACGAGGCGGTCAACCGCATCCTGATCCTTCTGATCGACCGGATGAGCCTGCCGAGATTCACCCCCGACGGCCAGCTGATGAGCTACAAGTTCCACCACAAGGCCTCGGGCCGCCAGCTGCTCGACGACGAGTCGCTCCGCCAGGCCGGTGTCCAGGCTGGTGACGTGCTTCGCATCCAGCCCGAGATCACTGCCGGATGCCTCCCGTGAGACGCGATTCCCCTGGGCCGGCCGAACTGCCGCCGATCCTGTCTATTTCCCCGTATGAAGAGGAACACCGGTTCTCACGGTTCGAGCTGATCCGGTGGTGGGAGCAGAAGCGCCTGGCCGAGGCAAAGATCCTCGTGATCGGCGCCGGGGCCCTCGGCAACGAGATCGTCAAGAATCTCGCCCTGTTGGGGGTCGGGAATGTTCTGCTTGTTGATTTCGACCGAATCGAACCGTCGAACCTGTCCCGATCAGTCCTGTTCCGGGAGCGCGATCGCGGCCGGTACAAGGCGGAAGTGGCGGCAGAACGCGCGCGTGACCTGTTTCCCGGCATCTGGATCAAACCCTTGTGCGTCAACGCGGTCACGGATCTGGGCCTGGGCGTCTTCTACTGGGCCGACGTCGTGATCGGCGGCCTCGACAACCGCGAGGCCCGTCTGACGATCAACCAGAACTCGTTTCGGGCCGGCAAGCCTTGGATCGACGGGGCCATCGAGGTGCTGAACGGTGTGGCGCGTGTGTTCGCGCCTGGCGACGGCCCCTGCTACGAGTGCACCATGAGCCAGATCGACTGGAAGGTGCTGAACGCGCGCAAGGCCTGCACCCTGCTGACCCGTGACGAGATGCTGTCGGGCAAGACCCCGACGACGCCGACGATGGCGAGCATCATTGCCGGCATCCAGTGCCAGGAGGCGCTGAAGCTGCTTCACGGCCTCGAAACGATCTCGGGCAAGGGCTACATTTTCGAGGGGCTGAACTTCAACAACGATCTCATCGGCTACAAGCGCAAACCCGACTGTTTCAGCCACGAGAGTTTCTCCCCGGTCACCCCGCTCGAGGCGGGGGCGGCGACCCTCACGCTTGCCGACGCGCTTGCCCGGGTGCGGGCTGATCTCGGCCCCGAGGCCGTGCTCGAGCTGCGCCAGGACGTTCTCGTCGGCTTCACCTGCCAGGAGTGTGGCGCGGAGACCGAGCACCACGCCTCCCTCGGCCGGATCCACGAGTCGGAGGCCGCCTGCCCGGTGTGCAAGAAGCTCCGGTTTCCGATGCTCGCGCACCAGTTCGACGGCAGCGAGTCGTGGCAGGACCGAACGCTGGCCGAGCTGGGCGTGCCGCCATTCGACGTGTTCATCGGCCGCGATGGGGAACGACAGGCCTATTATCTGCTGGACGGCGACCGGCACGAGTTGCTTAACCCCCTTGCCGAGCCAGTGGTGAAGTCATGAGCAAACCCGAAAATCCTCCCGCCACCCAGGGACTCGATTTCCAGACCGGCACGTCCGTCCCGGATTCCCGGAAAAAGCCGTTCCCGGCGCGCGAGAGCATTGAGCCACGGGTCGTGATCGAAAAGACGGTGTTCGACGAGTTGCTTGCGCATGGCCGCGAGACGACCTCAGTCGAACTGTGCGGCGTGCTCGTCGGCTCGACGGCGCGCGATGACGCCGGTCCGTATCTCACGATCGACGGCAGCATCCGGGGCCAGCACACGCGCAACGACGGGGCCCAGGTCACCTTCACGCATGAAACCTGGGACCACATCCACAAGGAGATAGAATCCCGGTTCCGGAACCGCACGATCGTGGGCTGGTATCACACCCACCCGGGGTTCGGCATCTTCCTGTCCGACATGGATAAGTTCATCCAGGACTACTTTTTCAACCAGCCGTTCCAGGTCGCCCTGGTGATCGACCCGATCTCCCAGAAAGAGGGGCTGTTCGCCTGGGTCGAAGGGAAGACACGGCCTCTGACCCGCTGCTGGATTGGTAAGGAGCTGCGCAAGCTCACCTGCGGCGCCGTCGGCAGCAGCGAGGCCC
>DATCTT010000175.1:0-22648 GCA_036567845.1 Candidatus Ozemibacteraceae bacterium | reverse complement strand
AGGTGCCATCTGTGCGATGTGCTGTGGATTCACGGCTCCGACCTGCTGCTGGTGCCGGGCTTCGAGGTCAAGCCCCTGGGGCATCGCCTCGAGTTTCGCCTGGGTTGCATCGGCGGCCAACCCCTCGATGCCGCTCTGAAGGATCGTGACGCGGGAGCCGGCCGGAATGGTGACTTCGCTGTTCATGCCGAAGTGGACGAGATTGACGCTCGTGTCGGGACCGACTTCCAGGCCGGTCTTCTCGGGAAGCGTCTCTCCCAGGGTTGGGGTCCAGGTCGCGTTTTCGAACGAGGCGGTGCAGGTTTTGTTCCCCTCGAGCGCCGAGATCAGGGCCGCATCCCCGGCCCAGGCGGCAAACGAGCTCGCGGCGGCGGCAAACAGAAAGACCTGAAAAGCGTGCCGAACGGTGAAGTTCCTCATGTGTGCTCTCCTCTCCCCGCGGCCGGATCGACCAGCTTCCGGCCGATGAGGGCGTATAGACGGATCGTCTGTTCCCGGCCACGGATGGGCCTCTCCTCGAGGAATCTCCATTCGAAGGCCTGTCCGGTCATCCTGACCAGTTGTTCGCTTGCAATGATATCGGTTCCGAACTCCTTGTTCAAGCTTTCGAGGCGGGAAGCGGTGTTCACGGTGTCGCCGATCGCCGTGAACTCGGTCTTTCGCATCGATCCGATATTTCCGACCAGGGCAGGGCCTTCATGCAGGGCAATGCCGATCTTTAATTCGAACGGATCGACAAGCCGGCGGATTTCCTCCCGTTTCACGAATTCACGCATTGCCAGGGCAGCATCGGCTGCCCTGACCGGGTATTCCGGCGTGTCGAGCGGGGCGTTGAAGAAGGCCATCAGCCCGTCCCCGAGGAACTTGTCGACGACGCCGTCATGCGAGAGGATGATCTCGGTCAGGCCCTCGAAATACCGGTTCAGGAACTGGACCACCTGGTCCGGGGAGCGGTTTTCGGAAAACGTCGTGAAGCCGCGGATATCGGAAAACATGACGCAGACCTGGCGGCGTGTTCCCCCGAGGAACGCCTCGGGGGACTGTTGTAATAAAGATGACACGATAGAATCGTTCACGTACCGGCCGAACAGCTCCCGGACTTTGCGGCGCCCCTCCTCAGCGCGCCGGTACATCCAGAGAGCGGCGAGGGCGCTTCCCGCGATCAAAAGCAGAATCGGCCGGGAGAGCGGCAGCAGCGTGCCGGAGGAAAAAGCGTGGGTGACGGTGAAGAACCAGACGGGGCAGCCAAGCAGGGTGAGCGCCAGTCCGCTCCGGAGGCTGTTTCCCCAGGCGGTGGTCATCAGAGTCAGCAGGGCGATCAACAGGAACGGCTCGAGCCAGCCGGGCGGCTGGCGGAGAAAGCGGCGGCCGATAAGATTCTCGATGATGTTCCCGTGCAACT
Organism: Candidatus Ozemibacteraceae bacterium; assembly: GCA_036567845.1. Taxonomy (GTDB): domain Bacteria; phylum Muiribacteriota; class Ozemobacteria; order Ozemobacterales; family Ozemobacteraceae; genus MWAR01. The sequence goes on along the minus strand of DATCTT010000175.1, from coordinate 21,246 downwards.
CTATGCCCGACATCAGGCCGGCGGCCGTCATCTTGACGTCGGCAATCTCGATGACGCCGACCAGCAGGGTCTTGCCGGCAAACCGCGCCAGCCGTTCGGGATGCTCACGGATGTCGGCAAGCACGTCCTTGAACGACTCGATGGGAATCGTGCCGGCCGGCCCGGCGAAATCGATCAGAGCCTCCCGCGCGTCCGAGCCCGGGGAAAGCGGCTTCCCGTCCGCGCGGGGCGTGGTGCCACCCTCGAGGGTGAAGAGGCCCGGCCGGGTCAGGCTCGCCACGACGAGGTCGATCGAGGGAAGGAACCGGCCGCTCTGCGGCTCGTGGCCGTACAGAACGGCTGAGCGGATCGTGTGGTCGGGGTCGGTCGAGACGTTGAAGAAGCCCACCTGGCCGAACGGCACCGAGCGCAACAGGGCGTCTTCGATTGTCACGGGCTGGCCCTTTTCCCAGGTGTAGCCGAGAACGATGCGGAGGCCGAGTTTCCCCGTCGCCAGAACCGCCTCGCGGAGGGGCTGGTCGAGGCTGAACTGGCGCAGCACCGGGGGCGGAATGACGATGCCCCGGTCGGCGAAGAACCGGCCGATGAACTCACGCAATGCGAGGTCCGAGCCGGCCTTGAAGACCAGGTCGAGCAGCACCGTCGAAGCCGACGCCTGGCCGACGCCCTTCAGAAATTCCGCATAAAGCGGGTTCCAGAGATACCCCGGCCGCTCGGCCGCCCGCACCGATGCGTCATCGATGCCAATGATCCGAAGATCGGTGCTTGGTGCGCGGGGGCCGCGCCAGATAAACCGCTGGTCGATACTCCAGCGTTCCAGGTCGGCAACGGGCGGCAGCCACAGCAGAAGAGCGGCAAGGGCGCAGAACATCAATGCCAGCGTGGTGCGTGAAAGAGTCCGCATGGTCATCTCCCTGGTCCGTGACATTCACAACCAAACGTATCACAGGAGTTCCGGGGATGTGAGACGAATTTCACCCGTCCTCTCCGAATCTGATATTGCGACCAAGGCCCATGAGCGGCTTCATGACTGTGACGGGAGGAAGTGGAAGGGGACCGAAAGAGCCCGACTGTCGGGTGCTGGCGAGGCCGGAGGGCGAATCGATCCTCTGGAGGTTTCTTCCCTCTCAGCTCGATGGATTGCCGGTTCCCTTGTGTCTCGTCCCAGATGTTCGTGCAGAATTGCGGCGGTGTGCTATCATGGCGGCGGTCGCCGACGTTCAGGAGAAGGCGGCGGCCAAGGAGGAGGAAGGAATGAGCCTGCGAATCGACGATCATCCCGTTCTGTCATTCAAGAAAGGGAAGAAGGTGTCGTTCACGTTCGAGGGACAGCAGATGGAAGGGTATGAAGGCGAGCCGATCGCCGCGGCCCTGCATGCTGCCGGCGTGCGACTGCTGCGACACAGCCCGCACAAGCACCGGCCGCGCGGCTTTTTCTGCGCCATCGGCCGCTGCTCGAGCTGCATGATGGAAGTGGACGGCGAAGTGAACGTCATGACCTGCATCACGCCCCTGAAGGCGGGCATGGTCGTGAACCGCCAGGAAGGCCATGGGGTGATCAAGCCATGAGCAGAAAGACGGAGATCCTCGTCGTCGGCGGCGGTCCCGCCGGCCTGTCTGCCGCGATCGTCGCGGCCCAGCTTGGCTCGAAGGTGCTGCTCGTGGATGACAACCCGCACCTGGGCGGCCAGCTCATCAAGCAGACACACCGCTTTTTCGGAAGCAGTGCCCGGGATGCGGGCATTCGCGGCTTCATGATCGCCGAGGAGCTGCTGAAAGAGGCGGCGGGGCTGAAGAAAAACCTCACGATCCTGCTCAACACCTCCGTCGTCGGCTTCTACGGCGACACCGAGGCTGGTCTGCTGTCGCCGGAACGGTATGAGAAAGTCACGTTCGAGCGCGTCATCGTCTGCACGGGCGCGGTCGAGAACAGCCTGAATTTCGAGAACAACGATCTGCCCGGCGTCTACGGCGCCGGCGCGGTTCAGACCCTGATGAACGTCCACGGGATCCGGCCCGGGAACAAGATCCTGATGGTCGGCTCCGGCAACATTGGCCTGATCGTCAGCTACCAGCTGATGCAGGCTGGCGTTCAGGTCGTGGGCCTCGTCGAGGCGATGCAGACGATCGGCGGGTATCTGGTGCATGCCAGCAAGATCCGCCGCATGGGCGTGCCGATCTACACCGGCCACACCATCGTCAGCGCCCTCGGCAAGGACGGCGTGACGGGGGCGAAACTGTGCCGCCTGGATGAAAAGTTCCAGATGGTGCCGAACACCGAGTTCGAGGTGAAGTGCGACTGCATCTGTCTCGCCGTCGGCCTTTCGCCGCTGATCGAGCTGTTCCAGCAGGCCGACTGCAAGATGGTCCACGTCGGCGAGTTGGGCGGCCTAGTGCCGCTGCACGACGTGAACATGCGCACCACGAATCCCCACGTCTACGTCGCGGGCGATGCCTCGGGCATCGAAGAGGCGACGACGGCGATCCTGGGCGGCCGCGTGGCCGGTGCCCGGGCGACCGAAAGCATCCACGGTGAAACCGCCGAGGCGGGGAAGGTCGTTTCCGATGCCGTTGCCGAGCTGCGCACTCTGCGGTCCGGCTCGACCGGCGAGCGCATCCGGTGGGGACGCGAGAAGATCGAGAAGGAGATTGCGGCATGCTGATCAACGACGGAGTCATCACCCGCGAAGAACTCGCGACGGTTCTGCCGAGCGACGAGCGGTTCAAGAAGGGGCCGGTTGCGATCATCGAGTGTCTGCAGGACATTCCGTGCGATCCCTGCGTCTCCTCGTGCCCGAAAAAGGCGATCACGATGAAGAGCGGCATCACCGACCGTCCGAAGCTGGACGAGGTGAAGTGCATCGGCTGCGGCCTCTGCGTGCCGCGCTGCCCGGGACTGGCCATCGTCGTTCTCGACATGACCCATGCGGCCCGCTCGGCGGCGTTGTCGCTGCCGTATGAACTGCATCCGGTGCCGAAGGTGGGCCAGGTGGTCAAGGGGCTTGACCGGACGGGAAAAGCCGTGTGCGAGGCGAAGGTCCTCAAGGTGCTGTCTGCGCCGAAGTTCGACCGGACCCATGTGATCACCATCGAGATCCCGAAGGATCGCGCCCTGGAAGTTCGCGCGATCCGCGTGGCGTGAGAGGAGGAGACCGGACGATGAAGATCGTTTGCCGCTGTCAGGACATCACCGAAGAGGAAGTGATCGCCGCCATCCGCCAGGGTGCCACGACGATCGACGAGATCAAGCGCCTGGTGCGCGCCGGCATGGGCCCCTGCCAGGGCCGCACCTGCCGCCGCCTGGTGGCTCAGATCATCAGTCGCGAGCTGAAGAAGCCCGTTGGCGAGATCTACCCGCCGACCTTCCGGCCGCCGAACCGGCCGGTTCCCTTCAAGCTGATCATGGCCGAATACGGCGAACAGCTCGAAGCCGAGAAAAAAGCCGCGGAAAAGGCTGCCGAGAAGGCCGCCAAGAAGGCTGTGACGAAGAAATCCGCCGCGAAGGGAGGGAAGAAGGCATGAAGACTTCCTTCGATGCAATTATTATAGGTGGCGGTATACTTGGTGTCAGCACGGCCTACGAGCTGGCCAAGGCGGGCATGAAGAACATCTGCGTGATCGAGCGGCGGTATCTCGCCAGCGGTTCGACCGGCCGGTGCGGGGGCGGGTTCCGTCAGCAGTGGAGCACCGAGGCGAACACCCGGCTGGCCATCCGGTCGGTGCGGCGTCTGGAGCACATCGAGGAGGAGCTGGGTTACAAGACCGAGTTCTTCCAGGGGGGGTATCTGATCCTCTCTCACAGCGCTGAGGAGACGGCCCAGTTCGAGAAAAACGTCGCAATGCAGCGGCGGCTCGGCCTCGACGTGAAGATCGTCGACCGGGCCGACGCGAAGAAGATCAACCCGTATCTCGACGTGAACCAGATCGAGTGCGCGACCTGGTGCCCGACGGACGGCCACATCAGCCCGTTCCTGCTGACCCAGGCCTACGCCAACGCCGCGCGGCGGCTGGGCGCCGAGATCCATCTCTGGACGAACGTGACGGGCCTGATGAAGAAGAGCAATGTGTTCTTCGTCATGACCGACAAGGGGATCACGTATGAAACGCCGATCCTGTTCAACTGCGCCGGAAGCTTCTCGCGCACGATCGGCCAGATGCTCAACGTCGAGATCCCGGTCGATCCGTACCGGCACGAGATCCTCGTCACCGAGCCGGTCGAGAAGCTCTGGAACCCGATGATCATCGATTTCGGCATCGGTCTCTACGCGCGCCAGGAACACAGCGGCGGCGTCGTGATGGGCATGGGTGACCCGAACGAGCCGGTCGGCACCTTCGTCGGCAGCTCGATGCACTTCATGTTCGAGATGAGCCGCCGGTTCACGCTGCTGTTCCCGAAACTCGGGAATCTGCGCATCGTGCGTCAGTGGGCCGGCCTGTACGAGATGACCGCCGATGCCCAGCCGGTGCTCGGCCCCGTCGACGAGGTCGAGAACTTCTACCAGGCGAACGGTTTCTCGGGCCACGGCCTGATGCTGGCGCCCGCCGTTTCCGAACTTCTGGCCGAGCAGGTCCTCAAAGGCAAGCCCTCCCTGCCGATCGACGACCTGCACGTCCGCCGGTTCCGCGGCAAGAAGGAGTTCCACCGAGAAAAGTCTGTAGTATAATACGTATGAGTGTATAAAGGCCCGCGGCCGCAATCAGGCGCCGCGGGCTTTTTTCAGAGCCGGGTCCGGCGGGACTGCTTCATCCGGACGTCATCGTTCCCCTCCCCGCCTCGTGCGGGGCGGGTCAGCTGAGGGAGCCGAGCCAGCCGACGAGCAGGAAGCGCGGGACCCGGCAGACGAGGCTCGTGACGAAGACGATGACGGGTGAAAGACGATGGATGCCGGCAATCCAGCAGGTGGCGCTGAACGGGACGGGGGTGACGGCGCCGACGACGATGACCATGCAGCCGTACCGCCGGAAGATGCGGCACCCGGTTCGGAGCAGGTCGTTGCCAAACCAACGACGGAACCGCCAGGGGCCGACCCGCAGGCCGATCGCCCAGCCCAGCAGGCCTCCGCAGGCGCTCGCAACCCCGGCGACCAGAGCCGCCTGCAGGGGCCTCTCCCCGCCGAAGGCCGAGCCGAAGACGAACACGTCGGGCGGAATGGGCTGGATGATGCCGTCGGCCAGCAGGGTCAGGGTGAACAGGGCCGGATCCCCCCAGGTATTGACCAGGTAGGTGGCGAACTCTTTCAGATCGTCGTGAAAATGACTGAATCCCCACAGGGCTGCAACGAGGGTGACCGCCAGAAGCCAGCGGGAGAGCGCGATGCGGAGCGGGTTCACCGGGTGGGTCCTCCGGCTGGGGGAGATGCCGGGGCCGGTTGGTCCAGCAGATGCGGCGAGAGGCCCCGGACGACGCCGACGAAGAAGATCATGCCGATGCCTCCGGCAAATCCGTTGTTATAAAGATTCAGCCAGCCGTGGACTTCGCCGAGATGCATGGCCAGCGGGAGGTGCAGCATGCCGGCGGCAAGGCCGGCGAGGGGGCCGAATCTGCCGCAGAACGGAGCGACGGTGCCGGAATACAGGGCTGCGAGCACCGGTCCGGGATCGCCGGGAGACCAGATCTTTGGCAGGCAGATCAGGTAGACGCCTGCCAACGCGGGAAGGATGTTTCGCGGGTGTTTGCCGAGACTTCCGAACGCCGTCATTGCCGTGATGGCGGCGAAGGTCGGGCCGTTGATCGGGCCCCCGACGAAGTCCAGATAGGCGATGCCGCAGCTTCCCACGAGCGCCATGTTGAACAGCGCGGGGCCGAGCCCTCCGGTTTCGACGAAGCTCGATGGCAGCTTCCCCGTCTCGGCGAAAATCGCGGACAGCCCTTCCGTAAGCGACTTCCCGTTTTTTCGTGAGAGAAAAACCCCCAGAAGGGCCAGGATCGAAAGCAGCAGAACGAGGAGCCCGTGCAGCAGGTCCGAGGATTCCGCGGCATACAGGAACACCGGCGTGGTTTTCAGGCCGAACCCGCGCATCATCGTCGAGGCGATGATACCCAGAAAGCCCGCGGCAGTGCCGACATTGTAGAGGCTGAAGCCCTGGTGGAGGGTGAGCATATGGCCGGAGATGCTTGCCAGAAGGAAGCCGGCAAGCGTTCCGGCTGCTGCTCCCCCGACCAGGCCGGCGATTCCGAAGCCGAATCCGAAGCCGAGATGGCTGAAAAGCGGCGCGAGGCAGGTTCCCAGGAGCATCACGGGGCCAAGCTCCCGGAGGGGCCTTCCTGTGAATCGGGAAAACAGAAATACGCCAAATATATGCGGCCAGATATTAAAAATGTTCTTCCCGCAGAGGCCAAACGCCGGAACCATGAGGCCACACACAAACAGATACCCGGGGTGTTCGAGCCGGATGAGCTTCAGGAGGATCCAGACGATGCAGCCCAGCAGCCCGGCATTTGTCAATGCCGGACCGAGACCGCCCAGGACCGTGTAATCGGTGAGAAGAAGGCTCGGCGAGCAGAGAATGCGCCAGAATCCCCCCGCGTCGGGCCATGGATAGAGCACGAGGCCGGATGCGAGGAGGAGGAGACTGTTGCCCAGCAGAACCAGGCGGATGATGGTCAGGTCATTCATGCTTGTCCGGGGGTCAGGATACCATGGGCCGTGTCGGGAAAGGGATGTCGGGGTACCCTGGCGGATTCGGTCGCGGCTGGTATAATAGAAAGAATCTCGAGCACATTTTTCAGGGAGGTCGTCATGTTTGGATTGTTCCGGAAACCCCTGCTCGTGGCTTGTGCCGCTGGTCTGATCGCCTGTGCCGTCGAGGCCCGCACGGCGCCCACCTCGATATCCACCGATAATGACCCCCTGCAGGACGACGCGTTCTCTATCTGCGCGCCGGTCACGGTCGGAAGCGGCATCATCACGGGAACCCTCGGAAAGATGCTTGGCATCCCGAAATCCGTCAAGATCAACGAGATCGGGTTTCTGTTCAATGCCCTGGGCATGGATGCCATCCAGGTGACGTCCGGTGATCCGAAGGGCTTTCACGTCCAGAGCGTGCTCCCGTATCTCAAGGACAGCAGGGAGATGCAGGATTCCCTGAAACTCCGCCGAACGGCCCGCCAGATGAAATTCCAGGTCGTCAGCAAGATGCTCAAGGGCGTGCCGACAGACAAGCTGAGCGATGAGCAGAAGAAAGCGATCATCGATTTCCTTTCCCAGCAGGCCGGTTCCTCACTGGTCGTTCTGGAACGCTCGCCGCTGCCTTCCTTCGTTCCAACCCCCGGCCCCTGCATGATTCCGCTCGGCATGGAGCGCGTCGAGGCCAAGACCGGCAAGCGGCTCGGACTCGAGACGTCAGCCATCTGTGTGCTGGACATCGAATCCGGCGGCCAGAAGCTGTTCTCGGTCAAGGACGCGATGCAGAATGACACCCTCGACCTCGTGCTCGGGCATGAAAATGCGCACGGCATCATGTTCGACATGTATGGTCGCACGTTCGCTGTGATCCAGCGCATCTCGACGAACGGACACGATGCCCCCTACATCACGGATCTGGGCATGGCCTACATCGAAGGGTGGGCCGAAGCATTCGAGGCCGTCTACGGACCGGCCAACCCGAAACTGGCCGAAAAAGATCGCAAAAAATATAATATTTCGGACTTTTTGTATGGCCGCCAGGATCCGATCCGGCGCGACCGGTACATCTGGGCAAAGCCGACCGGCAAGAAAACCGGTGTCCTGAAGAACGGCCTCCAGCTGGTCTGCACCGAAGGCGTCGTCGCCGGCCAGTTCTACGACATCCTGACCAGCCGCGCGATCACCGGCGCCTACGAGAAGTGCATCTCGGTGATGCTGCTGGCCCAGCCGCAGAGCTATCCCGAATTCATCGCCGAGTTCGTCAAGATGTACCCGGACGACAAGAAGGTCGTGTATCGCATCCTGCTCGAAGGGATGAACTACGTGACGATGGACCGGCAGGCGGCTGCGTTGTACAAGGCTTCCTACGAGGCGAAGCTCGCCTATGTGGCGAAGAAACTCGACAAGGAGAGCTTCGAGAAGGCAAGAAAGGCGTTCGTCGAGTTCAAGGAAGGCCTGTTCGACAAGGCCATGAAGGGTGCCGATCCATTCGCGAACGTCGGGCCGCAACTCTGGTTCTCCGGCGCCCTCAAGCTCGACGGAGAAAAGCGCTCGGGCTCCGCGCTCGTGAAGGAGCGGCTCGCCCAGAAGTTCGGCAAGAAGGAAGACAACGTCTGGAACTTCAACATGGATCTCAACACCGTCACCGCCAAGATGCTGGTCGTGCTCGGAGCCACACCGGAAGCAGCCGCGAAGCTGATTGCCGACCGCGAGGCGAAGGGCTTTTTCACCGGCGACCCGCTCAAGATCCTCGAAGCCAGCCTTGGGGCCGAGTTTGCGGCCGTGAAGCAGAAGAGCGGTCTCAAGCCCTACCAGCCCGTGAAGCCGGGCGACTCGACTGGTCAGCTGACCACGCTGTATCCCGAGGACTTCGACCAGATGCGCCTCGCCGCCGAAAATTGACCCTGACGGCCTCCGCGAGGAAATGGAGGACGCTTCACCACAGAGACGCAGAGACACAGAAAAATCGGGAATTCTGACTCTCGAGCTCCCTACTTGGTGGTGACAGGGCAAGAAAGACAGGCAGGAGAAAACACCCCCGGGAAAACCCGGGGGTGTTTTGTATCCGTTATACTATTCTTCGGGATTGGGCAGCTCGGTCTGAGGGCCGTCCGACACGACGGGCATCAGATAATTATCGGGCAGCTCCTTTTCCTTGAATCCTTTCAGGCGAACGGCCGTCCCGTTGCAGACGACCATGACATACTTGCCCAAAAACTCGTTGTAATCGACGTCGACCCCGATGATCGCATGCGCGGTAAGGGTTTTGCCCTCCTTGATCATTTCGACGAGGGCGACGTTTTTGACGGATTCGAGCTCTTTTTCGAAGCTCTCCACGCGTCTTCCCACCAGATCCTGGAAACCTGCCGCGATGTTGGCCAGCGTGCCGACGCCGAACACGGCTTCGCCGGTGACGATTCCGAGATACTGTTCGACGGCATATCCTTCGATATGGTCGGTGGTTGTGATGAGCATGTGTTCCTCCTCTTCACGAATGCATCAGAACACCCGGCGTGTCTGAGCATAGGTCATGCCTTGTTCGGGGCCGAGTTGGCTGCGCCCTGCATGCAGAGCTGCTCGATCTCGACCTCATACTGCCGGATTCGGAAATCGATGGCATTCAGCCGGTCGATTTCTTCGCGGCACTTCTTCGTGATGGCGTCCTCGAGAGACTTTTCTTCCTTGCGCAGCGCCTCGATCGAGTTGGTGAGCAGTGTCACGCGCATGCGCTGGTCCGCGGAAAGCGGCAGGTCGCCGGTGGCATCCTTCTTTCTGAAGAGAGGGATCACGACACCCATGCAGGCCTCCTTGTTCGAATGATTTGCAGGTTTCCTGTCTGTTATCGGCGTATGCCGGGAATTCCTTGAGGGAAAAACGGCAGCCCCCTCCCGGCATTGCCTTGCCGGCACGATTCGGGTACAATGCGGCCCATGTCTGACCGAACCGCATTCCGGGAATCGCGCCGCGGGGCTTTGCGTAACCACGCGTGGCTCGCCGTTGCGGCCACGGGCGCCGTTCTCCTGGCCCTGGGCATCGCTCTCGGGGAGCCTGCCAAGATCTTCGAAAAGGCCACTGCGATCTGCCTGCAGTGCATAGGCATCGGATGAGCGAGCGCAGAACCGTCGTTCAGGCCCTTTCGACTCTGCTGACGAACGGCTACGTCAAGGGCTTCGTCACCGGCAACATCTACACCGGCCCGCTCAAACACGTGTGCGTGCCGACGCTCAACTGTTACAGCTGCCCGGGCGCCCTGTGTGCCTGTCCCGTGGGCGCTGTCCAGGTTGTTCTCGCCGGTGGCGGCGGCTTCGATCCGACCGCCCCGCATACGATCTGGACGAAACTCGCGGGAATCCTTTCGGGCGCCCCCGTCTTTGTCATCGGGTTCCTGACGCTTCTGGCTGCCTTTGTCGGCAGGGCTTCGTGCGGCTGGCTCTGCCCCTTCGGCTGGTTCCAGGATCTGGTTCACCGCATTCCCGTGCCGTTCACGAAGCGGGGCGGTGGAGCGAGAGGGCTGCATTACCTGAAATACCTGATCCTTGTGGGGATGGTCGTTCTGATGCCGCTGTTCCTCGTTGATTCGTTCGGTTTCAGCGAACCGTATTTCTGCAAACTGGTCTGTCCGGCGGGTACGCTTGAGGGCGGTCTCCTTCTGCCGATCCTACAGCCCGATCTGCGGGGCATGCTCGGGAAGCTGTTCGCCTGGAAAGTGTCCCTGCTCGTTCTTCTCATTGGCCTGATGACCGTGTTCCGGCGCCCCTTCTGCAATTGGCTCTGCCCGCTTGGGGCTTGGTTCGGCCCCTTCAACCGGATCAGCCTGTACCGTCTGGAGTTCGATAAAAACAAATGCGTCCAGTGCGGCCTGTGCATGAAAGTCTGCCCTTCCGGTCTCGATCCGGTCCGGGAGTGTGACTCGTCCGACTGTGTGCGCTGCCTCGACTGCGGTCATATCTGCCCGAAGCAGGCAATCGCTGTCCGTGGCCCGGGTTTGCCGTCTGCGACGACGTCTCGCCCCGCCGATGCGGTTCCCCCATCCGCCCCCGGAACCGGTCATTGAGTCCGTCGGGAAATCCCTGTTTCCGGCATCCCGTTTCAGCAAAGAACTCCCATCTGAAATTCTATTCGCGAAGGAGATACGTATGAAGCGTTTGTTCTGGTTGCTCGTCCTGGTCCTCACCCTTGCCGTTCCCGGCTTTGCTCTCGACTCAGGCCGTGCTCCCGACTTCACCCTCCGCGGTGTCGATGGGAAGGACCTGACCCTGTCCACTCTCGAGGGCAAGGTTGTCATCATCGACTTCTGGGCCACCTGGTGCCCGCCCTGTCGTGAAGAGATCCCGGGCTTTATCGAATTGTACAAGAAATATAAAGACAAGGGCCTCGAGGTCGTCGGCATCAGCGTCGACAAGGATGAAGCCAAGCTGAAGAAGTTCGTCGAGAACAACGGCATCAACTATCCCATCGTCTGCTTCACGAAGGAAATTACCGAGGCCTATGGCGGCATCCAGTCGATTCCCACCACGTTCATCCTCGATCGGAAGCTGAACATCGTCGGGAAGCACGTTGGCTTCGCCGATGTGGCCACCTTCGAGAAAGAGATCGAACCGCTTCTCCAGGCGGCCGTCAGTGATGCCTCCGCTGCCTCAGCCACCGAAGCCGCCGCCCCGGCAGAGCCCGTGGCTGCGACGGATGTGATCGCGGTTCCCGAAGCCCCGGCCGCAACTGAAACCGCCGCTCCGCCGGCATCCGCTCCGGCTGCCGGCGCGCAGTAATTCCGATCCCGTGACAACCCCGGCGGCCATGCGCGGCATGGCCGCCATTCTTTTACTTGGAGCTGAGAAGTCATGCGCGGAATGCCGTTGAAAAATCTTCAGGCGATGTTCGCCGCAGGCGTCAATATCATCGAGCATCTCCGGAGTCAGGGGGTCGAATCCCAGCGGGCCGTGGAGATCAGCTACGATCTCCAGGCCGGGACCTATATCCGGGATATGACGGGCGTCTATGCTGAATATATCGATAAATATTCTTCAGAACTCGCCGGGCTGATCAATGGTCTTGGCGTGCCGTTCGAATCCCTGCTCGAGGCGGGGGTCGGCGAGGCCACGACGCTTGCGAACGTGGTGAAACGGCTGGAGCACCGGCCTGCGGCCGTGCGCGGGTTCGATGTCTCCTGGTCGAGAGTGAAATATGCAAAGAAGTATTACCGGCAGGTCGTCGGTGACGATGCCGGGCTGTTCCTGGGTGATCTGTTCCAGATGCCCTATGCGGATGATTCGATCGACATCGTCTACACCTCGCATTCGATAGAGCCAAACGGGGGCCGGGAAGCCGAGGCTCTGACGGAGTTATGCCGGGTTGCCCGCAAGTATCTGATTCTGTTCGAACCCTCGTATGAGCTGGCGACACCGGAGGGAAAGGCGCACATCGAGCGGCATGGATACGTGAAGGGCCTCCCCGAGACGGCCCGGCGCCTCGGGCTTCGGATCGTGGAGTCGCGGGCGGCACGGGTCAGCGCCCGTCCGTCGAATCCGACGGGGATCCTCGTGATTGCCAAGCATCCCGAGATGGCATCGAACCCTGCGCCCGAACTCGTCTGTCCGATCGGGAAAGGCCGTCTCGAGCAGGTGAGCGGGGGATACTGGGCCGACTCCTCGCTGTATCTCTATCCCGAACTCGATGGCATTCCCTGTCTCTGTCCCGGACAGGGGGTCATCGCAACCCATTATCGGGACTTTCACCGAGACTGATGACCTGAACGCAAGCCGGCCCCATGCGAACCGCATGGGGCCGGCTTTGAAAAAATACCGATCAGCGCATAACCACGTTGTCGAGCCAGATGGTGCCCGTCGCGGGGATCATTCCGGCGATTCGGATGCCGATGCTCTTCACCACGCTCTTCTCGTCGGACTGGAGCAGGAAGCTCGTCTTGAAGCCGGTCGCCTGCCACAGATTCGGCTTGGTGACGAAACCGCGTTCGACAAGCCTCCGGCTGAGCGGGTTTCCGGCCTCGTCAAGAAGTTCGACGAGGAGGCGCGCGCGGATCTCGCCCGTGCCGTTGAAGTGGAACGAGCCCTGCAGCTGCTGGCCTTCCTTCAGCGTTGAAACGGGAATCGGCGCCAGATCGACCGTCGTCTCGCCGGCATCTGTTCCGGTGATTCGCAGGGACGCATAGCCGGTCTTGAACTGTTTGAGATCGCGCGCCGCCTGGCCGGCCGGGGCGACCACGCCGCGCGGGAGGCCGTTTCCGCTGTCGTACTCAAAGTCGCCGTTGTCGACGAGATTGTCGGTTTTCGGCGTCGCAGCCCGCCGGACGCGCAGGTCATCGAACCAGACGCTGCTGCGCGAAAGCGGCCCGTTCTGCAGCAGAACCCGGATGAATGCGGTGTCCTTCGGGAGATGGACGGACGGCGAGGCCCCGCCCGTGTAAGTGCCCTCGATCTGCTGCCAGAACGCCGGAACCGGCGCACCCGACGTCACCGGCCAGACATACCCGCGCAGCCGCTTTGCCTTGTCATACACCTCGGCTCCAATGCTTGCTTTGGCTGTGCCGTCGCCCGAGCGCATCCAGCCCGTCAGAACATAGGCCTCGGCCGGGTTGACCGCGATCATCTCGGAAACGACACGGACGGGGCGCAGGTGGGACTCAGGGTCGAGCCGGAGGGCGCCGCGGCCGGTCACGGACTGCGCGGTATCGAACGCGGCCTTGCCTTCCTTCACCGTCCAGGCATCGGGCAGCCCTTTCTTTGCCAGATCGGTCTCGAAGCTGCCGTTCTGAAGCAGGTTTTCTGAAATATCCGATAGAATATTGAACGACAGGGACAGGTCGGAGGCGGCGAGCTGCGTGGCGGACACGCCCGGCGCCGCATTGAGAGCGGCAGAGCTTCCCGGCGCGAGGGAAACGAGGCGGGTCTTGGCCTTCTCGACGCGGTCCTGGGACGGCGGATGGGTGCTCAGATACTGCATGATGCCCTTCTCGCCCTTGCCGAACTTCTGGACGAACTTCTCCCACAGCACGACCTGGCCCATCGGGTTGAACCCGGCCTGGGCGATCTTCGTCTGGCCGATCTCGTCGGCTTCATACTCGTCGTCGCGGGAAAACTTGAGCATCGTGAGCGCGCCGACCACCTGGCCCCAGGTGTCACGATCGCGGCCGCTTTTCACGGCTTTCTGCAGCAGCAGCTGGAACGCGGTGCTCTGGCGAAGCTGCTTCAGGGAATGACGCCGCTCGGCGTGGGCCAGTTCGTGGGCCAGTACGGCCGCCAGCTCGTCATCCGACCCGACGAAGTCGAGCATGCCCTTGTAGATGAAGATATTGCCGCCGGGGATAGCGAAGGCATTCACCGTGCTGTCGTTCAGGAGTGTGATGTTGTAATCAAAGCCACGCTCGCGGAAGTTGGGCTTGATTCGCTCGAACACAGACTTCACCCACCGGTTGGCTTCGGGATCCTTGTATTTCTTGTTCGTCAGGTTGATGAACCACTTCATCTCCTGGCCGACCCGCTTTTCGGCTTTCGTGTCGCCGGTCAGCCACAGCATCATGTTCGCCTGCTCGTAGGTCTGATACGCCTTGAGCAGGTCGCCCAGGATGTTCTTCGCCTCGGAACCACTGGGGATGCCAAGCAGGATCAAAACGGCAATAACCACTCTGCAAATATAAAATTTCATATGTAACTCCTTTGAGCCGTGGCTGTTCCAGCCCTGGGACAGGGCTTCCCCATTATCCGATACCCCCTCGACACCTGTAAAGAGGTCCATACCAGTCAGACGGGGAGATCCATTTCGCTCAACGCATCGATGGGGTGGCGGATTGCATGATGGCCCGAGTCAGCTCTCAGAAGCCTCGGGGCGCCGTTTCATGATCACGGTGTCGATGCCGGCCGGATTTTTCCCGGCAGCTTCGGCATCCGTGAAGCCGTAGCCGGTAAAGAGCGCCCGTGCAGCCGCTCCCGATGAAATTCCGCCGGCAAAGGTTTGCACGAGGATGTCGGCCGTCGGATTGAGTTCGCGCACGGCAGTTTCCATCAGGAGTCGCCCGATCCCTTTCCCCCGGCAGGCCGAAGAGACGGCCAGCCACGAAATCTCGTTTCCGGGCCGGTTGAGAGCGATGATGCCGCCGATCGCGCCGTCTTCGGTTTCACCGCAGAAGGCGCTCCCGTCGAGAATGACCTGACGGATCCCGCTGCGAAACTCCTCGCTGTCTGCCATGGGACCAAACAGCGGTTCAACCTCGCGTGCCAGTTCGAGCCACGCGGGAATATCCTCCAGTTTCATCGGGCGTATCATTTCGGAAGCCTTTCGTGACCTCTGGCGGTGGGCCTTTTATTTGTCCCTGAAGCTCTTTTTGGCGTTTTTCAGAAATTTGCCGAAGTCGCGGTCTTTCTTGCGCTTTTCGGCGTGAGAGAGTTGATGGAACTCCGATTCTTGGCACAGTTTTCTATAGTTGTCGAAATGCTCGCTGCTGAGATTGCCCGATTGAACGGCTTCACGAACGGCGCAGCCGGGCTCGCCCGTGTGGGTGCAGTTCCGATATCGGCAGCTGGCGGAGAGGCTCGAGATGTTGGAATATCCACTTTCGATGCCATGTTCCGCGCCACAAATACCGAACTCACGCATGCCGGGATTGTCGATGACCAGTGCTCCGCTGTCGAGACGGATCAGCTCGCGTCGGACCGTCGTGTGGCGGCCCTCTCCCGTTCCGCTCACGGCTTTCGTCGCCTGTCTGCTGCGGCCGATGAGGTGGTTGATGAGGGTGCTCTTGCCTACACCGGAAGAACCGACGAAACAGTAGGTTTTACCTGACTCGAGTCGTTGCTCGAGAGTATCGAGGCCGTCTCCCGTCATGTTGCTGAGCGTCGAAACCGGGGCGGTGATGCCGGCAGCGCGGATACTGGCCAGCTGGCCGGCCAGAACGTCGGGCGCGACGAGATTCGTCTTGGTGAGCAGGACATGCGGAACGGCTCCGCCGTCCATCACCATGACGAGGTAACGCTCCAGCCGGTTGAGATTGAAGTCGTAGTGGCAGGACTGGACGATGATGGCGCAGTCGATGTTGGCGGCGATCATCTGAAAGTCGCTGCCTGGGCCTGCCGCCCGCCGGCGAAGCGCGGTCCTACGCTCGAACAGGGCGTGGATCATTCCGAAATCGTCGCCTGGCTCTCTCTCCAGGCACACCCAGTCTCCGACGCACGGGCGTTCGTGGGCTAGGGAATGCCTGTGCAGGAAGTTTCCAGACAGCTTCGCGCGGACAACACCTGCCGGGTCGACGAGCAGCAGTTGCTCCCGATCGACCGCCGCAACACGTGCTATCGCCATCGTCGGCTTGTCTGCCGCTTGCTTTTCAAACCAGTCGCTCCACCCGAGAATCTTCAACTCGTCGTGATTCGTGCTCATCTGTCTCGTTTTTTCGCTTGCCGCAATCGTTCCTGGAAAGGATCGCCGTAGATTTGATTCAGTATATCACTCGCTGTCAAGTAAATCCTGGTCAGGGCTGTGGTGATCAGCAATTCTCACGGTGAATGCGGAAGCGGGTTTTAACGGTCTTTTCAATTCTGTCCTCGGAGTTTCCGTTCTAAAGCCATGTTACTACCACCTTCCGCAGAAGAGCATGGTGAGATGCTTTTAAACCACGGCCCGGCAAAAAAGAACGTCGGAAAACGGTATCAGACCGTTGAGTGCGAAGTGCTGGTTGGGGTGCGTCGATCTTGATTCGGCGAGCCTTTTTTGCTAGACTTTCTTGCCTGCGTGGGGATGGAGTTCCCCTGATAACCGCCTTGAACGGCTAATGACTCCTGGTGGCTTGATGACCACCGGGAGTTTTTTCGTTTTGGGCCGAAAGGTGAGGTGGTGCTATGATTTTTGAGAACGATTCCATCCCTGAAAAGTTCGCTGAAAGCACGGAAGGTCAGAAACCCGGGGAAATGTCTAGCGATTCTGAGGAGGGGCTCTCCGATGCGGAGGCGCAAACACGCCTGGCCCGAGCTGGTTTCAACGAAATCCGGGAGGAGCCGGCCGGTCTTCTTCATGGGATTCTGAAGCGCCTCTGGGGCCCAATTCCCTGGATGCTCGAAGCCGCACTCGTTTTTGAGGTGGCCCTGGGAAAAGTGGCCGGCCCGGCCTTGATCGCCGTCTGGCTGCTTTTCAGCGCGATTCTCGGAGGAATCCAGGAGCGTCGCGCCCGGAACGCGCTGGACCTCCTTCGCAGCCGCCTGGAAGTAAACTCCCGGGTTCGCCGCACGGGACAGTGGCGGCTTCTGCCTGCTCGGGAGATCGTTCCCGGCGACCTCGTTCACGTCAGGATGGGGGATATCGTCCCTGCCGACATGAAGATCCGGAACGGGACCGTGGAGGTCGATCAGTCCGCACTGACGGGTGAATCCGGCGCTGTTCCCCGTTCATCCGGTGAGACAATTTACTCGGCGTCCACCGTCCGTCGCGGCGAAGCTTCCGGAACGGTCATTGCAACAGGAATCCACACCTACTTTGGACATGCAGCGGAGCTGGTTCGGACCGCCAGCCCGGCAGGTCACCTCGACAAGCTCCTTTTCACCGTGGTCCGGTATCTGGTAAGCATCGATGCCGTTTTGGCCGCGATTCTCGTCGCGGCAGTCCTTTGGAGCGGGTCTCCCTTGCTTCCGCTTCTTCCCTTTTTCATGGTTCTCGTGATTGCAACGGTTCCGGTGACGATGCCTGCCGCCTTCACCGTTGCCAATGCGGTCGAGGCGCGTGCGTTGGTAGATGAGGGCGTTCTCGTGACCGGATTGTCGGCCCTTCAGGAAGCGGCGACCATGGACGTTCTTTGCATCGACAAGACCGGCACGCTGACGAAAAACAAGGAAAGCCTCGCTGCCGTTCTCCCCTTTACCGGAGAGTCTGAAAACGAAATTCTTGCCTGGGCCGCCGCCGCCTGCCATGAGGCGTCCCAGGGGGCCATCGAACGGGCCATCCTCGAAGTGGTCAAAGCCCGGTCGATCCCCTCGCTGACCCGGACGAAGTTTGTCCCGTTCGAGCCTGCGAACAAGTGCTCCGAGGCGTTCGTCGACAGGGATGGACAGACGATCCACGTGATACTGGGCTCTCCACTGGTGATTCAAAAACGTTCGAAGCCGGAGTCCGAACTCCAGGAAAAGATCGACGCTCTGGCCGCCTCCGGTGCCCGCGTCCTCGCAGTGGCGGCTGGACCCGAAGGTCACCTGGTCGTGCGAGGCCTCCTGTCGTTGGCCGATTCGCTTCGCGACGATGCGGCGGGACTGGTAAACACCCTCCGCAAGCTTGGCCTCAAGGTGATCATGGTTACCGGGGATACCAGAGCTACTGCCCAGGCGGTCAGTCATGCCGTCGGCCTCGGAGACCGTTTCGGCCTTGCGGAAGATGCCGTGAACAAGCCGCTCGAATACGATGGCTTCGCCAATTTCTATCCCGAGGAAAAATTCCGTCTGGTACAAGCCCTTCAGCGTTCCGGCCGGATCGCGGGAATGACCGGGGACGGCGTGAATGACGCCCCCGCGCTGAAACAGGCGGAAGTCGGCATCGCCGTCCAATCGGCCTCGGATGTTGCCAAGGCTTCCGCGCAGATCGTTCTGACGGTTCCCGGGTTGCAAGGCATCGTTTCGGTGGTTTCGGGTGGCCGGCGGGTGTACAGGCGCATGCTGACCTGGACGATCACGAAGATCTCCCGAACGGTGGAACTCGCGGCACTGCTGACCTTTGGCTATATCGCCACCGGGTTCTTCGTGACCCCTCTGGAATTGATCGCCGTGATCGTTGTCCTGAACGATATCGTGACGATTACATTAGCGACCGACCGAGTTCATGGCTCTTCCACCCCCCGGCAATGGAATGTCCGGGAAATCGCCAAGATCGGTGGGGTTCTTGCCGGAGGGTGGCTGATCCTCGGATTCGCCCTTCTGTGGGTAGCGATGAATGTTCTGAAACTGCCCACTCCCCAGGTCCAGACCCTGGTTTTCGTCTTCCTCATGTATTCCGCGCAAACAACGATTTACATCAACCGCGTTCCGGGGCGATTCTGGTCGGAGGCCCCCAGTCTCTTCGTCGCCGTCGCAACGATTGGCAATGCCGTCTTGGCATCCATCCTGGCTGCTTGTGGCATTCTCATGGCTCCGGTTCCTCTCAGTCTGCTGGGGGGAACCTTTGGTGCCGTCATGGGCGCCACCGTCCTGCTCGACCAGATAAAGATCTCGGTGTTCCAAAAGACGGGGCTTCTGGGAAATCCTGAGCCTTCGGACGGAGGTTTCCAGCAACGTAGCCAGTGAGGCTGTTTTCAGACGATCGAGCCCCGGGAAATGAAGGATGCCGGGCGGTGATAATGTTTCTTAGAATATATATCTTTGAGATTACACTCTGGACTGCTTCGCCAACGTTCGGAAAGCTACGAAACCCGTAGAAACCATTCCTGGAGAGCCGTAGACCGGCCGATCAGTGCGGCAGATGAGAAACCGGCCGCGTGAAGATCGGCCAGGGCCGGCTCGGCGACGTCGGGGGAGATCAGCATCAGCAGACCTCCCGAGGTTTGCGGGTCGAGGGTGAGCATGCGATCGGCCTGGGAAACTCCGCCGTCGAAGAAGGCTGCTTTCTCGATATACGCCTGGTTCCGGAATACGCCTCCGGGGATGCAGCCGAGTTCGAGCAATGCCCGCGCGCCCGGCAGCGCCGGCAGTCGGGCTGCCTCGAATTCGAGTGTGATGCGGCTGGCGCGGGCGATATGAAGCGCGTGGCCGAGCAGGCCAAAGCCTGTGACGTCAGTGGCGCAGGTCACGCCGTATTTCTGCATGATCTCTGCCCCGGCCCGGTTGAGTTGTTTCATCGACTCGAGCGCCGTGCGGTAATGGGCAGGCTCGGCTTCTCCGACCCGCTGACCCGCCACCAGAACGCCGGTTCCCAGCGGTTTTGTGAGAATCAATGCCTGACCCGGTCGTCCTTTGGAATTGGCGATCACGCGCGAGGGGTGAACCACGCCGGTAACGGCCAGCCCGTATTTCGGCGGGGAATCGGCGATCGTGTGGCCGCCGACGATCACGCCGCCTGCCTCGACGACCTTCTCCTGCCCGCCTCGCAGGATCTCGCCAAGCACCTCCATGGGAATGCCGGACGCGGGAAACATGACCAGATTCATGGCCGTCAGCACCTGGCCGCCCATGGCGAAAACGTCACTCATGGCGTTGGTGGCGGCAATCTGGCCAAATTCATACGCATCTGAACAGATCGGCGGGAAAAAATCGGTCGTTTCGATCAGCGCGATATCGTCGCTGACCTGGAAAACACCGGCATCATCACAAGTGTCGAGGCCGACCAGCAGTCGCCGGTCAGAAAGGGCGGGGAAGCGGCGTAACGCCTCGACCAGCAGATCGGGAGCCAGTTTCGCCGAGCAACCGCCTTCCCTGACGGTGGTGAGCAGATCGAACGACACGCCGTCGCTTTGCGAACGTGCCTGGATTCCCAGTGATGCGATAATCTCGAGAGCCCGCTGCGTATCGGCCTCTCCGAGTTGCAGGCACATGCCGCAATCGGAGGCGATATATTTCGGCGTGGCGATTACCTGGAGAGCAAGATTGGCCCGGCGGCAGGCCTCCTCGGCCTTGATGACCTCGCGGGTGTTGCGGAACAGCAGCAGGACGGTTTTCATGCGAGAATCTCCCGCAGGGAGCTCAGCAGAAACTCGAACTCGGCGGGCGTGTGAAGGCGGGACGGTGCCAGCCGGACCGCGCCCGAAGGGAACGAACCCAGCGTCTGGTGGGCGAGTGGCGCACAGTGCAGGCCGGCCCGAACCTCGATGCCGAACCGCTCGCTGAGTCGGGTGGCGATGACGGACGGATCGAGCCGATCGTGCCGGAACGAGAACAGGTTCCCCTGCCGCTCAGGATCTGCCGCGCGAAGCATGGTTATTCCCGGAAGCCCGGCCACGGCATCGATGAAGGCCAGGTATTCCTGGCGGGTGTGGCCCGGGGCCGGCGAATGCTCGACGGCCGCCAGCAGGCCGAAGATGCCGGCGATATTGCCGGTACCCGCCTCGAAGAGATCGGGGGCAAACGAGGGCATGGCGGTGGTTTCCGATGCGCTGCCGGTGCCGCCGTAGACGAGGGGCTCCACCTCCTCGGGGCGACGGATGAACACGCCTCCGGTGCCGGTTGGGCCCAGCAGGCTCTTGTGGCCCGTGAAGGCCACGAAGTCGAGCTTCCAATCGTCGATGCGCAGTTCCGTCGTCCCGGCCGACTGGGCGGCATCGACCAGCAGGGGAATCTCGCCGCACGACTCGCGGATATCCTTCAGGGGCTGGATGAGGCCGTTCACGTTGCTCTGGTGGTTGACGACCAGCAACCGAGTGCGCGGCGTGAGAACACGGCGAATTTCGCCGACCCGCACCAAACCGTCCGGTTCGGCGGGCAGCGTCCGCCAGACGATGCCCCGAAGCCGCTGAAGAGCGGCCAGAGGCCGCGTGACGGCGTGGTGTTCGAGCGGCGAGACCAATACCTCATCGCCCGTTCGCAGGAAACCCTGCAAAACGAGATTCAGACCGGTCGTGGCATTAGGCTGGAACGCCAGGCACTCGGGCCGGCCGATGCCCAGCAGCGCGGCGAGACGGTCCCGGGCGGCTTCGAGCGTGCGGCTGACC
>DATCTT010000174.1:0-7191 GCA_036567845.1 Candidatus Ozemibacteraceae bacterium | reverse complement strand
CGGGGTAGTGATCGGGGGTGCCGCGCCTGCCGAAACCGTCGAACAGCATATCCGCAACTTCGTCTCGCAGTGCCTCCGGGAGAACATCGCCGGTTGTGCCCATGACCGACTGATGGATGCTGTCGAGCGCGAACTGCTGCTCCAGGCGCTGGCCATGTTCAAGGCGAACCAGGTCCAGACTGCAAACTACCTCGGCATCACCCGGAACACGCTGCGGGCCAAGATCGAAAAGTATGGCCTCTGATCCCCGCCTGGGGTTCCTCTGCGGGATCGACTGGGAACAGCCCCTGATCGACGAGCTTCTCGCTGCGGTTCCAGCCTGTGAGGCGACAACTGTTGCCCCCGGGCTGGTCACGGCAAGACCGATGCCGGCGCTTCTGCGCAACGATACGATTTTCGCCCGGAACCGCCTTCCCGAGATCGTGCGCATCCATGCCGACGGGGCCAGGGAACTGGCTCAGGGAGCCGGCGAGGCGGCAGACGCCCTGCTCGACACGCTTCCCTATCCCTGGACCGCCCAGTTCGCCACCCCTGACCTATGGACCTGCGACTCCGACACGTATGCCGGACTCCATGCGCGGGCCGGCCTCGTCGGGGAGCTGTTCGAGGAGCGGATGCGACGGTTCCGGAAGCGGGCTTTCGAACGGTTCCGGCCGTGGCAGGAAATCGCGGGGAAAGGGCAGGGCATCGTCGTGACCGGCCTCCTCACGCGACGGGACGAGCTCTGGGTCAGTGCTGCCCGCGTCATGCGGGATGCCGCCGGCCTGCTCTTCCCGTGCCCCTGGCCCGGTCCTGATCCCCTGCTGGAGCGGGATCCGATGGCGCCCTGCCGGTCGTATTACAAGCTCGAGGAAGCCTGGCTTGAAGCCGGAACCGAACCCGGCCCGGGCCAGACTTGCGTCGATATCGGCGCGGCCCCTGGCGGCTGGACCTGGTCCGCGCTCAAACGGGGAGCAAAGGTCATCGCCATTGATGCGGCCGACCTCGAGCCACGCATCGCCGCCCATCCGAACTGCGACCACCGGCGCGACAACGGGTACGAGTTTAGGCCCGACCGGCCCGTCGACTGGCTGCTTTGCGATATGATCGTCCGCCCCCTGGCCACCCTCGGTCTCGTCGAGCGCTGGCTCGAGGCGGGTCAGTGCCGGGGCTTTGTTGTCAATCTCAAATTCCGGGGAAAGGAACCGGCCTCGATCCTCGCCGCGGTGCGAAGCCTTGCCGACCGGTTCCATCTCGATGGCTTGCGCATTCGCCATCTGTTCCATGACCGGAACGAGATCACGCTGATCAGTCCTCCGCCTGGTCGCGCAGCTCGACCAGCTCATACAACGAAAAAGCGCGGCTCTTCCCGTCGGGAGTGACCCGCTCGAGGAACTCGATCCGGCCCCGTCCCCGCAGCAGACGGACCGTCGAGGGGGCGAGCAGGATTCCCGAGGTCCGCGCGCCTTTCGAGCGGCTCTCGGTGTAAGCCGAGAGAAGGACGGCATCCCCGATGTAGGCTGCATCGAGCCGACCCGTGCTCGATCCAACCCGGCCTGCGATCACGCGGCCGCTTGCCAGACCGATCCCGGTCCGGATCGTGAACTGGCCTGTCGCCTCCCGCTCCAGATTCAGCTTGGCGAGCTCTGAACGCATCTCGAGCGCTGCCATGCAGGCACGCATGGCATGATCAGATGTTCCTGCCTCATCCCGGAACACCGCCGTCAGGGCATCCCCGATGAACTTGTCGATTCGGCCGCCGTGGGCCCGGATGCAGCCCTCCATGCGGGTGAAATAGGCATTCAGAAGCGCGACGATCTGCTCCGGCGGGTGACGCTCGGACAGGGTCGTGAAGCTCCGAATGTCCGAAGTCATGATCGTCGCCTCGACATACTCGCCCCCCGGCTGCAGCAGCGCCTCGTCGTCCGATGCGGCGAGCGCGAGTGCGTCATCCGAAACGAACCGGCTCATCCGCTCCCGCTCGCGGATTCCCCCGATCATCCCGTTCAGGGACTCGGCGAAAAACTCGAGCTCGTCGCCGCTCTTCACGTTGAGGGTCCAGTCATACCGGCCCGCCGCCGTTCGTCGGATGGCCTGAAGACAGGCTTTCAGCGGCCACCAGAGAAGCGCGGTGGTGCCGAGCGAGGCGCCGAGAAAGAGAAGAAGTGCGATTCCCGCGACGACGATGGTGATGTGGCTGGCGACGGGGGAGGCCACTGGCTCGGCCAGGGCGGCACCGATGAATGGCTTGTCGCGGAAATACCGGGCCGCCATCAGGTAGGGCTGGCGGTCCCCGGAACGGTCGATGCGCAGGTCCGTGCGGTCCCGCCGGCTGCGCAGTGCGAGATCCTTCAGCCGCGGGTTGCGGCAAATGCTGGGCGGATAGTCCTGATCGTCGGTGGGAAAATCGTTTTTGCTCGTGAAACGGTAAATGGCCTTTTGCGTGGTATATCCGCGGATGCGCTGGGTGTTGAAGAGCTGTTCCGGCACACTCCGCTGAAGGAACTCGCGATATCTGGACGCATGCAATGCCGTGAGCAGGAAGAATGCATACGGGGGGCGGGTGTGATCGCCGTTTGGAGTGATGAAGACGGCTGCGGCCCGCTCGAACACCTGCGAAAAGGGAAGCGGCAGCAGTGCGCCGGGATTCGTCAGAAGCCGGTTGATGACGCGCGGGTCGATCAGCGTATCCCCCAGGCCCTGGGTCACCTCGACGATCTGGAGCAGTTTGTTCCTGCGCTTCTCGTCGGGTTCGTAGGCCTGGAGGCTGCCGAGGGAGGAGAGAAGGTCGATGGCAAATCCGCGACACAGCTTGAGGAAGACCTCCTGCGTATCGGCGCGGCTGACGTTCGTGTCCTCCCTGGCCTGCTCGGAAATGAAATCTCTGCCGTCCGCCCCAAGGGCGAGCGGGTAGGTTTTGAACGGAAGTCCGGCGTTGAAGTCGATCAGCCGCTGGAGACGGGCAGGAGAGAAGGAACCCCCTTTCCCTTCGAGCCGTCGCCTGGCATCGAGCATATCGAGTTCGAGGAACCGGTCGAGGCTGGAGAGAGAAAGTTCGCTCTGCTCCAGGCTCGCCTCGAGATCGTCGAGGGAGCGGTTCGCGTGGGCCCAGCCCTGAAGACGCTGATATGAAGCGAGACAGAGGATGGTGCCTACCAGCGGGATCCAGATGCCTGCAGCGATCGCCATCATGATCTTACCCCGGATGCTGAGCCGGATGATGCGGTTGCCGTAGGCAAATCCGACGATGAGGATGGCCGAGACGAAGATCATCAGGAACAATGCCGTTCGCAGAAGGGGGAGAATTGTGCGGAGCGGATGAGCGAAGGCTGTGAGAGGGGCGCCGACAGCGGCCATCGGCAGGCGGCCTGCCCGGATGTGGCGGCTGCCCGGGAGAATGAGGGACGAGATGTGCTGTGGCAGCAGATCGACGAACCAGAGGTGGCCGCCCTTGACGAGATAGCGCGGTTTGTTGCTGCCACCGACGACGGCGAGGGTACGCCGGAGATCGGGGCGTGTCACCTGGGAGCTGGCGAAAGCAAAGCGTTTTTCGAGCGACAGCCGGTCTTCACGGACCGCCACCAAGGCATTGCAGGTGCCTGGCCGGTCCTTGAACGGGGCAAGAAACCACGTGTACCACAGGATCGTTTCGGGGGTCAGCGGCGAGTAGAGGGTCTCGGTTTCCGCATGGAACGCAGAGACGATGACCATCGGCCCGTTCGGACCGAGGATATCGGTGAATAGTGCCGCGGCGTCTGGATAAGCGGACGAGGGTGGTTCCGGGGCAAGGCGGAACACCTTGCGGCGCTGCTGGGTGAATAACTGGGCCAGAGCCGTTCGCACGCGGGGAGGGGACCAGGTCGAGGGTAGCCGCTCCGGGAGGGTCAGGGTGAATGGTCCACCTGTCGTGGAACCGATCGCCAGCAGATGGAACGGGGCACCCAGATTCTGGGAAAAACGTCGTCGCCAGGCCTGGAGGCGGCGCTGGGGATTCTCCGAAAGGGCGGCATCGGTGAAGGGGCGGACGGCACGATTGACGTAATGTTGGAAAAACCGTTCCGGGGTGAGATCATCGAGATACCGTTTCATCTCTTCGGACAGTGTTTGTTCGATAAGGGCGCGGCGAAGCTGCTCGTCCTGATCGATCAGGGCATTGAGCACCCCGAACATCAGCCCGGCTGGGGCAAGAAACAGGAAAAACCACAGGGCCAGGAGCGCGACGATCGAGATCCGGGGCGTTATTTCGATGTGTGGCCGCTGGTTCGTCATGCGCTGTCTCCGGATTCGAGACGGAAAATTGTAACGGGCTCGGTTTTTCCCTTGACCGTGAGCCGGCCGGTGGCGATCGTCAAAAATTCCAGACCGGCTTCGTTCGCCGCGGCGTCATTCAGAAGGATGGGACCGAACGGTCCGCTGTCCGCGAGGGCTTCGAGGCGGGCGGCAAGATTCACCGTGTCGCCGATCACCGTGAAATCCTGGCGCCGGATCGTCGAGCCGACCCGGCCGGAAATGACGATGCCGCTTGCGATTCCGATGCCGGTTCGGAGAGGTTGTCCGGCGGAGGCCTCGCGGGCCTGGTTGAACCGTTCGAGCGCGCGACGCATTGCGATGGCGGCACGGCAGGCGGCAGCCGCATGATTTCCGCCGGTGCGGTCAGGGTGGAACACGGCCATGACTGCATCCCCGATGAACTTGTCGATCGAGCCCCCGTGATTGCGCACCGCTTCTTCCATCGCAGCGTAGTAGCCGTTCAGAAGATCGACGGTGCCGGTTGGGCCGAGCCCTTCGGAAAGGCGCGTGAATTCCCGGATATGCGAAAACAGAATCGTGAGGTTGACGCGGCGGCCGGCCTCCTCACCGGTCTTGGCCGCATCAGCCGCGAGTTCTGAAACGAATCTGCGCAGGCGATTGCGTTCCCGCAGGCCCCGGCTCATCCGGGTGATCTCGTCGCCAATCACGCCGAGTTCGTCTGCCGACCGGATGCTGACGGCAAGTCCCAGCTCACCCTGACCGAGTCGTTTCACGGCGGTGATGAGGGCGTCGAGCGGGCGTTCGAACAGGCGGCTCAGAAAATAGGTCGTGAGGCACAGCAGGATAAGGGTGTAGGTGGACAGAAGCCAGAACAGGAACTGGAGTGCGTTCCCAGTGAGGGCCCCGCGAGGTGCGGCGATGCCGACGGCGATGAAGGGACTGTTGGTAAACAGGCGGGCGGCTTCGATGCTGCCATCCTGGAGGGAGACAGCGCCCGTCCAGCTGTTCTCGAAGGCGCGCCGGGCGAGAGTGGAAAGAGCTGTGTCGGAGCGGGCGGTTTCCGGCCAGCAGATGTGCTGCTGCAGGATTGGGACGATGCCTTTGTCGATCTGATAAATCGCCAGGCGGGTTTCGTATTCGCCATCCATTTCGCGGAACGCTGACGGAGAACGGCCAAACAGCAGGTCGAACGAGGCTGCCGCCTCCTGCTCAGGCCTGCCAAGCAGCATGATCAGCGAATCCTCCCGGGCGCGGGGGGTATACCGGTAAGGAAAGAGGAGCTGGAAGCGCTGTGTTCCGAGATCTGGCATGGCGGCATCCCAAGTCTTTCCCTCGGTCGTGACGAAATTGTTCATCGAATCCTTGGTGATTGAACGCAGAAACGCCAGGCCCGTGGTGGAGGGCGTCTGAAACTTCGTGAGGCGGTCGGCACTCTCCTGGGGGAGGTTGCCCCGCACCTTGAGCATCGCCACGGCCGTCGGGTGGAAAAACTGGGCCATCTTGTTCTTATGAACGATGCCGTAGACCATCTCCCGGCCATCGAAGGAAAGCTGCAGCACTCTGCCGCGGTTATCTATATAGTAAGCAAAATCATAAATGCCGATCTTGCCAATGCGTTCTATGGCGGATCGAATAGAATGCTCGTCGGAGCCGAGGGTGCGGGAAATTTCGTCCCGCATCTCGAACAACCTCTTCTGGAACAGGGTCGAACCGGTCTGAATGCTCTGCTCGAGACGCTCGAGATGCTGGCGGAGCTTGTTCATTCGTTCCTGCCGGCCGAGGATCTCGGAAAACCGGCCGTAGGCCAGTGCTGCAAGCAGGAAGAGGACGAGCGGAAGGCCTACCGCGATGCACAGCAGGCCGACGAGTTTCGATCGCAGCGGCAGGGTGCCAAACGTGCCGGTGAAGCGTAGTTTCAACAGGAGCAGGGCACCCACGACCCAGAGGCTGCAAACGAGGAGTCGGAGGAGCGAGGTATACCGACGGAGGGGGGAAACGAGTTCCCGACGCGGAACCTCGATCCGAAGCATGAGGATGCGGGAGGGCTGGGTGCGGCCCGTTCGGGAGAACAGCCACGACGGGGCGGTGGTTTCGATGGCCAGCCCTGACCCGGCTGGCCGCCAGGAGTCGACGAGACTGGTGTACCGCCGCTGGCGCCACCGGGTCGTTCGGATGAGACCCCGTGATCTGCCGAGCCTGCAGGCATCCCGCAGGACGCGGGTCCGCGACATGTCGCGATCACGGAACACGAGGAGGGCGCCGCTTCGGATCATGGCATCGGATGCGGTGGATTCGGCATCCAGGTGGAGGGTGAAATACAGGATCTCCCCGTGGTGTCTGGTGGAAAATAGGGCCGTGGGCGCGTCGACGATGAACTCGGGGAAGAAGGGGAGCCCGAAATACTCGATCATCAGCTTTGATGCGGTTTTGGATGGCAATATGCCGCCCCGGCCTGGTTGTCCGGAGCCGAGGCGGCGTCGGTGATCCATCCCGGCCAGATCCTGAAGCCAAGCTGCTATGACTCGGGCCGGGGGGGGGCGATTGGCCGGGATACGGTCGAGAGGCGGCTGGACCGTCACGGCAGTCAGATCCGGACCCGCGTAAAACACCCAGTTTGGCGCGAAGCCGGTTGCTGCTTTCCAGGCAGAAACGAAGATGTCGGGCCGGTTCTGTCGGTCGAGCAGAGGGAAAAGTTTCTTTTGATATCGCTCGATATACGATTCAGGTCGGATATCGCGGACAAAGAGCGGGACTTCGCGGATGAGCCGGCCGCGGAACTCGTGGCGGAGCTGGGTCTCGTGATCGTCGGTGAGATGCTGGAGGATGCCGATCAGCAGGAGTCCAGGAAGGAACAGCACCGAAATCCAGAAGGCCGTGAGGGCTGCGGGATTCAGGGGGTGGGGGGCGATGAGGTGGTGAGGGGTGGCTGCTGGCATGAGCGGAGCTGGTCCTGATGGATTC
>DATCTT010000173.1:0-3903 GCA_036567845.1 Candidatus Ozemibacteraceae bacterium | reverse complement strand
TATGGCACGGAATATTCCGTGCCATATTTTATTGCGGGAAAAATTCAGTGATGCGGATTTTTCGAGACCATCGCCAGGGCCCGGATCACCGCCTCCTCGGCGAGCAACCGGTTGTTGGCATCCGCCAGGAACGCGTCGGGGGGCGTGAACGCATCGAACTTGCCACCCACCCAGTATTTCGGCGGAAGGCTGTTGAGCGCAATTGCGACGGTGTCGAGCACGCAGTCATGGCACTCGCACATCTCCCACCGCTCGATCATCCCTTTGATGACGTCGAGGATGAGCGGCAGCCACATGTTCTCGAGGCGAGTGAAATCATACCGGTTCAGGGGTGGTTGATCACGGTTTATCATGTCGGCATCCCTTCGGGCTCCACGGCAACACTGCCGACCAGGGCCGGCATCTCCACCGGCTCGATTTGGCGGTGTCCCGGGAACGAGACATCGTAGACGACGACCTGCGCCGAGCGCACGCCGTTGTACTCATTGGCATCGACACTGAACACCAGGTCGCATGCCCCGTCGGTGATCTGATCGACGTCGAGGAGGCGGCCCAGGCCGAACCCGATGCCGAACACGACGGCGCCGGATGGCTTGCGGAATTTGAACCGCAGATGGTTCCGCGTCTCCCCGACCTTGCGGATCTCGTAGAACGGAACATCCCGGGCCATGAACAGCGGGGCCGGGTTGTCGATCCCGAACGGGGCGAACTTCAGCAGATCGTTCAGAAGCGACTCGCTGACCCGCTCGATCGGCAGCTCGGCATCGATCAGCCACTCGGCCTGCAGGTCGGCATCGGTGATATGCGCGGCGGCATAGGCGCGCAGGGCTTTCCGCAATTCTCCGATGGCCTCGGGGGCGACCGTCAGCCCCGCAGCACCGACGTGGCCGCCATATTTCTCGAGATGCGCCGCCCCCGCATGGAGAGCGTTCATCATGTTGATGCCCTTGTAGCTGCGCGCTGAGCCCAGCCAGCGACCATGATCCTCGAGCAGCACGATGACCGGCCGGCAGAACTCGAGCATCAGCCTGGTCGCCACGATTCCGGTCACGCCCTGGTTCGGGAACGGCGCCGCGACGAGGAGCAACCGGTCGTTCGCGAGATCGTTCTGAAGCAACAGGTGCTCCCGGACGTTCCGGTAGCACTCCTCGGCAAGCCGCTTCCGTTCGATGTTCAGTTCGAACAGCTCCTTCGCGAGGCTCCGCGCACGGTCCGGAGCATCCGTCGTCAGCAGGTCGACCGCGATCTGCGCGGTCCGCAGCCGCCCCGATGAATTTATAATTGGAGCTATATTGAAACTGATATCCCGTTCGGTCACCGTCCGCTGGCGCCAGCCAAGAAGGGTGAACAACTCGAGGAGCCCCTGGCGGCGGGTGTTCGTGACGAACTTCAGACCCATCTGGGCGATCGTGCGGTTCTCACCCCGCATCGGCACCATGTCGGCGACCGTGCCAATCGTCAGGATGTCGAGCGCCCGCTGCCACAGCGCCTTCACCCCGGGATCCTGCGCCTCCTGGAGCTTCAAATACATCACCACCAGCTGCTTCGGCCCGCACAGGCCGGCCGGCAGCGCAAAGGCACTCGCCATCTCCGGCTTGTCCGATCCCTTCAGCTCGGGAATGACGGATTCGGCGAGGCTTGTCAGGCACACCTGGACCGTGCGGCCATCCCCGACCGGCAGCCTGTGCAGCTCGGGAAGAAGTTCGAACAGCTGGGCCCGTTCCGCAGGGCTGTAGAACAGGATGACCGCTCCCTGCATCGAACCCGCGTGGACGTGGCGCAGCCGGGTGAAGCCTTCGCGCGGGTGGAACCGGAGGACGTCGACTTCCTGGCCGTCCAGGGCAAAGGCAATGACCGGCTTCGTGATGCTCTTTCCGACGGCAAGCTCGAGCGCGAGGGACAGCTTGAGCGACACCCCCACCCCCGCCATATCCTTGTGCGGATACAGCGAGTCGGGCAGCTTCGGATCGATCAATGCCACCGCCTTCGGCAGCACCGCCGGCGGCTCATGGTGGTCCGTCACGATCACATCGATGCCGGCCTGACGTGCATACTCGATCTCCTCAACGTTGCCGATTCCGCAGTCCACCGTGACGATGAGACCTATGCCGTCGCGCTTCGCGGTGTCGATGTAGTCGCGGTTCAGACCATACCCGTCCTCGATCACGGGAATCGTGCAGTCGGCGCGCTGCGTGTATTTCCGAAGCGTCTCGAGCAGCAGCACCGTCGAGGTGATGCCGTCGACATCCCGGTCCCCATAGACCCGGATGCTCTCGTCTGTTTCTATAGCCTTAAGAATACGATCGACGGCCGGGCAGATCCCGTCGAGTAGGAAAGGGGTCGCAAGGATCCGGCTGCGCGGCTCGAAATACCGCTCGATCGCGCTCTCGTCACGGATGCCGCGGTTCCAGAGAATCCGCAGCAGAAGTTCGGGAAAGCCCGTGCTCCGGCCGAGATTCTCAATCCCGGCCCCGTCGGCGGATATCAGGTTCCAGTGACGGATCATGAGTACCCCAGCTCGAGGATGGATTCGACTGTTTTCTCGTCCTGCAGCACTTCCATGAACGCCGCGACGATCTTCGGATCGAACTGGGTGCCGGCGCACCGCAGCAGCTCCTGAACCGCCTGTTCCCGCGGCACGACGCTGCGGTAGGCGCGCTTGCTCGTCATCGCGTCCCACGAGTCGGCGACGCAGACGATCCGGGCCAGCAGAGGGATGTTCTCGCCGCTCAGGCCGTCGGGATACCCCTTCCCGTCGAACCGTTCGTGGTGGTGCTTGATCAGCGGCACTTTTTCCTTCAGGAAGCTGGCCGGCTCGATGATGTTGGCGCCCCGAACCGGATGGGTCTTGATCAGCTCGAACTCATCCATTGTCAGCCGGGAGGGCTTGTTGATGATGTTCTCGGAAATGCCGATCTTGCCGATGTCGTGCAGCAGGGCGCCGATCTGGAGGTTCTTGAGCGTCTCGGGCTCGAGCCGCATCCGGCGGCCGATCTCGACCGAGAAGGCGGCGACACGCTCGCTGTGACCGCGCGTGTAGGCGTCCTTCGCGTCGAGCGAGTTTGCGAGGGCACGGACCGCCGACAGGTAGCTCGCCTCCAGGTCCTCATACAGACGGGCGTTGTGGAGGGCAATCGAGATCTGTGCAGCAAGCGTCACGAGCAGGCTCAGATCGTTGTCGTCGAAGATCTCGCCGGACAGCTTCTCGGAAACGGACAGGACGCCGATCGCCCGTTCCTTCACGATCAGCGGCACGCACAGGGAGCTTCTTCCCGTCACGCTGCCGGCGGCCGTTTCGACCTGGGCACCACGGGAATCCACCTCCGGTTGAGACGGCAGGTCGTTGATCATCAGCGGTTCGCCCTTCAGAAACACCTTGCCGGCGATTCCCTCGCCCAACTCGATCGGCCGGACGGCATACTCGGGGCTCAGCCCGCGATGGACGCGCACATGCAGCTTCCCCGTCGCTTCGTCGTGCAGGATCAGGGAGATGGATCGCACGCCGCCGAGCACGCGCGAGGTCTGGTCGACGATCATCTCGAGCAGACGCTGGATGTCGAGCTCCATGCTCAAATTCCGGCCGATATCGTGCAGGGTGTTCAGTTCGAGGATCTTTCGGTTGAGATCCTGGTAGAATCTGCCGTTTTTGATCGCGACGCCGGCCTGCGTCGACAGGGTCTCGAGCAGGGCCTGGTCGTCCCCGGTGAAGGGATCGCCCGAGATCTTGTTGCTCACCGAAAGCACCCCAACCACCTCGTCGTTGATCTTCAGGGGCACGCACAGCGAGCTGCGCGGGATGCGGGTCACCTCGAGAAGCCGGGCATCGCCTTCGGGAACGTCGTTGATGATGACAGGCTCGCCCGACTGGCAGACGCGCGCGGCGACGCCGTCCCCGATCGGCAC
>DATCTT010000172.1:0-5732 GCA_036567845.1 Candidatus Ozemibacteraceae bacterium | reverse complement strand
GGGCTTCGGCGAGGGCCGGCCTGCCGGCGCGGGGCCCATCGTGACCGGGGCCTTTTCCGCAGGCTTTTCCCGCCCATGCACGAATGGCACCATTGCATACTCGATCTCGCCCCGATAGGGTTCAGACCGGTAACTTTTGAGAATCTCATACTGACGCCGGTCGGCGTCCTCGCGGTCGCCGGGCACGATCAAGTCGATCACGGGCGGATCGCCGTAGGTGTCCCAGCCGCCGCCGAAATCCCGGGGTGTCGCAAAGCCCTTGACATCCATGTTCAGAAGCCGGTTCGGCGAGACGACGTTCGAGAAGCCCATCACGAAACACTGGAATCCCCAGTCGGGGCTCGGTTTGGCACCCAGCAGGGCCTTGCTGATTCGGACGATGATCCGGTCGCGCTGGACCTGCACGTAGTCTGGCAGGATGATATCGGGTACCATGTCCTGAAATCCGATCTCATCTGTTTTATTCTTTATGATATCGTATGCCCGAAACTGGGACAGCGGGGTGACGAGGATCATCTTCTCCCAGCCCATTCCCTCGGCAAACAGCAGATCGCGTCCGGGCAATGCCTTGTTCCAGCCCGAAGCTCTCTTGTTATCCGTATCGATATAGATGTCGAAGGCGTTGACGACGAACTGCTGCTCCTCGCCGCTGCCCCGGTTGCCGCTTTCCCAGGAGGTCTTGATGTATTCACGCATCTGGATCGAGAAAACGAGCATCTCGCCCTCTTCGTAAACCGTGAACCGCTTCAGGTCGAACGTGCCGCGCCGTATCCGCTTGTCCAGCGGATACGTGTAGTAGCCCGGACCGCGGTCGTCGGCGACGGGATCAATGATGTCGAGCAGTGGCGAACTTTCCCCGTAGTAGTTCACGGGCGGCTCGGCGGCGGCCGCGACGGCCGAAAGAAGGCAGGCGGCCAGTGCCAGAAGCGGGATCAGAAGGCGGATGCGCGCCATGTCACTTCACCAGCAGGATCGAGTACTGGGAGTCGCCCGACTCCTCGTAGGGATCCCGCACCTGCGACGAGGTGGTGATGTTGAAGGCATACTTGTGATACCCGGGGGCGACTCCAGTCTTGGTCCAGGTGTAGACCCCGTCTCCCGCCGTCGTGTCGCCGTGGGTTCCGTCGTCATACATCGCCTGGGGTTGCCAGTTGGTGAAATCCGCGACGACCGAGGGGTTCACCACGTTCTGGAAGTCGGATTTGACCAGCATGAACACCGCCTCGCCCGGCGCCTTTGCCGAAAGGGTTACGGTCGGCACCTCGTAGATCGGCGTGGTGCTCAGATCGACCGGCACGACGCGCACGTGGTAGCTGGGACTGCGGAACACGAGATACTCGCGGCCGTTCCCTTCCATTGGGATCGAGTAGCCGCCGTCACTGTTCACGTTCATCTTTCGGGCACCCATCTTGGTACCGAGGACTACTTCCGAATAGTTCACGCCGGTCAGGGCCGAGGTGACATACCCGCGAGCGACCTTCATGGCCGGTTCGGGAATGAGAATCTCGGACTTCCCGGTTCTCTCGCCTTCCTGATGCGGATCCTTCTTGACGTCCCGCTCCTTAACCTCGTCCTTGTCCTCGTCCTTCGAGTCTGCCGGCGCCTTTCCGGTATAAAGGATGGTATACAATTGGGAGCCGGTGGGCAGGTTACGGAGCCGGATCGTGTAGATCCCGTCGCCGGCATACTTGTCGCCCGACGTGCCATCATCGACCAGTTTTACGGTGTCCGTCGCCCATTTCGGGTCGAGGCTCTTTACCTTGAACTCCGTGGCGGTTGGATAATCGACCAGCGTTGCGATCCACTTCGCCTCGCCCGTGATCTTCTCGGGCAGCGAGATGTCGGGCGCCGTCACGGTCTGTTCGAGTAACGCGTCGACCCAGACGAAATCCACGTCGAAGTTCTGGCCACGGGCGATCAGCAGATACCGGCCACTCTTGGGGAACTCCAGCTTGTAGCTGCCGTTCTCGGAAAC
The DNA here is from genome assembly GCA_036567845.1 of Candidatus Ozemibacteraceae bacterium. Classification (GTDB taxonomy): domain Bacteria; phylum Muiribacteriota; class Ozemobacteria; order Ozemobacterales; family Ozemobacteraceae; genus MWAR01. The sequence continues at coordinate 3,757 of DATCTT010000172.1, read as the reverse complement.
ATACGAACTGATATTCGGATTCCCGGCCACCGTGATATGAATCCCGAGCGGCACTTGGCCGGCCGGAACGACGACCTTGCCCGATACCGTCGCGACCGGGATCACCAGAGCTTCCTGGATGCAGCCGGTCATGAACAGCGAGGCGGCCAGGACCAGGAACAGCAGGAACCGCGATGTCTGTCTTTTCATGGTTTGTTTCTCAGAAGTTCGCCTTGGCTTCGAAGGTCAGCATCTTCTGCGTCTGATACGCCTCGAAGTCGCGGCCGTTGTCGGTGCTGGTCACGTCCCAGCGCCACTTGTCGGGATAATCGTAGCCGAACTTGAGCTTCACGCTCGCGTCCTTGCTGATGTCGTAGATCAGTTCGCCGTAGATGTTCTCGCGGTCCAACGTGTCTGTCTTTCCATCCTTGTAATCAATCACGCCGCGCGTGTAGAAAGCCCGGCCCCGGAACTTCTCGGTGAAGTTCTTTTTCAGCTCGGCGAGGATCGCATTGGCGAGGCTCGACTTGCCGGGCTCGGCCTTGTGCTCGAAGTCGATATGCTGCACGCCGCCAGTCAGGCTGGTGTTCGGGGTCAGGTTGTAGGTCGTTTCCCCGATGTAGTCGATGCGGGTGTTCTCCTTCGGGGCATTTGCCCATTCGACCTGGTGCTCAACACTGCCCTTCGCGAACACGCGCGGGTTGATGTTCGAGTTGATCTCGAAATACCCGGTGCGATCGTTTTTCTTGTAGGTCGTGTCGCCGACCACGTCCTTCTCGTCGGCATCCGTTGCCACATACACCTTGCCCTTGCTGCTGACCGAGTCGTTCAGCTTGAGATCGAGCTCGATCGTGTTCTTGATCTTGCCGGCCTCGTCGGGCAGGGCGTCGTAATGCTGCTCGAAGTCATACTTTAGCGTCGTGCTGTCGGTGAAGTCGGACAGGAGCTGATACGTGAACTTGCGGCCGGAATACCCGTCGGTCTTCTGTGGCGCGAACGGGTCCACTTCCCATGTCTTGGTCAGATAGGTGGTTTCCATCGACAGGTTCTTTGCGATCGAAAGCAGTTTGTTGCCGAAATCGTAGTTGGCCGAGAAGCGGGTTAGCTTTTCGCCGTAGAATCCCTCGTGGCCGTAGTTGTCCTTGAACACCGGCTCGTCGGGATAGTCGCTCTCGTCGTCCTCGTCACCGATATCATAGGCCCAGATCGGGGCCAGCCGTGCACGGAACTCCTTGCCGAAGTCGTAATGCTTCACCGTGCCGGTGAAACCACCGTTTTGGACGCTGATATCCATCTTCGTGGCCTCGTCCCCGAGGCTCTTCTTCTTCCCATTGTCGCTGGTGTCGGCGTGATAATCCGTCGAGGTCAGAAACTCGGCCGTTGCCTGTACCTTACCGATGCGCTCAGTGGTGTAGTTGATGTCGGCGCCGCGCACCGTGTTCGAGTTGCCGGGAATCTTGTAATCCGCAACCTTCTCGGCGAACGTCGTGCCGACACTGAATGAGTCTGGGCTGAACTTGTTTGGCAGCTTCCACACCATGCGGCCGCTGATGATTTCCTTCGTGTCGGAGTAACCGTATTTCAGGTCGCTCTTGAGAACCGATGCCTGGTAGTTGAGACCTCGATCGGTGCCGGAAAACTCGATACCCTGATACGGCTCGGTGACATCCGTATCTTCGGTCAGGGTGTTCAGGGGATCGTCGATGCCCGTGATAGCTTCACCCGCGAAGACGCGCACCTTCATCGATTTCGCATTGCTGATCAGGTGGATCTTGTTTGTTTGGGCGTAGCGGTCGTTCTGGACCTTTGTCACATAATCGTCGATCGAGTCGAACGGGTTCGAGCCGTAACTCTTGCCGACATCGTTGTAGATGAGCTTGTTCCAGGTCTTGCCGCTGACGAAACCGACCAGTTCGTAGAACGTCTCGATCCGCTCACCGAGAGGTTTCCCGGTGAAGCGGAGGTACATCTGCTGGTAGAAGGTCTGGAGACCTGGCTTCGTATACATGTTGGCGGAATCGATCTCATCCCCGGCCTCATCGCGATACACCGTCTTGGGATCGATGATGTACTGGCCCCGGCCCCGGATGAATCCCGAAACCCGCACTTTGGGAAGCGCGTCCTCGAGACTTGCCATCTTCGCCTCGGCATCGTTCATTCGGCGTTCGAGGCCGTCGACACGTACGCCGAGCAGACCCAGCTCGTCCTTGAACTCCTTGGTCAGCCGGGAAAGGGCCGCTCGCTCGGTCTCGGTCGCCTCGTTCTCGCTGGCCTTCTTCCCTTCGATCTGGCGCAGGATACGCGCAAGAACGAGGGCCATGTCATACCGGGTGATGACCTTGCGTCCCTTGAACGTGCCGTCCGGATATCCGTCCATATAGCCGGATTTGATCAGGAAATCCACGTCCTTGTACGCCCAGTGGTCTCTCGGAAGATCCTGGAACGCCGTGCCCTGCGCGCCGGCCATCGCCGGAACCAGACAGAGCAGCAGCAGCGCCCCGATCAGTGCCAGGGGCGAAAACCGCGTTGTTGCGTTCGTTTGCCTCATGTGCGGGCTCGATGTGTCCTTCGTCTGAGTTGACCCATCAGCCCTATCGGCATTTCCTGCGCGAATTCTGAGACGTTGGCCCAGGGATTTTCACGATCCGCAGGAATCCCGTCCGGACGGCCCGGTCCGACCTCGACGATCGGCGGTTTCTTCCGGTTCTGAGTCTGGTATCATGACGGCATGGTCGAAACGGAATCCGAGGTGTTTGCCCGGTCGCAGTTCAGGCTGCCGGTGATCGTGTTTTTCGGTGTCTTCTGTCTCGTCATCGGCAGCATCGAGGTGGCTCTCGGCCAGGGTTACATGCTGACGCTCGGCCGCGGAGCCGGGCTGATCCTGGGTCTTGCCGCCGCCCTGACGGGAACGGCGATTCTCGCCCGGCGCCTTGTCGATCTGCTGCTTGCGCGCACGGGGCTGGTGTTGCCCACCGTCATCCTCTGGCTGTATCCACTCGTGACGCTCGGCTGTACCTGGATCCTCTCGTGGATCCTGCTGCGGGGGATCCCTGAATTCGCCGGCCGCGGCTTCTGGACGGGGCTGATCCGGCTGAATGCGAAAACCGTGACCGGCGCATTCACCGGACCGTTTCTGGCCTTCTTCCTGCTGCTGATGGCCTGGACGGTCGGCGAGGCCTGGAGGTATCTGAGCTGGTCGATCGGCTGGGGCGAGTTCGTCGCCCGCCTTTCGACCTCCACGGACGGGCCGCCTCCCGCCGACGTAATGATTCAGCGCCGCGAGCGGCAGCGGGCGATCCAGGCCGACCGGGAACGCGCGCGCCGATGCAACCGGTGGGGCCTGCTGATCATTTTCCTCACCACGATTGGCAGCTTCGTCTGGATTGTGTTCTTCCGGCCCGAGCTCATTCTCTATTATCGGGGCATGAGCCAGCTGCGCACATTCCAGAAGCCGGAGGACGCTCTGGCCGCGTTTGAGCAGCTTGTCCGAAAGTATCCCCAGTACAAGTATCTCGACACCGTAAAGTATTACATCGCCTGGGTTCAGGAGCGGAGGCTCGGCAACTTCGCCGAAGCCTCGCGGGCCTACGAGGCTTTTCTTGCGGAATATGGCAGCGACAATGTCTGGGCCGATGATGTCGTGGCCAGCCTCGTCCGCATTGCCCTCGACAAGCGGAACGATCCCGCCGCTGCCCTCGCCTGGACGGCCGAATACCGCCGGCGGTTCCCCGACGGCATCATGGCGCCCCAGGTCGCGCTCTACGAAGTGCGCGCCCTC
>DATCTT010000171.1:0-3739 GCA_036567845.1 Candidatus Ozemibacteraceae bacterium | reverse complement strand
GGCGGCCTGTTCGGCGCCGACCAGTGTCCCACGCTCGATGCGGCGGAGCTGGGCAACGCGCATCTGCTCCGCGCGATCCGGGCCCTCAGTTTCTTCGCGAATGGGAACACCCTCGCCCGGGTCAACTACCGCGACATGGGCACCGAGGAGCTCGGCTCGGTCTACGAAAGCCTGCTGGAACTGCACCCCCTGATCGAAACCAGCGTCATCCCCTGGAAGTTCGGCTTCGTCGGCGACACCGGCGACGAAACCTCTCGCGGCTCGGAACGCAAGCTGAGCGGCTCCTACTACACCCCACCCTGCCTGGTGCAGGAGTTGATCGAGTCAACCCTCGAACCGGTCATTCGGGCGCGCCTGGAGGAGGCGCGACGATTGGCGAATGGGGAGTGGCGAACGGAGGCGGAGAAACAGTATGTCGATTCAGTCCTTTCAGGATCTGGAAGTCTGGAAACGGGCCATGGATCTTGCGGAAACGACCTATCGACTTACGAAAACCTTCCCACGGGAGGAGTTGTTCGGAATGGTGAGCCAGATTCGCCGTGCTTCGACATCGATCCCGGCCAACATCGCAGAGGGCCGGGGTCGACAGGGCACCCGGGAATTCCTTCAGTTCCTCCGGATATCTCAGGGCAGTCTTCGGGAACTGGAAACATTCCTGCTCCTGGCCCGGCGCGTGGGCTACTGCACCGAACTCCAAATTCAACCCCTTCTGAACGAAACCACGATCCTCAGCAAACAACTCCTCGCCCTTCAACGCAGCCTCCAAAGCCGCTCCTCCTGACCCCCACACCCCCATTCCCCAATCGCCAATCGCCAATTGCCAATCCCCATTCCCTCCTCGCCACAACCGCGCTCCTGCGCATTCGCATCATCGACCCCGCTTGCGGCAGCGGTCATTTTCTTCTCGCGGCGGCCCGCCGGATGGCGGCCGAGATCGCCCGCATCGAGTCGGCAAGCGACGTGCCCGACGAGGAGACCCGCCGCCACGCCCTTCGTGAGGTGGTCAGGCACTGCATCTACGGCGTCGACAAGAATCCGCTGGCGGTCGAGCTTTGTCGCACTGCGCTCTGGATCGAGACGATCGAGCCGGGCAAGCCCCTCTCGTTCCTCGACGCCCATATCCGGTGCGGTGACTCGCTGGTCGGCGTCTTCGATCCGAAGATCATGGAAGAGGGCATCCCGCCTGAAGCCTACGCGGCCCTTTCTGGTGACGAGAAGACCGTCTGTTCGGCTCTGAAGGCCGAGAACAAGAAGGTGAAGATCGGCCATGCCACGCAGGGCGATCTCTTCGACCAGGAGGGCTTCCAGAAGCAGGCGACCGAGGCGGGCCGCTTCGAGGCCATGCCCGAGGACACGGTCGAGCAGATCGCCGCGAAACAGAAAGCTTGGGCCGAGACCGTGAGCGCATCACGGGACAATCGCGACCGACTCAGGGCCGACCTGTTCGTCGGCGCTTTCCTCGCGACTAAAACGGCCGGGACAAAGGCCATCGTCCCGACGAACGCCGATCTCAACAAGGTGCTGGCCCAACTGCCGCCCCGGCCCGGCGTCGCCGACTTCGTCCGGGAGCTGTCTGTCAAGCACCAGACATTCCACTGGTTCCTGGAGTTCCCGCACGTGTTCGCCCGAACGCTGACAGGGAGCTGCACGCCAGGTTTCGATGTCGTCCTGGGCAACCCGCCATGGGAAGTTTCACAATTATCCGAAGAAGAATTTTTTGCGGCTAAATCTTCTGATATAGCAAATTTAGCAGGTGATGTCAGAAAGCGTGCTATCGAACAACTCAAAAGCACCAACCCCGTGTTGTTTGGTCTGTATCTCGATGCAAAGCGCCTCTTCGAAGCACAGAACAACTATGTCCGCGAAAGTGGCCGCTTCAAATTGACGTGTGAAGGCAAGTTGAACACCTACGCCCTGTTTTCCGAGCTGTTCCTCCACCTCCCGAACCAGTCGGGCCGGGCCGGCCTCATCGTGCCGTCCGGCATCGCGACGGATGACAGCACGAAGAAGTTCTTCGGTGAAATCAGCAGCACGAACCGCCTGGCTCGTCTGGCCGATTTCGAAAACAGTCTGCCGCTCTTCCCAGGCGTTCACCGCAGTTACAAGTTCGTTCTGCTGACCATTGGTAGGAACGAGCCAAAAGGCGTCTTCTCATTCTTTGCCCAGCAGCCATCGGATCTCGAAGATGAGCGCCGCATTTTCACCCTGACCGCCGCCGACATCGCCCTCATCAACCCGAACACCCGCACCTGCCCGGTGTTCCGCACCACGGCCGACGCTGAGTTGACGAAAATGATTTATCGGAGGATTCCGGTTCTGATCAATGAAAATCAACCTGACACCGGTAATCCTTGGGGCATTACCTTCAGGCAAGGCCTCTTCAATATGACCTCCGACAGCGGGCTGTTCAAGACGTATGCGCAGTTGGCGGCGACGCAGGGGCTGGAGCTGCGCGGCAACTGTTTCTACGAGAAGGCCCGCCCGGCCGACACGCCCGACACCGCCTCGCTCGACCGGCCCAACCCCGCCTGGCTGCCGCTGTACGAGGCGAAGATGATCCACCAGTTCGACCACCGCTGGGCCACCTACGAGACCGACGGCGAAACCGTCCGCAACGTCACCCCCGAAGAGAAAGCCGACCCCGCCTTCCAGCCCCTCCCCCGCTACTGGGTCCCCGCCGAGGAAGTCTACCTCAAGATCACACGCGTCCCCCCCGTTCTGAAGCAGGCCTGGAAAGACTCGGACGACAAGGTCATGCGGTATATGCTCGCCTACTGGCTGGCGGGCTATTTCCAGAATCACGGCGAATCCCAGAAGTGCAACACGATCGTCCAGAACATCCTTGGCGGAGCCGTCTTCGGCCCCGTCCAGGCCATCTCCGACTGGCTCGCCTCCCAGAAGCTGGAAAAAGAGTATCCACTATCCCTCGAAGAACACCGCGCGATCCTCGCCGCCCTCGCTGAAGGCCCGAAAGCCGACATCCGCTCCTTCGTCGGCAACCTCATCATCCGCCGCTCCCCCACCTGGCTCATGGGCTGGCGCGACATCTGCCGCGCAACTGATGTTCGAACTGTTATTTCGGGTGCATTCCCTACCAGTGGTTGTGGTGATAAATTTCTTCTAGTATTGCCAAGCCAGTCGATTTCCCTGAACATGGGGGTTCTAGCTAATCTCAACGTTCTCCCACTCGACTTCGTTGCACGCCAAAAGCTCGGTGGAACTTCATTGAAGTATTACACGATGCGACAATTTCCAATCCTTCCACCTGAGGCATACTCACAAGTCGACTCTCATTTCATCATCCCAAGAATATTCGAACTAGTATATGTTTCAAACAATATATATTCATTCGCCAAAGGCCTTGTTGCCGATTGTAGAGAATTGAATATTGAGTTCCCATCTTTGTCATCGATCAAAAATGAACATCTGAAACACACATCCACTGCTCTCAAAGCATTTCCCTTCGATCCCGATCGACGTTCTCTGCTCCGGGCCGAGCTCGATGCGTATTATGCGTATCTCTATGGTTTGAACCGGAAGCAGCTTCGGTATATTCTCGACCCGGCCGATCTGACCCGGCGCGAGGTCGAAACGATCCTCGATCCGTTCGAGGAGGTCGCCGACCCGCTGGATCGGGCCGGCTACGAGGCCCGCGTCGCCACGTCCGGGTATCCGGGCGAAACCTTCCGCGTCCTGAAGGAGCGCGAGCTGCGCGAGTTCGGCGAGTATCGCACCCGCC
>DATCTT010000170.1:0-1917 GCA_036567845.1 Candidatus Ozemibacteraceae bacterium | reverse complement strand
CGGCGCGGGCGCGGGCGATCACCCCCGGCCCGTCGCCGGCGAGGGGAGCGACATCCAGGTGGCAATGGGTATCGGTCCAACCATCCATTTTCCCATGATATCCCGGCCGGAATCGTTTTTCGATTTGCAAACCCTGCGGCGATACAGTATAATGCGCGGATATGGTAGCGAGTTTGACGGGTTTTGGACGCGGCGAGCTGACGGATGCGACCGGGCGGGTCGCGGTCGAGCTCAAGTCCGTGAACAATCGTTTCCTGCAGCTTGACGTGCATGTTCCGTGGGGTTACGGCTGGGCTGACGCGATGCTGCGCAGCCTGATCAGCGAGCGGATCTCCCGAGGCAAGGTCTCGGTCAATCTCGAAATCGTCGATTATGCCCCCACCCAGCAGGCCGTCGTCAACCGCCAGCTGCTGAAGTCTTTTATAGATCTCGCTATAGATCTTGAGCGGGAAACCGACCGGCCCCTTCCCCTGCGCCTGGATGGACTGCTCGGTCTGCCCGGTGTGATGAAGGTCGACTCTGAAAAAGCGGACCAGAACGTGATATGGGGCCGCATCAAGCCCGTCGCGGAAAAGGCAATCGCGGCGTTCATCGAGTCGCGCAAGCGCGAGGGCGCAAACATGGCCGCTGACATCCTGCGCCGCCGGGAAAAGCTCGAGGAGTGCCGCAAAGCCATCGAGGAGCGGATTCCCCAGTTCCGGGCCGCGTTCATCGAACGGTTCACCGCGCGCATCCGGGAACTGGCCGGCCAGGCCGGTATCGATGATTCCCGTCTTGGTGCCGAGATCGCGATCTGGACCGACCGGTCCGACATCAGCGAGGAGCTGACACGGCTCGCGAGCCATCTGAAAGAGCTCGGCACGATCATGCAGAGCACCGAACCGATCGGCCGCCGCCTCGACTTCCTCCTCCAGGAGCTGAACCGCGAGGCAAACACGACTGGCAGCAAAGTCGGCGACCTTCTGGTTATCCAGCAGGTGCTCGACATCAAGTGCGAGATCGAAAAGATCCGCGAGCAGGCCCAGAATATCGAGTGAGAAGGTCGAGGAGTATCGCATGAAGGTTCGTCTGCTCAACGTCGGATTCGGCAACGTCGTCGTCGCCGGCCGCATCGTTGCCATCGTCAGCCCCGGCTCGGCCCCGATCAAGCGCCTCAAGGAAGACGCGAAAGAGCGCGGCAAGCTGATCGACGCCACGTATGGCCGCAAGACGCGTGCTATCGTCGTCACCGATTCCGACCATGTGATCCTGTCCGCCATCAATCCCGAAACTGCGGCGCTTCGCCTGCTGGGTCGCAAGATCGCCGACCACAGCGACGACGAGGCTCCCGTTGAAGAGCTCAACCCCACACCGGAGGTCGAATAAATGGCACTCAAGTTCCGCTCCCGCACCGACATCACGGATCGCATCCCGAACAAGTATGATGCCGTCATCGCGATTTCCCAGCGCGTGAAGATGCTCGTCGAAGGCCGCAAGCGGCTGATCGACGCGAACGACGAGAACTACGTGAAGATCGCGATGGAAGAGATCGCCTCCGGGGCTCTCGACATTGAGGTCGAAAAGTAATCCGCCTGCGGCGCGCCTGCTGATCGTGATCGGTCGCGGGCTCGCCGCGGGATTCGCCCAAGATCTCGTCTGGCAGCTCCAGCAGGGCGGCTTCGAGACGCGCGTTGCCTTGACCCCGGAAGCCGACGGTTGGGCCGCCACGGAGACGCTTCGCCATCTCAGCGGAGCGCCGATTCTGTCGGGTGACCCGCGTCCCGCCTGGGCCGACAGGCCAGAACCGTTTGCCGCTACCGTCGGCGTCGGACTTCCGACGTCGACGCTTTCCGACATCGCGAACGGGGCAGCCCGGTCGCCAGCCATCGAGCTTCTGCTCCGGCGCGGCGGCCCACTCGTTTTCCTTCACGAGCCCCT
>DATCTT010000169.1:0-2199 GCA_036567845.1 Candidatus Ozemibacteraceae bacterium | reverse complement strand
CGCCGCTATCAGCGTCAAGCTGCCCGATGGCGCCGAACTCGGCGCGTGGCTGCCGGAACCCTGGCGGGCCGCGGCCCCGGTGCTCGAAAAGGCCCTGGACCAGATTCTGGCGGCGGAATACGAAAATATCGATCTGACGCGCGAACTCTCGCTGATCTACGAGGAACTGACGCTGCTTTACCGCCTCAGCGCCTCGTTTGCCGGAACGCTGCAGCTCGACGAGCTGCAGAAACGTGCTGTGGCCGAGATTGCGGCGACCCTCGAGGTCAAGCGTGCCTCGGTGCTGATGATCAGCGAGGATGGCGAGAGCCTCATGCTGACGGCCGGTCTGGGCGTGGCCCCGGACGACATCGGCAGGCGGCGGTTTGCCCGCGGCCATGGTCTGGCCTGGTCCGTCATCGCTTCGGGCCGGCCCCTGATCGTGAACGAGCCGGCGCAGCACCCGGACTACGAGCCCGGCCTCATTCCCGACGAAAGCCTGCTGCTGGTTCCGCTGCCGTCGAAAACCGGCTGGATCGGCGTTCTGGCCGTTTCCAGCAAGCTCGACGGCGGGGAGTTCTCCTCGAAGGACGAGAAGCTGCTCACCACGATTGCCCAGCAGATGGGCGCCGTCTGGGAGAATGCGCGGCTGTACCGCGAGACCCGCGAGCTGTTCCTGAACACTGTCGAGGCGCTGGCCGCCGCGATCGACGCGAAAGATCCCTACACGCACGGCCACTCCCGGCGCGTGACCGACTTTTCCGTCGCGACCGCGGCCCGGCTGGGTGTGGCCGGCGACGATCTCGAGACGATCCGGGTGTCGGCCCTCCTCCACGACATCGGCAAGCTGGGCGTCTCCGAGGCTGTCCTGCGAAAGCCCGACCGGCTGACGAACGATGAATACTCCGAGATCAAGCGCCATCCCGTGATCGGCGCCGAGATCATGCAGCACATCAAAAAGCTGTCGAAGTTCATTCCCGGCATGATCGATCACCACGAACGGTTCGACGGAAGCGGCTATCCCGAAGGCCGGAAAGGCGATGGCATCTCGCTCGCCGGCCGTATCATCGCCGTCGCCGACACGTTCGACGCGATCACCTCGAGCCGCCCCTACCACCCCGATCGCCGCGGCCGGCCCGCCGAAACCGCCGTGGCCGAGATCAAGCGCTGTTCCGGAACGCATTACGACCCCGCCGTCGTCGAGGGCTTCCTGACCGCCTGGAGAGCCGGCGAGATCCGCCCCGAAGCCTCCGCCGTCGCCGCCCCGCCTACAGTCTGATTGCACGTTCGTCCTTGACGAATCATGGAATTGGCTACTATATTATAGTATAGCGAGGTCGCAGATGGGTTTGGTATGGGAAGTCATCTTTTGGCGCGACGAGCAGGGAAATTGCCCGGTGGAAGAGTGGTTTGCCGGTTTGCCCCCTGTGTATCGTAAGCGCTGGGCAAAATTGTTCGGGTATCTCGAGAGTCTTGGAAATGAACTGCGTATGCCGCATAGTCGGCATATTGCCCAGAATCTGCATGAATTGAGAGATACGGGAAAAGGGCCAGGGTATCGCGTGTATTATTGCTTTCACGGGCGACGTGTCATTCTTCTGCTGATTCCGGGTGACAAAACGACCCAGACACGGGATATCCGAAACGCGTTGAAGATCGTGGAGGAATTGGGTCATGAAAAATGATGTGAAAACATATCCTAAATGGCAGGAAGTCCGGAAACGCTATTTTGCAAAGGAAGAGCTTGAAAACATCGATGAAGAGGTCCAGGCGGAAATCGAGCAGATCAGAAGACTCCAGGACTGCGTTTCCCGTGAGGCTGCGAACTACATGGCAAAAGAGGGAATCGGTTTCAACGAGTTCATGCGGCGTCTGGCTGCCAGTCCTCGAAAGGTCACGAAAATTCTCAAGGGAGATTGCAATCTGACGATGGCCAGCATTGCGCAACTGGCGGCCTTGCTGGGTAAACGGGTAAAACTCGTTTTTGAATAGAGTAAATTATAATATCATGGACTACGACCTGTTCCAGCGGCTTGTGCGGAATGAGGTCGACAAGATGCCGCCGCGATTTCTGCGCGGGCTGTGCGGCGTGTTCGTCGAGCGCAAGGCGTTTCGTGAGACGGGAAGCCTGACCGGGCTGTATGTGCTCGGCCATTATATTCCTCACTATCATATGGCCGGCGGGCCGGCGGTTGTGATCTACTACGGCTCGTTCCGCCG
>DATCTT010000168.1:0-8298 GCA_036567845.1 Candidatus Ozemibacteraceae bacterium | reverse complement strand
TGCAGCCTTCCCTGCCCGCCATGCCCCCCTCGGCCCAGCTCCCGTCCGCCGAGACGCTGCGCGTGCCTCCACTTCCGCCCCAGGCTGCGCAGAGAGCCAAAGAAAGCCTGAAGACGAGCGCCGAGTCACGTGCCGAGGAGTTCATCGAACGCGGCCGGTACCAGCAGGCCATCGAGCTGCTCGAATCACTCACGGCCGATGACGAAGACAACCCCCGGCTCCATTACCTGCTCGGCAAGGCGTTCAGCCTCAAGGGCGACCTGTTTGCCTCGATCAAGCATCTGGAAGAAGCGATCCGGGTCGACGAGCATTTCCATGCAGCCTACTATCTTCTGGCCCAGAACTACTCGAAGGTGAACCTGCTCGACGACGCCCTGAAGAATTACCAAACCTACTTCGCCGTGAAGCCCCAGGCCGGTGTCGCGGTCGAGATCGCCCGCATCTACGAGCGCATGGGTCGGGCGGATCTGGCAAAGGAGTATTACGCCAAGGCGAACTCGATGAACCCGGGCAACCCCAACCTGCAGAGTCGGCTCGACCAGGCCTCGATCGACGTCGCCAACGATCTGTATCTGCGGGCCAGCCAGGCCTTCACCACCGGGGATTTTGCCGGCGCAGTCACCCTGTTCGAACAGGCGCTCGCCGGCGGCGGCCTCGACTCGACCTATCGGAAGGACGCCCAGCGCAAGATCGAGATCGCCCGCGTCCGTGCCGCCGAAGCCGAGGAGATCGCCCGACCGGCCCGCGAGGGATTCGCCACCTCACGGAAAATCTATGCCAGCACGAATCTGACCTACCGGCAGCTTCAGGATATCAAGTTCAAGACGAGCTTCACCGGCGCGGTCACGCTCGAGTGGCGGGGCTATGTCGCCCGCACCCTGAGCCGGTATGGCCTCGACTTCCTGCTGATGATCAAGGAATTGTCCCAGGAGGAGCTCGACCAGATGGGCCGCGACCGGAACGATTTCCGGCTCAGCCCCGGATTCAACAACCAGCCGGTGTTCCTGGTTTCCGCCCCGAAAGGCGGTCTGCCGCCCTTCGCGAAGCAGGGCGCCATCCTCAACATCACCGGCCGAGCCGAGTGGAAAACCTACCGAGTGATCAACGATCTGGGTCAGTCCGTCGAGCTCCCCGCCATCGAGTACATCGCCGCCCACCCCTGACCCGACCCGCCGTATCACCGTCGTGAAACAGCCACCATCGTGCATCACGACAGGTGATCGTGTGCGTTCCCGACTCTGAGTCTCTGCGCCTCTGTGGGGCGGCCGTTGTTGCCAGTCCGGGGAGTCTGGCGAAGCAGCGTCATCCTGACGGCGCGAGCCCACTTCCCGCCTCGCGCGGGTCAGGTCAAAGATCGCGGAAGGTGGTGACGCGCTCCGAAATGTTGAAGCAGACGTTGTTGCCGGTCTGGCTCTTGAGGTTCGAGTCGTAGTTGATGAAGATGCGCTTGGGCATCAGCACCGGCCCTTCCTCTTTTTCCATGCGGTTGAGATTCTCGACCACGAGATTGCCCAGGATCGAGATCTGCTCGCCGCCCTTGATGCTGTTCTTGGCATAGATCGCCGATTCCACCTTTGCCTTCGTCATGCCCGGCCGAAACGTGACGAGACCGTTCAGCGCGACGATCGAGAGGAAACTGTCGGCGCTGTCGTGGATGACGTTGTCGGTGAGAACGACGTTGCCCTCGGTGACGATCATGGCCTGGCCCGAGATGCGACCGCCGATGAACACGTTCCCCTGCACATAGATGATGCCCCAGATGGAGGCAGGCTTCGCGTAGGTGCCTTTCACCACGAGATCCTTCTCGTAAAATTCGTGGCAATATTCTTTGGCGTTCTTCTTGATGCGGTCGAGCTGCAGGGGCTGCAGCTTGTCGGGGTGGCGCGTGGTGAAGTCGAACTTCGTGTTGATGGTATAGGGGTCCGAGCTGGGATACGGCGTCTCGGTGATGCCGAGCACGTAGGGCTTGAGCTTCTGGTAATACCGGATGATCTCGCCCTCGTAGTAGGTGTATTTGCTCAGATATGGATCATGCAGCTGGTTGTTGCAGAACAGGTAGCCGATCTCGGGACGCTGATGCGAGAAGATCGAGTTGTCCTCGAAATAGTTGATGATATCGTCGGCGGCGAAGAACGGCAGATACACGTGAAGCCGGCCGTTGGTGCGGATCTTGCCCCACAGATAGGGATGGAGGTTCTGGATCGTCGTGTCGACGTAGTCCTTGATCTTCACATCGGTGACCGACATGACGAGTTTGCGGATGACCTTCAGCACCTTCACCTTGACGTCACCGTCGAAGCTGATCATGTTGACGGTGTTCGGCTCCCAAAACAGGGCCTCGGCGCTGTTGCCGAGCGTCTCCTGGACGGCCTCGTTCGTGCGCTTGATGATCTCGTCGATCATCTCCTTGAGCGAACGCACGACGCTCCAGTTCCGCACCCGGAACTCGCCCTCCTTGATGTACTCGTCCTTCTTTCCGGCCACGAACAGGGTGTAGTTCTCGGCCGGCGGCGTCAGATCGCTGACCTTGAGGTCCCGGATCATCTCGACCTTGCGGACGGTCTTCTTGTAGGTGCCGGTCGACACGAAGCGCAGATTGCCCTCCCAGCCGCCGAGAGCCTTGTCGGCATAGGTGTCCCGGTTCTGCTTCCGGTAGATCTTGAGGGGCGAGGGGACTTCTTCATACTCGTCGATATACGTCTTGAACGGGGTCAGTTTGAGATTGGTGACCTCGACAATCACTTCGGCCGAGCCATTCTTGATCAGGTCGCCATCCGGAATCTCGACCTTCATCTGGAAGTTCTCGGCCCGGTCGATGTCGAGCAGCGCCAGAAGCCGGTCGTTGATCTCGCCTTCCTTGATCAGCTTCTCGGTGAACAGCTCCCGCATCTTCACCTGGGCCTTCTCGATGCCGGCCTCGGCAAGGTAGTAGGCGACGATGCTGTCCCCCTGCTTCGCGGTCTGAGCGCGTTCCTGCGTCATATACCGGACGAACATCGTGCCGAAGATATACAGCAGCCCGACGACCGTCAGGAGCAGAAACATCGCACTTCCGCGCGGACGCACGAGCGCACCGGACCGCGAGAGTCCGCGATCCGGTGCGCTCGGGGTCACGCAGATGCTCCGGGTCAGACTTCGAGCTCCTCCTCGCCGTCGGCGCCGAGGTTGCGGGGCTTCTCCCCGGCCGCGTGCCATTTGAGATAGGCGTTGACGAACCGGTCGAGGTCCCCGTCCATCACTCCATGCACGTCGCTCGTCTGTTCGGCGGTGCGCAGATCCTTGACCAGCGTGTAGGGGCAGAAGACATACGACCGGATCTGGCTCCCGAACGAGATGTTCTTTTGGTCGCCCTGGAGATTCTTCAGCTCCTTCTCGCGGCTCTCCTGCTGAAGCTTGTACAGCTTGGCCTTCAGCATGTTGAGCGCGACTTCTCGGTTCTGATGCTGGCTCCGCTCGATCTGGCAGGCAACCACAATGCCGGTCGGCAGATGGGTGATGCGCACAGCCGAGCTGGTCTTGTTGACGTGCTGGCCGCCGGCGCCCGAGCTGCGGAAGAAGTCGAGCTTGATATCCTCGTCGCGCACCTCGATATCCGCGTCATCCGGCAGGACCGGCGTCACGTCAACGGCGGTGAAGCTGGTGTGGCGCCGCGCATTCGAGTCAAACGGGGAAATGCGCACGAGCCGGTGAACGCCCTTTTCCCCCTTGAGATAGCCGTAGGCATACATGCCTTTCACGAGCAACGTGACGGACTTGATGCCCTGCTCCTCTTCCTGCAGGTCCATGACCTCGTATTTGAACTCGCTCCGATCGAGCCAGCGGCAGTACATGCGGTACAGCATCGAGGCCCAGTCGCACGACTCGGTGCCGCCGGCCCCCGGTTTGATCGCGATGTAGCAGTCGGACTGGTCGTATTCCTCCGAGAGGAAGGTCGTCAATTCGAGGCCGTCGAGCCGCTTCGTCAGCGGATCAAGCTGCGCGACGAGCTGGTCGAACATCGCGACATCGTGCTCGACGTCGGCAAGCTCCAGCAGGTCGGCGGTGTCCCGAATCTCGGCCGCGAGTGTCTCATACGCCTCACACGATTTCTTCAGCTCGGCGAGCTTCTGGGACGTGCTCTGGGCGCGGTTCCGGTCGGTCCAGAAGTTGGGTTGTAGGGTCAGCTCTTCGAGCTCCTGAATCTGCCTCTTTCGTCTGGGCAGGTCAAAGATGCTCACCGATGCCGGAGAGCCGTGTTTTCAGTTCGCGAAGGCGTTCTGCAATGGCAAAATCCACGGGTATACCTCCTGAGATGTCGTGCCCATTACCGGGTCACGCGGAAAATACGTCTGATGCTTTCCCCCACGCCGTCCACCTTTCCTTCGGCGACGATTTCGATCGTCATCTCACCCCTGTCGAGATCCCGGGTACCGATCGTGAAGCTGCCGATGCCGTAGGAAAGCGTATAACTCGCGGGGGATTCCTGGGGAATGACGATATCCTCGACGAACGAGTTCGCGAGCGAGGCCCAGTTCGCGGCCGGGGCCCCGTCAAGAACCGCCATCGTTTCGGGCAGCTGGCGCTGCATGACTTTCATTTTGAGAAAAAAATGCTGCAGACCCGATCGGGCCATGAAGTAGGCCCGCCGGAGTTTGAAGGCGTGCGTGAACCGGCTCCTGCTGTTCGACATCGTCCAGGACAAGGAACCCACCCATACGGCGAAGCACAGGATGATGCCAAGCACGATGGGAAGAGCGATTCCGCGGCGTTCGAACATGTTCACAGGTCCGCCTTGTAGGCGACGAGATCGAGGTTGTGCCGTGAGCGGCTCCCCCAGGCGGCACGCAAGATGAGTCGCTTGTAGGAGGCCTCGAGGCGTGTGCGTTCCATGCGTCCCGTGTCGGGATCGGCAACGGCGGAGAATTCGAGCGGAACGGTTTCGACATCGAGCTCGAAGCCGACATCCTCAGCACCGACCTGGACGGGCCGCAGATCCAGCGTGACGCTCCGTTTCCCGGTTTCATCAGCATCACGGCCGAGACGGATGTTTTTTGAATGGCCGACCGGGAGGGCATCGAACGGAAGCGCCAGGGCGGTTTCCATCTTTTCCTCGAGGATGTTCATGACCTGGTGGTACTCCCCCAACTCGCTGCTGCCCCGCAGATACTCGACCATGAACATTCCGACGGGAAGCAGAACGGTTGACAGGATCGTCAGGGCGATCAGCACCTCGAGCAGGGTGACCGCCCGACGCCGGAATCCGTCCCTCTGCCGAGCCATGGTCTTTGACAATACCACAAATCCCTCCCCCCGCGCGACCCCGGAAGAAACGAACCACCGAGTCACTCCACTGAAAATGCACAGGAATTTCAGGCCCGGATGACGAGGAAACCGCTCACCACAAAGGACACGGCGACCACAGAGGCTGCACGGAGAATGTTTCGGCCCTCCGTGAATTATCTGTGCCACTGTGCTCTCTGTGATGAAGCTGTTTTTTTGGGGTGACTCTTCCGGCTTTCCCGTGCAATTGGCTGAAAGGAGGAGGGGCGGGTTTTGAACCCCGCCCCTCCTGGTGCACCTGGTGTCAGATCGTGCTGTAACGCGGAATCAGGCACCCTGGCCGCAACACTTCTTGTATTTCTTCCCGCTGCCGCAGGGGCAGGGATCGTTGCGGCCGATCTGGGCCCCGGCACGCTTCGGCGCCGCCGCCGTGCCTTCGTCGGGGCCACGGTTGTAGGAGACTTCCTGCTGCTTCTGCTCGACGGCCTCTTTCTCCTCGGCGCGCGAATACTGCATGCGGAACACGTAGTAGAGGACGTCTTCCTTGATGTTGTCGATCATGTCCTGGAACATCGCGTGACCCTCGATCTTGTATTCGACGAGTGGATCGCGCTGGCCCCACGAGCGGAGGTGGATGCCGTCCTGCAGGTTGTCCATGTTGTGCAGGTGGTCCTTCCACTTGGCATCGACGATCTGGAGCAGGACGAACTTCTCGAGCTGTTTGAAGTCCTCGGGGCCGACCTCCTGTCGTTTTGCCTCGAGGGCACCGAAGATCGAGGCCTTCAGCTCGTCCTCGAGCTCCTCGCGCGACAGTTTCTTCCAGTGGTCGACGCGGCGCTCGATCGGGAAGATCTTGACCAGACCGTCGGCAAACGTCTCGTAATCCCAATCGTCAGGATCGATCTCGGGATTGAACGCGCGCTCCATATGATCGGCGATCGTATCCTCAATCATCGATATAATATCATCATGGATACTATCCTGCTCAAGAGCCTTGCGGCGTTCCTTGTAGATTGTTGTGCGCTGGAGATTCATGACGTCATCGTATTTGAGAACGTGTTTGCGGATCTCGAAGTGGTGGTGTTCGACCTTCCGCTGGGCATTCTCGATGGATTTCGAGATCCAGGGATGCTCGATTGGTTCGCCCCGCTCCCAGCCGAGACGCTCCATCCAGCCGGCAATGTTGGCCGAGCCGAACAGGCGCATCAGATCATCCTCGAGCGAGAGATAGAACTGGCTGACGCCCGGGTCGCCCTGGCGGCCGGCACGGCCACGCAGCTGGTTGTCGATGCGGCGGGCTTCATGGCGCTCGGTGCCGATGATGTAGAGACCGCCGGCCTGGACCACGCGCTCCTTCTCCTCGGTGCAGAGCTTGCGGAAATTCTCGACGGCGGCCTCGTATTCCGGCCCTTCGCGCAGGCCCAGTTCCTTCACGGCAAGCATTTCGGGGTTGCCGCCGAGCAGGATGTCGGTTCCGCGGCCGGCCATGTTGGTCGCGATGGTGATGGCTCCCTCGCGGCCAGCCTGAGCGACGATCTCAGCCTCCTTCTCGTGATACTTGGCGTTCAGCACCTGCGGCTGGATCCCGCGTTTGCGCAGCATCTCGGCAATCCGCTCGCTTTTCTCGATCGAGATCGTGCCAACGAGAATCGGCTGTTTTGTTTTGCTGACCTCGATGATGTGGTCGACGATCGCCTCGAACTTCTCTTCGGAGGTTTTGTAGATGATGTCCGAGAGGTCATGGCGGATGTTCGGCCGGTTGGGCGGAATCACGACGACCTCGCACTTATAGATTTCCTTGAACTCCTTCGCCTCGGTCTCAGCCGTGCCGGTCATGCCGGCCAATTTCCTATAGAGACGAAAATAGTTCTGGAACGTGATCGAGGCAAGGGTCTGGTTCTCCTGCTGGATCGTGACACCTTCCTTGGCCTCGATGGCCTGATGCAGACCGTCTGAGTAACGCCGACCGAACATGAGACGGCCGGTGAACTCGTCGACGATCACGACTTCCTTGCCCCGCCCGTCCTCGCGGTCGCGGACGATGTATTCCTTGTCGAGATGGAAGAAGTGTTTCGCCTTGAGGGCATTCTGCAGGTGATGGACCAGTTCCATGTTCTTGTTGTCATACATGTTCTGGACCCCAAGCACCCGCTCGACCGCCGCAATGCCAGCCTCGGTGACCGAGATGCCGTGGTGTTTCTCGTCGACGACGTAGTGCTCGTCGGGCTTCACGATCTCGCGGGCGACCTTGGCGAACACATAGTACAGCGACGTCGCCTTCTCGGCGGGCCCCGAGATGATCAGCGGGGTGCGGGCCTCGTCGATGAGGATCGAGTCGACCTCGTCGACGATCGCAAAATTGTATTCGGGACGCTGGACACACTCGGCCACGTGGAGGGCCATGTTGTCGCGCAGGTAGTCAAAGCCGTACTCGTTGTTGGTGCCGTAGGTAATGTCGGAAGCGTAGGCGGCGCGCTTTTCCTCGGCCGAAAGGCCGTGCACGTTCAGGCCGACGGTCAGCCCCATGAACTTGTAGATCTTGCCCATCCACTCCGAATCGCGGCGGGCGAGGTAGTCGTTGACCGTGACCAGGTGGGCACCGCGCCCGACCGGGACCATCAGACCCCGCTCATCCTCGAGCGGCTCGAAATGCCGGACACCGCGCTTCTTCGCAAGCTCGACCCAGGCCGGGTTGAGCTCGAGAGCGTTCAGATACAGGGGAAGGGTCGCGACGAGCGTCTTGCCTTCACCCGTCTTCATCTCGACGATCCGACCTTCGTGCAGCGCGAGGCCGCCAATGATCTGCACATCGAAATGCCGCATGTGAAGCACGCGCATCGAAGCCTCGCGGACGGCGGCAAACGCCTCGATTTTGATATCGTCGAGTTCCTCGCCGTCGAACAGCCGCTCGCGAAACTTGACGGTCATCTGCCGCAGTTCGGTGTCGGAGAGCTTCGAGAACCGCTCCGCCTGCTCGTTGATCGCCTCGAGGATCTGCGTCAGGCGGGTCACTTCGCGTGCGTTGAAGTCGGGAATGAA
>DATCTT010000167.1:0-7572 GCA_036567845.1 Candidatus Ozemibacteraceae bacterium | reverse complement strand
TCCGACCAGGTGGGCGACGGCGGTCGCGATCGCCGCCCCCCGCGTGCCCAGGCGCGGCAGGCCGGCATACCCGTTGATCAGAAGCGCGTTCAGAAAGGTGTTCACGAGCACGGCGGCGACGGAGGTGACAACGGGCGTGCGGGTGTCACCCAGCGAGCGCATGATGCCCGTGACGGCGAACATGACGAGAACGAACGGGAACGTCGGGGCGATGATGCGCAGAAACTCCGCGGCCGGCGCGGCGATCGCGGTATTTCCGCCGGTGAGCCAGAGGCAGGAGTGGCCGGCAACGGCCATCAGCAGGGCACTTCCCGAGATCCCGATCATGCCCATCAGAAGCAGCGCCGTGCCGGAGAGGGCGGTCATGCCGGCCGGATCCCTGGCGCCCCGATACTGGGCGGCGAGAATCGCGGTCGCCGAGGCCACGCAGCCGGCAAGCGTCTGGGCGAAGAAGAGGATCTGTCCGCCGACCCCGACCGCCGCGATCGCATCCCCTGACAACTGGCCCACCATGACCCGGTCGATCATCGCGAGCAGCGAAAACGACAGCGACTGCAGGGCAAGCGGCCAGGCGAGCCGCCAGAGCTCCGTGACGGTGGGTCCTCGGAATCGGCTGAGAGGCTTCATACGATGGGCAAGGTGCATATGTCGGAAGGCATTGGAATGGAGCTGGTGAACTGCTATCGGAGAGCCAGGAACAGAATTCCGGCGACCACCGCCAGAATTTCAAGGACGAGAAAGGCGCGCAGCAGGGTCCGGGAGAGCCGTTTGCCGATGCCCGCCTCGTGGGGCTTTTCCAGGGGGGTGAACGCCGTGGCGATCCGCACGGCTCCGGCCTCGCAGGTGATTGTGTGGATATGCTCGGGCTTTCCGGCCACGAACCGGCAGCCGATGATGCCGACAAGCATTTCGGCGCGGCGGTTCAGCACCTCGATCTCGCTCTCGGGAACGGCGTCGCTGAATGGGTGCTCCTTCCCGGAATCGTCAATCAATACTATGCGATATATATAAGATTTCGCCCCTTCATCGCTGAGCACGTTCCCGTTCACGATGACGCTGTCCACCCGGGAAAACGGCAGGTATTCCGTGTCCGATCGGAAGAAGGCGAGGCCGAAATGGTAAAAGAGCGCCTTCCGGTGTCTATCCGCGATGTAGTAGTTGTCCGTCAGCGCGCGCAGGCCCAGGAACAGCGCGCAGGCGCCGGCAGCCCAGGGCAGGAACCGCAGGAACGCCGGGTCGGGGGGCGAGCTGTCGTCGCCGAGATACGCGACGTGCAGGATGAACAGGCAGGCAACCAGGGCGACAACGGCCAGTCCCTTCCAGAGAGCTTCGAGGGGCGTGTCGAGGTCGATCTTGACGGTGCGGGGCAGCCCGTCGGCGGGTTCGGACGGAGGGGGGCGGTCGGTCACCTGAGAGAGGCCCAGAAAACGAAGCCGAAGAAGCCGAGCACGAGTATGAGCACGAGGGCGACCGTCGTGCCCGACAGCTGCGTGTTCGAGAGCTCGATGCCCGGGTCGTGGAGCGGGGTGTGGGACGTCGAGACGGAGACGCTGCCGCCCGGCTCGGTCTCAACGGTGTGGATGCACTCGGATTTGCCGGGAACGAAGCGGCACTCGATAATCTTCGAGATCGTCTCGGCACGCGTGTTCAGGGTGCCGAGCTCGGCCTCTTTCAGGGAGTCGCTGAACGTATGGGACTTGCCGTGCCGGTCTATGAGCTGGATCTGATACTCGAACCAGCGCGAATGCTTTGAATGGTGCACCGACCCGTTTACGATGACCGAATCGACATCGGAGAATGCCAGATACGGCGTGTTCGACCGGTAGCCGAGGCAGTCGAAATGGTAGAAGATGCCTTTCCGCTGCCGGTCGACGAGGTAGTAGTTGTCGGTGAGCTTCTTGAGGGCGATGAACAGCGCGACGGCGCCGAGCGCCCAGGGCAGGAATCGCAGGAACTCGGGATCGGGCGGGGTGCGTTTCCCGCCGACGAAGCCGACCTGCAGAATGAACACGCAGGCTACGGCCGAGACCATCGTGAGCGCGGTCCAGGCAGACTCGAGTGGCGTGTCGAGATCGACTTTCACGGTCCGGGGCAGCAGACGTTGAAGTTCTTCGGCACTCATGGGCGTTTGCATCGATATTCTCCTCTCGGCGTGCCATTCTAGACCGTTTTCCGGCGTCGGGCAATCTGGTAGAATCAAACGCGGAGGCAATCCGGAACAGGGAATGTCCGTTTTCCCTGAAAGCCCATTCCCGCGAAAACCCGTCGAAACGGGCGATGCTGAAAAGGAGCGCGTATGAACAAGTGGCTCGTCTCTGGAATCCTGGTCGTGGTGGCCCTTCTCGTCGGGCAGGCTGCCTGGGCGATGACGGCGGATGAGGTGTTGAAAGGCGTCGAGGACCGCTACGTCGGCAAGACCTCGAAGGCCGACACCGACATGGTCCTGATCGCGGCCGACGGCGGCAAGCGCACCCGCAAGATGAACATCTTCCGGCAGAAGGTCGACAACGACAACAAGGACAACTTCATCCACTTTCTGTCGCCGGGCGACATCAAGGACACGACCTACCTGGTGAACGAGAAGAGCCGCCAGCGTGAAAAGCGCATCTACCTCTCGGCGATGAAGAACGTGCGGCGCATCGTTGCCGACGATTACGGCATGTCCTTCGTCTCGAGCGATTTCACCTACGAGGACATGGACGATATCCATGCCTCCGACTATACCTGCTCGAACCTGCGCGAGGAGAAGCTGGGCGAGGAGCCGGTCTGGGTGATCGACACCGTGAAGAGCGACGGCAAGACCAGCTATGCGAAGAGCACCCTGTATGTCTCGAAGGAAAAAATGCTGGTGCTGAAGGCGGTCATGTATGACAAGAAGAGCCCCGACAAGGTGATCAAGGAGATGACCGCGACAGAGCTCGAGAAGATCCAGGACATCTGGACCCCCAGGATGGTCGAGATGAAGGATCTGCGCAAGAACACCTCGACCCAGCTCCGGATCAACGGGATCCAGTATGACGTGCAGCTCGACGGCGAGACGTTCAGCGAGCGCAACATGAAGAAGAGCTGATCCCGGTTTCGCGCGACCAGCCCCGGTTCTGCCCCAGACGGCAGGCCGGGGTTTTTCTTCGGCCGCGGATTTCGGTGGCGGCCGGGAAATGCCGATGAGAGAAGAGAGACATCGTTCGGAGGCAGACCACGCTCTTGACGGCACTTCCGGGAACCCCCGCCGCACGCCTGCGCGGACGGACGTTCCGGGGAACCAGCGGCCGCCGCCTGTCGGGAAACCGGCTCGCGGTGCTTTTCTGCGTGTTGCTGCTTCTGCTGCCCGCGGTTTCCGGCAGCCGTTCGTGGGGCGGTGCGGAAGCCGCGACGGGAGCGGATCTTGCCGCGCGCACACCGGGGGCCCGCGAGGTATTCCAGATGCCGCGCATCATGATCGAGAAGGGCGACGAGACGCCCGCCTCGGCGCCTGCCGGGGTGACGAAGCCCGCGGACCAGCCCGGGGAGCGGCCGGTGAACCGGCCCATGATCACGGGCTGGCACAGCTGGAAATACAACGAGTTCTCCTCTTACGACCAGCTCCGGGTGAACCTCGAAAAGGAGGGCGCGAAGGGGCAGAAGCTGCTGCTCAGCCTCAACGGCCTCTACTACCAGGAGGAGGATAACAAGTCCTGGAGCTCGTATCTCGGCGAGAGTTACTACAAGTTCAAAGCCGGCAACTTCGATTTCAAGGCGGGTCTGCTTGTCGACACGCTCGGCAGCGGTGACAAGGTGTCGTTCATCGACAAGATCAACTCACGCCGGTATCACAACGGCCTCGCAAACGATTACAACCGCGACAAGAAGGAAGTCCCGGCGATAAAAACGACCTACTATATCAATAAAAAGATGAGCTGGGACTTCCATTACATGCCGGTGTTCCAGGCGAGCGAGCTGCCGAGCATCTACGGCCGGTGGGCGACGGCGTTCCAGAAGGAGGCGGCGCGCATGGTGCTGCTCGGCACGCCGCTGATGCGCGAGGACGACACCCGCGTGCGCGAGCAGTATCATCTCGGCTTCAACAGCGCGTTCAAAAAATACGAGATCCGATACCACTACCTCTGGCTGAAGGAGCGGCTGCCGGTGATCGACCTCGCGCCGCGCGGGTATCTGCGCTCGGAATACCCGATCGACGAGACGTTCGCGGTCGACGGCAACGTCACGCTGGGCAAGGAGTTCCTGATGCGGTACGAGATGGCCTGGTCCCCGACGAAGACCTTCGCGTCGTGGCAGGACGGCCGCATCGGGCCGCGGTTCCAGAGCAACTTTTTCGGCATGCTGCTGGGCACCGACAAGACCTACCGCAACAACCTGTATCTGAACGTGCAGGGCATCCTGTCGCACATCTCGAAGATGCAGACGAAGACGCCCTACCAGCTCCATCCGACCGAGTTCATGACCTCGCTGCAGCTCAAGAAAGGATTCAGGAGCGAGACGCTTTTCATTGAATTCAATAGTCTCGGAAATATGACGACGGGCGAGTATGTGCTGACGCCGCAGATGTCGCTCCAGCGGGGCGATTTCCTGAAATTCGTCGCCGGCGTCCACGTGAACGGCAAATCCACCGACGCCCTCGGCCCGGTCGGCCAGTTCGACGAGAACAACACCCCCTTCCTCGAAACCCAGATCATCTTCTGAAAAAAAGCCTCACCACAGAGACACAGAGGCACAGAGGAAAATTTTTTCAAACTCTGTGTTTCTATGTCTGGCATGTTCAAATTCGATCGGCAATGTTGCGCCTCTAGGGGGGGGCAAACCCGCCCGTGACAGGGCGACCACTATTGCACAAGAGTGGTTCAGTCACGAAGGGACGAAGGAAGACGAACCTCAGCACCTACTTCTGGTCGGCGGTTCCGGCTGATGGTGCGATCAGATTTTCCCTGATCAAAGCGTCCCGGAGTTCCGCAGGATCATTCCAGACGATCAGCGGGGCAAGTATTCTCAGCCCCTCATATCTGGCATTCCCGAGCGGCTGCTGGGTGAGGTTCCGTATGACGACCAGGCGAACCTTTCCGGGATAATTCTCAGCCATTTTTTGATATACTTCGGGATCTTTTTCCAGGGAATCGCCCAGGAGAATGACCGGCAAGTCGGGATACCACTTGAAAAGCTTTCCCAACTGCAACAGCTTGTATTCCATCGTGGTCGATGAGAACAGCCTGGAAGGTTTGTGCTTCAGGAGCCGATCCCAAAACAGCTCTTTCGGCCCGATGTTCTGAAGAATGAGCGAATGCTCTGGGAAGGCCTTGTCCTTGAAGAAGATTTCTATCCGGGGGGCAAGATATACGGGGGATCCGGATAAAAAGACCAGCAGACTGTCGGTCCCCTGCGTCCCGGTTATCAGGGCCCGGTAGATTTCTGGGGTTCCTGGCACGGCATCCCGTTTGTGGACGGGTTTGAACAGGGCGTTCCCGATGGCCTTGTAAAATTTTCCGCCACTTGAAACCAGCACCGAGTCATCTATATCGCTGACAATAAGAAACTGTGGCTGGGCCGGAAGATTGTATGTTGCCGTCTCTTGATACGAGGGGAACTGGCTGGAGGTGAACGTCACCGTTGTTTCACCCCGAAGTTCCGCTGCCGCGGAGCCGGGGAACGAAACACTGAAATCACCTTCATCGTTCGTCTGAGTCTGAACACGGGCATTGCCAATCGAGATCGTCAACGGCAGATTTTTGGCCCGGTGGTGGAAAAAGAGCTCCACGCGGCCCATATTCAGGTTTTCTTCAATTTCGGTTGGGTCAATGAACAACATTTTTCCGAACACGATAAGCGTGCTGTCCGGGAGAGGTAAAAACGACTTCAGCAGGAGTTGCGGAAGCTTCGCAGCGGAAAAAGCGGGAAGTGGCTCGAAGACGAAAACCAGGAAGGCAAGGATGATGAGGGAAATCGGTCTTTTCATGCAAGCACCCCTTTTGAAAACCGCTCCTGAAAGTATACCTCGATTGTCCCGGATTATCCGATCTTTTTGCGATGGATCGCCAGGACTTCGGATTCCTCTGTGCATCCGCTTTGCGAGAGATTCCGGGTGTTCGCTGCTGTCGCTTCCATCCGGCCTTCAGCTGTTTGTGATCTGTGCCGACGCTCTGGCGTTCCAAAACGTCTTCAACCGGGTCTGCCTCTCGGATGTGTTGGATTTCCCAGGCTTGTACGAGGGAGGGAAATGGCGTATCGTGGAGGCGCCATGAAACACCTTCGTGACTCGTTCGGAACGGCCGTTGCCGGCCTGTGGCTGGCGATGATGCTGCTCGTGCCGGTGTTCATCGCGTGGCCCGGGGGGGCGGTCGCATCGGCCGCATCCGATCTGCCGCCGACGAAAGCCAGCCTGCGATTCTCCCACAAGACCCACGGTGAGCAGCGCATCCGGTGCGAACGGTGTCACCGCGTCGTCGAGGGGGCCGCGCTGCCGGATGACGTGCCATCGGGGTTCGCACCGCTGCGGCCTTCACGGATCGTGCCCGGGGCGCCACCGCCGGCGGTTGCGTCTCCTCCGGCCATTCCCGAGCCGGCTGCCGACTCCCCAACGTTCGGCCGGCCTCCCGAGAAGGTCTGTCTCACCTGTCACTTTGCCGCCCGCCAGAAAAGCGACTGCGGCCTGTGTCATCTCGGAAAGCCGGCCCGGACCGAGCGTGACCGGGAGCGCATCGGCCACGGCGTCACGTTTTCCCATACGGCGCATGCGGCTCACGACTGCATTGCTTGCCATCCGCTCGTCGAGGGGTGGGACTCGCTCGACGGCTCCCACTGCTCCACCACGATGGAATCCTGCCTCGTGTGCCATGACGGGCTGCGGGCGAAGAAGAACTGCACGATGTGCCATTCCCCGACCCCCCGGCCGGCCGATCACGTGCGCAACTTCGAACGGAAACATGGCACGGCCTACCGTACCGACCCTGACCGCTGCCGCCTGTGCCACACCGAGTCGAGCTGCGTCGCCTGCCACAGCCGCCGCCCGTCCGACCACACCCTCGCCTGGGTCTCCCGCCGCCACGGCCTGTCCGCCCAGACCAATCCCGACAAATGCGCCGCCTGCCACAGCGACAAAAGCGTCTGCCGCCGCTGCCACCCCGACTGGTGACCACCGCCACCGGTGATGTGTATATCGCATACAATATACATTGTCTCTGTGCGTATCCCGGACACATTGCGATGCGCTCCGTTGCCACATGGCCACATTCTGTTATACGACGTGGCAATGGCCGAATCCCAGGCCCCCTGTGCGAGAATGGCCGGCCCGTGCAACGGCAGGAGCGGATTGGGGTTTGTTCCCTTCTCGCGTGGAGAACGCGTTTCTTTGGATTCACAAACATATAAAAATCAAACAGTATATAAAATAGCATGTGCCGGGAGCTTTTCCTCCCGGTGACGTGGACAACGATGAATGGAGATGGCGCATGAAAACCGATGTTGAGCAAGCCGTTTCTGCCGATCTTGTGGCGGCCGTGCGGGAAGAGGCAGCGGGGCTGTTCCCGGAGTGTCTGAAGCTGCTGGGGGCTTCGATCGCGGTCGAGTCCTATACCGGGCGGGAGC
>DATCTT010000166.1:0-5068 GCA_036567845.1 Candidatus Ozemibacteraceae bacterium | reverse complement strand
TATACCACGCGGAAAATCCATCGGGAACCGATGCGTCCTGCTCCCTGGCACGGATACAATGCAAATTTGGTTTGACCGGTGAATAAAAGTATATATAGATATATAAGTAGTGCTGTTGAATCTCATCACATGCTGTTCGCCTTCGCCCTGATCCTTTTTGCCGGCCTGGTGACTGGCTGATCTTCGTCCCGATGCTCGAAATCGTTCCCAAGGGGTGAGAGGACCAGATGACGGAGGTTGGGGCGTGGAGGGGGGAGATCTACACCGTATTGGCCTTTTTGTCCGGCATGATTAGGCATGTCCTGATCGACCAGCTCGTCCCCTCATTCGAGAATCCTCATGAAATCCGCAATGTCCGAAAACTCATGGTGTTCATCTCGCCTGAGATGAGTTGCTTCCCACGCCGGAGAAATACGGGGAACACCTTCTCTCCAAGTTCGGGGGGTGTCGGGAATGATGGTCTTGGCCGCGAGCATCCTGCTCATGCGGGGAGTGTCGGAGTTTCAGCTTCCCCCTGTCGAATTGTCGGCAGCCGGTTGACTGCCGCACGCGAAAATCCCGCTCATGCGGCCGTTTTGAACCGGGCGGTGAGATGGCACGGTTCCTGCGATACGACCTGCTCACGCAATTTCCGACAGAGAGGTCACGACAATGCAGGCAATCCGACGGATTCTGGTTCTTCTGGCGACTCTGATGGCCCCGGTCACGGGCTGGGCTCTCAACGATTGGACCATCCTCATCTACATGGTGAACGACGACAAGGACACCGTGATGCAGGATGCGAATGAGCGGAATGTCGAGGCGATGAAGCGCGTTGGTCCCCCGGCCGGCTGCGAAGTGGTCGTGATGGAGGACCGCACTGCGCGCGGCTCGATCTTCAACACGAACAAGGGCGGCGAGGCCTCGATCTACACGATCCAGAAGGGCGGCATCACCGTCGAGAGCGAGCCGGGGGAAGTCAACATGGGCTCCCCGAAGGTGCTGTGGAGCTTCCTCAAGCATGCCGTCGCCCGCCATCCGGCGCAGCGGTATGCCCTCATCATCAACAGCCACGGCAGCGGCATCTTCTCCTGGCGCGGCACGGGCGGAACGGGCAGCAGCCGCCCCGGCGAAGTCGTGTTCAACCCGAACGAACGGTTTGTGGGGTATGACCATGCCGACAACGACTGTCTGACGGTGTTCGAGATCGTCGCCGTCCTCGGCAGCTTCCGCACCCAGCTGAACGGGAACCGGCCGCTGTCGGTTCTGGCCTTCGATGCCTGTCTCCCCGGCTCGATCGAAGCCGTTTACCAGTTCCGCAACTCCTGCGAGATCATGGTTGGATCTGCCGACACCACCGGGATCAACGGGTATCCCTACGGAAGGATCCTGAGCTCGCTGCAGGCGAAACTTCCGTCGGATGCCACGGGGTTTGCCGCGACCATGGCCGGCGCCGCCGGCATGCGGGATATGGGCTACTGGAACATGTCGCGCGCTGCCGAACTCGCTTTCGCCTTCAATGCGTTCGTTCTCGAACTGATGAACGCTTCCGCCGACGGATACCGGTTCACGCCAAGCGAGTCCTACGGTGGCAAGGATTACTACTGGGATATCGAGGCAAGCCTGTCCCGCATCGGCGGCCTTTCGGGTGTGAAGAACGCCGCCATTCTCGAGAAGACCGCCGAAGAGGCTCGTGCCGCTGTCGCCGCCTGCCGTGCCGTCGAGACGCGGGCCGGGATCTCGGTTGCTTTGCCGGTTCCTTCGGATTACCGGCAGTTCCGGGCCTTCTACAAGGCGCTCGACTTCGCCCACGACACCCAATGGGACGAGTATCTCGATCGCCACTACGGCATCAAATAAGATAATATAGCATATTGAAATGGGCGGGCCTTCCGTGTCATACGGCTGGCCCGCCCCTCTTCTTGCAGACGGTCCGGCACGTGGGGAGACCGATTCATTCCGGGACGCTTCGCATCAGCCTGGTCGGCGATCTTGAAGAGTCGTTCTTCGGGAATGTGTGTGGTATCATGAAGGAAAATACCGCCTGGGTTCTCGTGGAAGGCGGTGATGTGAGCGACTGCGCGGGGAGAAGAACCTCATGGCGGATCGACCAGCATTGCGTGGCCGGTTGACGACGTTTTCGTCCCTTGTAGGCCTTGCCCTCCTCCTGGTGCTTCCCTGTGTCGGATCTGCCGATGCCGCGCCGGGAGCGGCACGCGCCTCTTCAACGGCAGTCAGTCCTGCCCAGGACGCATCGACTCTCCAGGATCCCGATGCCGCCGTCGTCGCCCTCGAGTCGCGTCTGGCAGTTGCGAGTGATCCGACGGCTCTGCGGCCGAAACTGGCAGAGGCGCTTGTGCAGCGCGCGATCAAGGCGGCAGGGGCCTCTCCCGATCTCGAACAGGCGCAGCTTGTCCAGATCTCCGGCGATTTTCGTCGGGCGAAAGAGCTTGCCCCGGGAAACCCCGCTGTCTGGCTGGCATACCTGCGTTTTCTGCTTTCGCGGCCCGATCAGGCCCCGATTGCTGCCACCGAAGCTCCGGCTGCGCTCGATTCCGTGATGCCGGGCCTTCCCAAGCCTCTCTCTGCCGACTGGAAGAGCATCGTCGAACGACTCGAGGCCCTGTATACGGATTCCGACATGCCGCTGTACCGGGTGCAGTGCCTCGAACTCCTAGCACAGAACGGGGATGCAGGAGCGGCTTCCGCCTCGAAACAGCTGGTGATCGCCCGGGAGTCGGCAAAGCGCCGTTCCCACGAGATCGTGAGCCGAATCGATGCTGCGCTCAGTCTTGGTGACCTGGGCCAAGCTCAGCTTCTTCTGAACGGTCTCCAGCGGCTCGATCCCGCGATGCCTTCACTTCCGGTGCTTCAGAAGCGCCTCCGCATGGCGCGTCAGATCGACGGGATGGTCGCCTCGGCATTCAAGGCCGTGCGCGAGGGAAAGCCGATATTTGCCCGCGAGATGTGCGAGCAGATCCTCCGGCTCGATCCGAACAACCCCCAGGCACGCACGCTCGCCGCCCGGCTTTCCCCCGAAGCCGTGGCTTCCGCCGCCGCCGATCCTTTGGGAGAGGCGAGTCGCAGCAACGCTCTTGTCCAGGAGCTTCTGCTCAAGCTCGATATTGCCGTTGCCCGCGAGGATATTCTCGCGGCCCGGCAGATTCTGCGGGAATTCGTCACCATGGGGCTAGCGACACCTCCGCATCTGGTGCGGCTCCAGAGGATCGATCAGGAGCTTCTCGTCTCGCGGCTGTATGTGGTCCAGCGATTCGACGAGGCACTGAGCCTCTTCGAGGCGCGCCAGTGGGAAAAACTGCGCCGCCTGCTCAACCGGAATCCCGCGCTCGGCGACTCGACCGAACGGGTCATCCGGGTCTGGGAAATGGCTCTGGTGGCCGATTACGAGCTGGGCTGGAAACCCCCCGAGACCCTCATCGCCGAGGCCGACCGTCTGGCCGAGAAGGCGCCGAAAAGCTTCTGGCCGCCTTATGTGAAGATGATGATCGCCCTCCGGCAGGGGCGATATGCTGACGCCGAGACGCTGCTCACCTCGGCTCAGGCGATCGATCCGACCAGCCGGTATCTCACCTGGCCGTCGCGGATTCTCTGGGTCTGGCGGCATGGCTGGATGTTTGCCCCATTCGTGATTCTTGGGTTCATTTACGTGCTGGCCCGCAGCATGCACATCTTCTTCGGCTGGTGGGAACGCTTTTACTGGCGCTGGATCGCGATGGTCGCCTGGATCTTCCCCGGCATCGCTCTCGGCTCGCTCGAGAAACGGTTCACGGCCGCTCGCGAGGACGAGGACAAACGTCGTCTTTTCGGCCTTCTGGCGCGGTGCTCGTTTGCCACCGGGAACGCCTCGAAGGGGATCCGGTATGCCGAACAGCTGCTCGAGGTGCATCCCGGCGATTCCCAGGCGGTCGAGATGCTCGGGCGGCAGTATCTCGCGCTGCCCAATCCGACCCCGGCTCAGTTTTCATATATAATGAGCTATGCATCTGGGCGGCCGAATGACCGGGCGCTGATCGAGAAGCTCGGAAAACTCGTGCTCGCGGGAAGAGCTGTCACGGTGGAAATGCTTCCCGTCCTGGGCCGGTATATGTCCCTCTATCCGGACGACGAGGGAATGACGAAAATCCTGGTGGAATTCTACCGGGGGGCCGATCCCGTCAGCCTGACGGGGGAGGCGATCGATTTCATCGAACATGCCTGGAACCGGCATGGAACCGAGGAGCTCTGGTATGTGCTGCTCCGCGCTCTCATCGTGCGAGGGTTGTATGAGCGGTTCGAATCGCTTGTCGGAGAGGCAGCCGCCACCGGAAAGGCCGGCGAATGGTGGCGTTTGTTCGAACTGGTCGATCGGCAGACCGAGGATGGCATTCCGCAGCTGCAGTCAGCTCTGGGAGCCAAAGACAAAACCCAGCTCACCGAGGCAATGCAGAAGGTGCTGGCGTTGCGATTCGTCCTGAAGAAGCACTTCCAGGCGCTGGCGACGGCGCTGGACGCCCAGGTGATGGCCGAGGATGTTGCCATCCGGTACCATGCACAGAAAGCCCGTGATCATCTTCGCTCCCAGGCCATGAAGACCGAGGCATTTCTTGCCGGCATGTCGCGGCTCGTGCCCGACGCGTCGGCATCTCGTGCTGTGCCTCGCGATGAGCCGGTGCCCGAGTCCGGGGCCGCTGAAGCTGTCTCGCCGGCTGTTGGCAACCCCTGCGAAGGGGCTCCAGAACCTGCCCGGATGGAGGCGGAATCCGTTGCCATCCCGGCCGAATCGGTCGGATTGCCCCCTGAACCGGCCGGGCTGTCGCAGGAGACCGCCGAAGCGCCTCGAGAGGCCATCGAGGAGGGGCTGGAACCAGACGGGTTGTCCCATGAGACCCGCGATGAGGTGGGGGAGTTTCCTGAGACTCCCGCGGAACATCCCACCGGAACGCAGATGTCCGATAATACAGCCGGCGAAGCCCCCGGGGAATCTCCGGCCGACCTGTTTGTCGGTCTGGATCGGCAACCTGCCGGAAGTTCCGCTGCGGTCCCACTGACGGATGCCGAACTCCCCACCGAGAGGATACCGGATGCCGTT
>DATCTT010000165.1:0-2155 GCA_036567845.1 Candidatus Ozemibacteraceae bacterium | reverse complement strand
CAAGCCGGAACAGCCCGTTCCGGCTTGCCGCATTTTTCGGGGGCAAACAGAAGATTGGCTCGGGGATGCCCCCATGGTACAATAGATGGAACAGGTGCCGGGCCATACCCGGAAAATCGATGACAGAAAGGCGATGGAAGGCACGATGAAACAGGTTGATGTTCTCTTCACGAATGCCCATATCCTGACCATGGATCAGGAGTTCACGCAGTTCACGAAAGGTGCCCTGGCAGTGAACGGCGAAACGATCGCGGCGGTAGGCGATGAGGCCCAGCTGCGGCAGGAATACACCGCCCGCGAGACGATCGACTGCGGCGGCCGCGTGCTGATGCCCGGCCTGATCAACGCACACACGCACGTTCCGATGACGCTTCTGCGCGGTCTGGCCGACGATCTGCGCCTCGACGTCTGGCTGATGGGATACATGATGCCGGTCGAGCGCGAGTTCGTGACCCCCGAGTTCGTCTCGCTCGGCACGAAGATCGCCTGCGCCGAGATGATCCGCAGCGGCACCACGTGCTTCGCCGACATGTATTACTTTGAGGACGAGGTTGCCAAGGCCACGGCCGACGCGGGTCTGCGCGCGGTGTGCGGTGAGTCGGTGCTCAAGTTCCCGGCCCCCGACGCCCCGTCGTATGATGATGCGCTGAACTACACCCGTACCTTCGTCCAGAAATGGAAGGGGCATCCGCTGATCGTTCCCGCCATCGCTCCCCATGCGCCGTACACGACAACACCCGAGCTGCTCAAGGCCTGCGCGGCGATCGCGATGGAGTATGACATTCCGCTGCACACGCACCTTTCCGAAACGGCGCAGGAAGTCGACGGGCTTCGCGCGCAGTATGGGATGCCCGGCATCCCCTACTTCCGCAAGCAGAACCTGCTCGACACCAAGGCGATCGCGGCCCACTGCGTTTACATCGACGAGGGCGAGATGCGCGAAATGGCCAAGCACCGGGTCGGGGCCATTCACAACCCGTCCTCGAACATGAAGCTGGCCTCGGGCGCGGCGCCCACCAAGCGGATGCTCGAGCTGGGCGTCTCGGTCGGTCTCGGCACCGACGGCCCCGCCTCGAACAACGACCTCGACATGTTTGAGGAAATGCGCCTCGCGAGCTTCCTGGCCAAGCTGTCCACCCTCGACCCGACGGCGCTTCCGGCCCGCAGCGTCGTGCTGATGGCCACCCGGCTCGGCGCCCGCGCCCTGCATATCGACTCGATCACCGGCTCCCTGATTCCTGGAAAACGGGCAGATATAATACTTGTTGATATTCATCCGCTTCACAACCAGCCCCGCTTCAACCGCGACGAGACGTGCATCTACTCCCAGATCGTCTATGCAACCAAATCGACCGACGTCACCGACTCGATGGTGAACGGCAAGTGGCTGATGCGCGACCGGAAGCTCCTGACCCTCGACGAGAAGTCGCTCATCTCCGAAGCCGCCGGGTTTGCCGGCCGGATCGACGCCTTCCTCGCCAAGCGCGAACAGTCCGTCCTGTCGAAGCTGGTCGCGATCGGCGGTGCCATGGAGGAGGAGAGCTTCGAGGTCCAGGTGAAGGTGAAGGTCGACGAGACCGCCCCGATCGTCACCGCCCTCGAGAAAGGCGAGATCGAGATCGAGCGAAAGCGCCATTACCGCCAGTTCGACACGTATTTCGACTTCGAGGATTCGACCCAGGGCCGAATCCGGTATCGCGAAGACGAGTTCATCGACGAGAAGGGCCAGGTGAGTCAGGTGCGCGCCCGGCTGACGTTGCTTGGTCAGGACCGCGAGAACAAGTATCCGTCGGCCGTTCTCCTCTCCCGCAGCCGGTATCTCGCCCCGGCGAACAACTCGCTCCGCTTCTACCGCGAGTATTTCCAGCCGAAGGACGAGACCGAGATCCAGAAAGACCGCCTGCGGTATCTCGTGCATTTCAAGGAGACCGAGTTTTTCATCAACGTCGACACAATGAAGAAGCCGGCCATCGGCAACTTCCTCGAGATCAAGAGCCGCACCTGGAGCCGTCAGGATGCCGAGAGCAAGGCAAAGATCATCGCCGAGCTGCTCGATGTCCTTGGTGTCAAGGATCGGCCCACCGTCACGACGGATTACATCGACCTGGCCGTCAAGAAGTAATCATCATCCGGAAGCAGAACCGGGCGCCCCCTG
>DATCTT010000164.1:0-2209 GCA_036567845.1 Candidatus Ozemibacteraceae bacterium | reverse complement strand
GATGGGACGATTTCGAATCTCGTCCCTGATCGCCGTGACCACTTCGAGGGTAATGTCCTGGACGTCACCGCCGCCCAGCGTGACGAGCACGTGGCCGTTTTCCGGCCGGGGGGCGCCGGCAAGCCGCGCCACTTCGGGCCTGACGAGCGTGTATGGGGCACCGCAGAGACACAGGGGAATCCCGCGTTTCGCGTATGGGGCTGCTTCTGCGCCCGGGTTGGGATTGATCACGGCATCCACCGGCAGCACCCGCTCGCCCAGGTCGTCGATGACGGCCAGCCGCGGCCCCGTCGCCCAGATCGCGGTGAAATCCTCTGTCGCGAACCCATACTGGTCGATGAGCACCAGGTCGGCTCCATGCATCTTCGCCGCCATCGCCGTCTTGAAGCCTTGCGCCGTTCCGCCGTCGATCTGCTCCCAGGGGAGTGGAACGTTTTGTATATCACTCCAGATAGAGCCAGGGTCCGCTGTTGTGAGAAGCAGGACTTCCCAGCCCCGCTCCCGCATCGCCAAAGCGAGCGTGCGGCAGCGCATCAGATGGCCCAGTCCGAGTTCCGGACCGCCGTCAGCACGGATCAGTAGCTTCGGCATCGGCCGGCGCTCACAGGTTCAGCGGCCGGCCTTCGGCCGCGGCCGAACGGCGCGCCCCCTCATACCGGTCCTGCCCGCCGTTGATGGCAACGATCTCGGGATGGGCCTCGAGGAGCCGCAGCACCTCGTAGACCGACGGCAGCTCGATTCCCTCGGGAATCAGGCCCAGGAAGGCTTTCATGAACGCATAATCCTCCGGCCGGTCGACGGTGACCCGGTAGCGCGACACGTCCCGCCCGAACGAGACGTTGCCGAACCGGAACCGCTCGCGGTTTTCCCGGATGAAGAGGGTCACATGCTCGCGATGGGAAGGCAGACTCGCCTCGTTCCAGACCCCGGCAAGAAGCTCCGCCGAGACGGCCTCGACATCGAGACCGTGCGGGAACGTCGGGGGATGCAGATTCGACACGTAGTCGTAACAACCGGTCTGATGCAGAGCCACAACCTCGTCGATCACTCCCGGGTCGATCAGGGGACAGTCCGCCGTGATCCGGACGACACGGCGACAGGGCCAGACCCCAACACATCGGGCATACCGGTCCAGCACATCGCCGGGCGAGCCGCGAAACACCGGGATCTGTGTCCGGTCGCACCAATCCGCGATAGCGTCGTCGCCGGAATCCGTCGTCGTCGCAACGATGACCCGGTCGATCCGTGACGCCGCCCGGGCACGCCGGACGACATGTCCAAGAATCGGCAAGCCTCTCAGGTCGAGCAGGACCTTCCCCGGCAGGCGGGTCGAGCCCAGTCTGGCCTGGATGATAGCCTCTGTTTCGACGGTCGGACGATTCATGCGAGAAGCTCCCGCAGGGCATCCACGACCCGATCCACCTCATCGTCGAGAAGCTCCGGAAAACACGGCAGAGACAGGGCTTCGCGGTAATACGCCACCGTCTGCGGCAACTCACTCATTATTGCGGTTCCGGCATGGAACGGCATCATCGGAACCGGCACGTAATGCACCTGGGATCCGATGTTCCGCTCGCGCAGCCCCCGCATCACACGGGCACGGGTCGTTCCGAGGCCGATGTAATCGATCCGGACGATGGTCAGATGATAGGCATGTCTGACCCCGGGCCGGACGGGAGGCAACCGCACCCCGGGGATCCCGGCCAGGCCGGCCCGATACCGGTCCGCGATGGCGTTCCGACGGGCGATTCCCGCCTCGAGCCGCCCGAGCTGGGACGAGCCGAGGGCCGCCTGCAGATCCGTCAGCCGGTAGTTGAAGCCCAGCGCCTGCATCTCGTAATACCAGGGATTCGGCTGACCGTCGGTGTCGAATCCCTCGTCCCGGAAGACGAACGTCGCCGGCTCCTTCGTGATTCCATGGGTCCGGAGAAGGCACAGCCGGTTCGCGACCGGGTCCGAGAACGTCGTGACCATCCCGCCCTCACCGGTCGTGATGTGCTTGACCGGGTGGAAGCTCCAGGCGACGGCATCCGGCGCGGGATACTCCCCTACCCGCCAGACGCGCCCCGTGCTGTCAGTCCATGCCCCGCCAAGCGAATGGCATGCGTCATGAATCCATATCAGATTATATTTATTCTTCAGCCGGGCGAACGCCTCCATGTCACACGGATGGCCCGCCAGATCCACCGTGACGATGGCCCGGAACGGC
>DATCTT010000163.1:0-7584 GCA_036567845.1 Candidatus Ozemibacteraceae bacterium | reverse complement strand
CGGCCCGCTCCGGCCCCGGCACCGGCGACCCGGGGCTTTTACACCTACCGCCTTTCCGCCCCGCCCGGCCAGACACTGACCCGTTTGGAACCAACCGGCGGCAGTGTCGCATTGTCGACCGAAGGCGCGCTCGATCCTGGTGTCACCTACCGGGTGCCGCCTCTCGGCATCCTGTTCGTCGAGTTTCACGGGGAAAATCGCATCCAGTTCACGTCCCAGGCACGATTTCTGCTGACGGCGACGGGAACCCACCTTCTGAGCGGCCAGGTGACGTGCGATCTCCGCTCCAGCGGCAACGGCTTCGAGGTCACGACCCGGGCCGGCACGATCACGGGGCTTGGCGGCCAGTTCCTCGTCGAGGAGCGGCCCGCCTCAAGCCGGATCACTCTCGATGTGGGCACGGTCCGGATCCGAACCCGGCGGCTGAGCGTCACGATGGACTCGGCCGGCTCCCGGTTCCTCATGGCCGACGGCTCGATTCGCCTCGATGCCGGCGACAACCAGCCCCGCCCCATTGCCGGCGCCGCCGGCCTCACTCCGGCCGAGTAGTTCCAGAAAACCACCCGAAATGAAGCGCAGGTGCGGGCCGGGGGCTCGCACCTGCGTGGGATGACGGGAAACGACTCAGGCCGTCTTTTCCTCGGCCATTTTATATATCGCTTGATATGGCTCTTTGCGCTCGACTGTCCGCTCGGTGATGATGACCTTCTCGATCTCGGGGTTTGACGGAACCTCATACATCAGATCGAGCATCATCTCCTCGAAGATGCGGCGCAGGCCGCGCGCACCGGTATTCTGCTTGATCGCCTTGCGTGCGATCGCCTGCAGGGCCGGCGGGGTGACCTCGAGCTCGACGCCTTCCATCCGGAGCAGGCGCTGGAACTGCTTGGTCAGGGCGTTCTTCGGCTCGGTGAGGATCCGGACGAGGTCCTCCTCAATAAGCTGGTCGAACGTCGCCACGATCGGCACGCGGCCGATGAACTCGGGGATCATGCCGAACTTGAGCAGGTCTTCGGGCATGATCTGCGCGAGCAGGTTGTTGATTCGCTTGTCGCGCCGTGCCATCGGTGTGCTGCCGAACCCCAGGGACTTGGTGCGGGTGCGCCCTTCGACGATCTTCTCGATCCCTTCGAACGAGCCGCCCATCAGGAACAGGATGTCCTTGGTGTTGATCTGGATGAACTCCGAATGCGGATGCTTGCGGCCGCCCTGGGGGGGCACATGCGCGATCTTGCCCTCGAGCATCTTCAGAAGCGCCTGTTGGACCCCTTCCCCCGAGACATCGCGGGTGATCGACAGATTTTCGCTCTTGCGGGCGATCTTGTCGATCTCGTCGATGTAGATGATGCCTTTCTCGGCCTTCTGCACGTCGTAGTCGGCGGCGCGCAGCAGGTTCAGCAGGATGCTTTCGACGTCTTCGCCCACGTAACCGGCCTCGGTGAGGGTGGTCGCGTCGGCGATGCAGAACGGCACGTTCAGGAGCTGGGCGAGCGTCTGGGCGATGTGGGTCTTGCCCGAGCCGGTGGGGCCAAGGAACAGAATATTCGACTTCTGCACCTCGACGTCATCCCGGCGGCCGGGCGTTTTCGCCAGCGCCAGTCGCTTGTAGTGGTTGTAGACAGCAACCGCCACGATCTTCTTCGCGCGCTGCTGACCGACGACATACTGGTCAAGCACGTCGACGATCTCCCGGGGCTTGATGATGCCCTTCAGCTCGTGCGTCTGGTCGTCATCGACCTCTTCCACGATGATGT
Organism: Candidatus Ozemibacteraceae bacterium; assembly: GCA_036567845.1. Lineage (GTDB taxonomy): Bacteria > Muiribacteriota > Ozemobacteria > Ozemobacterales > Ozemobacteraceae > MWAR01. The sequence goes on along the minus strand of DATCTT010000163.1, from coordinate 5,830 downwards.
CGTTGCACAACCCGATGCACTCATCGCAGATGTACACCTCAGGACCCGCGATCAGCTTGCGGACCTGGTCCTGGCTCTTCCCGCAGAAAGAACACCGGAACTGGGGGCTCTTAGACAGCATGCTTACTCTCCGGCCGTTTTGGCGGTTACTGGCTTGCGTTGAACGACTTCGTCGATAATGCCGTATTCCTTGGCTTCCATGGCCGACATGAAGAAGTCACGGTCGGTGTCTTTCTTCACGCGCTTGAGAGGCTGGCCCGAATGGTGCGCGAGCATGTCGTTGAGCTTTTCCTTGATGCGCAGGATCTCGCCGGCCTGGATTTCGATGTCGCTGGCCTGGCCCTGCGCACCGCCGAGCGGCTGGTGGATCATGATACGCGAGTTGGGGAGCGCATACCGCTTGCCGGCAGTTCCGGCCGCAAGAAGAACCGCGCCCATGCTCGCCGCCTGACCGATGCAGATCGTGCTGACGTCGGGCTTGATGTACTGCATCGTGTCGTAGATCGCCAGACCGGCCGTGACCACGCCACCGGGGCTGTTGATATACACCGAGATATCCTTCTCCGGGTCTTCCGACTCGAGGAAGAGCAGCTCGGCGATGATCAGATTGGCCATGTGGTCCTCGATCTCACCACCGATGAAGATGATACGGTCCTTCAGAAGACGCGAGTAGATGTCGTAAGCGCGTTCGCCCCGACTGCTCTGCTCAATGACGATTGGTACCAGCGTCACTGTGCGTTATCCCCCTTGTTGAATTCGGCTTCTTTGACCATATCGTAATGAACCGTGTTGTTCTTTAGCAAAAACTCGCGAATCTGGCGATCCCGGACGGTATGGCGGAGATTTTCCTCGCCGTCGCCCTTGGAAAGATGCTCCATCAGCTTGTCGACGGGCATGCCGTAATCCGCAGCCCGCTTTTCGATCTCGGCCCGGAACTCGGCATCCGAAACTTCGATCTTTTCGCGCTCGCCGATCTCATCGACGATCAGCATGACCTTCGTCTCGAACTCGGCCTTCTCGCGGAACTCTTCGCGGAACGCCTTGTAATCTTTGTTCGACCGCTTCAGGAACTCGCTCAGGCTGCTGTTGAACTGGCGCCACCGACGGTCGATGTTCGACACGAAATAATCGATCGTCCGCTCGACCATCGCGGACGGCAGGTCGACGTTGGTCTTGGCCACGACTTCCTTCAGGATCGCATCGACCGCGCGTTCCTCGCCATCCTTCACCGCGTGATCTTCGAGATCCTTGCGGATCTTCGCCTTCAGCTCGTCGAGCGTTGCGAAATCGCCGACTTCCTTGGCGAACTCGTCGTTCAGCGCCGGAAGGGTGGGACGGGAGATGCGCTCGAGCGTCACATTGATGTCGAGGGTCTTTCCGTAATACTTTGAATCCTTGTCGGCATCGGTGTTCGCTTCATACTTGAAGGAACGGGTCTCGCCCGGCTTCATGCCCTTCATCGGCAGATACATGCGGCCGTCTTCCGTGAACTTGTGGTACCCCTTTTCCTCGGAAAGCTCAGCATCCTCGACGCCATCGCAGGAGACGGCGACCTTGCCCATGAAATAATCGTTGAACTGAAGCTCGCCGTCCTCGACCGGAACGGTTTTGCCGAACTGCTCGCGGCGCTGCTCGAGCACCTTTCCGATCAGCTCGTCGTCGACGTCGAGCCGCTTCACGGTCACCGTATGGCCGCGGTAGTTGATATCGCCAAGCTTTGGCCGGACATCGAACGTCGCCTTGAACGTGAAGCTTTCACCTTCCCGGAGATTTGACTCTTCGACCGAAAAATCGCTGACCGGATGCAGCTTGGTTTGGCGAATGGCGTCGGGATATACCTGGTTGACGAGCTCTTCCTCGACCTGCTCGCGGATTGCGTCGGGGCCGATGAACTTCGCCAGGACCGGCCGGGGAGCCTTGCCGGGGCGGAAGCCGGGAATCTTGATCGTGCGGGCGGCCCGCTGGAAGAAATGATCGTAGGCCGCGGAAACCTGTTCTTTGCCCACTTCGACGGTCAGGGCCACCTTGTTGGGGCCGATTTCCTGAACCTGTGTCTTGAGCTGCATGGACATGGATCTGTAACTCCTTCGGCGATGGAATACCTGAGAACCAAGAGAAATAAAAAAGAGCGGGAGACGGGACTCGAACCCGCGACCTCCTGCTTGGAAGGCAGGAGCTCTACCAACTGAGCTACTCCCGCTTGCATGCTTGCTGTGCGAAGGGCGGGACTTGAACCCGCACGGTATAACCACCAGATCCTAAGTCTGGCGCGTCTGCCAGTTCCGCCACCCTCGCTTGCTGTTGCGCACGCGCGCGAGAGCATATTACCAGAAGAGAGAAAAGAAGGCAAGACCCCCCTGTCGATCACCCTCCACGAGTTACGACAACTCACCACAGAGTCACAGAGACGCAGAAAATACATTTCACCCCGAAAGATACCCCGTTGAAAACGTCGCAGGTCAAAAGACCGTATCCGCAGATGCTGGGCCGATGAAGGGCAGATGGAAATGACGTTCGAAAACGAAGGAAGAGCCTTTCGTGATCTGAAAGAAGGCTCTTCCTCGTATCATGTCGTTCATCTGCGACATCTGAGCTATCTGTGGAACGGTCCTTGGGACGAAATCAACATGCCTGACACTGGGGAATTCTCGGCAAACTCTGTGTCTCCGTGCCTGGTATGTTCTCTTCTGAACATTCGTCGTCCTTGAAGTTTCGGGCCATCACCTTGGAAAACGATTTCATCACGGAGAGCACAAAAGACGCAGAGGTTTCACGGAGAGGAGCCGTTCTTTTGTTGAGGCCGATCAGGGCTTTTTGGGGGCGGTTTTCTCGGGAGGCGCCGGGGGAACCGGGGTGTAGGGAAGCGTCAGTCGGAAGGTCGAACCTTTTCCCGGTTCGGATTCGACCCCGGCCTCGCCCTGATGCACATGGGCGATCTGCCGGACGAGGGCAAGGCCCAGGCCGGTGCCGCCGACGTCACGGTTGAGCGTGCTCTCGACCCGGAAGAATTTACTGAACAATTGCTTTTGATCCTCGCGGGAGATGCCCGGACCAGTGTCCGTCACGGCAATGGTATAATTGCTGGTATTGTATGACAGGGCGAGGGTGATCCGGCCTCCCTCGGGGGTGTATTTCACGGCGTTGCTGAGCAGGTTCAGGATGCATTGGTGCACGAGATCCGCGTCGCAGACGGCGGTCCTGTCCTCGTCCGGCAGCCGGACATCCAGCGTGTGTCCCTTCTTCTGCACGTCTGCTGCGATCACCGATGCCGCTTTTTTCATCAGCCCGTGCAGGCCGATCGTGGCGAACTTGTAGGCCTTGCGGCCGGCCTCCATCTTTGAGAGATCGAGAATGTCGTTGATCAAATTCGTCAGCCGCACGGCCTCGTCGAGCACGATCTGGAGATAATCGCGCCGTGTCTGCACGTCATCCGTCTCGTCGTCGAGCAGCATCTCGGTGTATGCCCGGATTGAGGTGAGCGGCGTGCGCAGCTCGTGGCTGACGTTGCTGACGAACTCGGTCTTCATCTGGTCGATCTCGCGCTCGAGGGTGATGTCGCGCGAGAGGCCCATGCAGGCGATCACTTCGCCCTGGGCGTTCGTGATCCGCTTGGCGTAAAAAGCGAGCCGCCGCTTGATCGCACCGCGCGTGTCGGTGATCGTGACCTCGCCTCGCCGTGGCCGCGCCGAGCCGTTTTGCGCGCCGTCCGGGTCGATGCTCGCGCCGTCGGTGCAGACCGCAATGCCGGGCCGCTCGAAAATCCCCGGCCACTTCTTCCCCAACCACGCGTCGCGCTCGATCTCGTAGAACGAACAGTAGGCCGGATTCATATAGAGAATGATATCGTTCTCATCGAACAGGATGATGCCTTCATTGGTGTTCTCGAACAGTGCCCGGAACTTGATCCGCTCGTCATCGAGATCGCGCGCGGCTTGGGCGGCATCGTGCGCTGCCTTTTCCAGCCGGCCCCGCGTTTCCTTCAGGGCCTCGTCGGCATCCTTGAGCTTGCCCTCGAGAATACCGGCAAGCCCCTTGATCCGCTCTGAAACGAGCGGATAGAAGATGCTATAAAATCCGAAGAAGAGGAACCACGAGAGCGCAAGGTTGATGCTTTCCCCGGCCAGGGCGCGCGGAAGATGGGTGATGTGGCCGCCCGAGGCGACGAGAGCCTCGTTGCAGGCCTGCATGAACATGAAAAACGTGACGCCGAGCCCCAGTGCCCCGGCCCACATCGCCCGGCGCCGGATTCCGACGCCGAGAACGAGAAAGCACGCCCCGACGGCCATCGGGATCAGGTTGAACGTGGCGGCACCCGGAGCGGCTGTCCCGGCGCCGAGGGCGATCGTGCCGCTGCCGCTGTCGTAGTTCGCCCGCACATTCACGGCGAGGCCGATGAGCGGCCCGATGCTTCCGAGACCGAGAAACAGGATGCCCAGGATGATCAGCAGCAGCCCGAACCAGTCGACCCACCGGTCGGCGTTGATGTCGGTGAACCGATCGACGAGCAGCCTCCAGGCGACCCGGACGGGTTCGGAACCGGCGAGGGCCCAGCCGAGCAGCACGAGCGGCAGCGGGGTCATGCACCAGCTCATCAGCATCCCGATGCCGCCGGTCAGATATGCCAGCCAGCCCAGTTTTTCCCGCAGCGGAATCTTGCCGGGCCAGTCGGGGCCATGGAGCAGCTCGAGAATCCGTTCGGTCGAGACCAGCGCCGCGCCGGTTCCAATCCAGTTCAGGCCGTGCCAGACCCCGTCGTCATATCCCAGCGACACCAGCCGGAACATCCCGTAGATGAAGGCGGTCAGGCCGGCCACCCCCCAGCGGGTGTGCGGCCGGTAATCGATCAGAAAGGGGATGGATGCCATGGCCACGATTGTATCAGTCTTCCCGGAAGATGCCAACAGAACCCTGACCCGCCGAACGCCCGGGGGAAATGGCGCGCGGTGCGGCGGTTGTGGTATCGTTGAACCATGGCACGGATTCTGGTGATCGAGGATGAAGCGAACATCGCGCGCGCGGTGCGCGACAGGCTGACCCGCGACGGCCACGTCGTCGATGCGGTGCTGTCGGGGCCGGCCGCCCTCGAGTTCCTGCGCGATCACCGCCCCGATTTGATCATTCTCGACGTGCTCATGCCCGACATGGACGGCTTCGAAGTCGTCAGGCACCTGAAGGCCGACGAAGCGACCCGGGGCGTGCCGGTCATGCTGCTGACCGTGCTGACCGAGGATGACCGCCTGAAACAGCAGGGCATCGATGCCGTTCTCAGCAAACCTTACAGCGGCGCCGACCTGAGCCGGACCGTGAGCGGGATTCTTGCCCGCACCACAGGAGGAACCGATGGATCCGAGAACAATCCTCGTGGCTGACGACGAGCCGCATATCCTGCGGGTCGTCAAGGACAAACTCGCCAACGCCGGGTTCACGGTCGTCACCGCGACCAATGGCGAAGAAGCCCTGGAAGCGGCCCGGCGCGAGAAACCCGTGCTCGTCTTGCTCGATGTCATGATGCCGAAGATGAACGGCTTCGATGTGTGCCGCACGCTGCGAGCCGAAGACGGATTCGCCGGTGTGCCGATTCTTCTGCTGACCGCGCGCGGCCAGGAAGTCGACCGCCAGATGGGCCTCGAAGCCGGTGCTTCCGAATATATCACCAAGCCCTTCAGCCCCCGGGAGCTCCTGGCGACCGTCCAGAGCCATCTCGAAGCTTCGAAGACGGCCTGAAGACGTGGCGTCGGCAAGCTTTCCCCTCGCATACCGGCTGATCGGGTCGGATCGCGCCCGCTCCGTGCTCGGGGCCATCGTGGCCGGCGGCGGTGCGTGGAGAGCG
>DATCTT010000162.1:0-5682 GCA_036567845.1 Candidatus Ozemibacteraceae bacterium | reverse complement strand
CGCCTCGGGGACGGGGGCGCCGGCGCGGCATGTTTCGAGCGCCTCGCGATACCGGGCCAGCAGGCGCGACAGATCGGCGAAGGCGTTTCCGAGGAATGCAATATTGTTATTGATATACTGCATGGGGGAGTTGATCTCGTGCGCGATGCCGGCCGCGAGCTTCCCCACCGTCGCGAATTTGCGCGTAAGCTCATCCGGACCGGGGGCACCATCGGGCGGTCGTTGCGTCGTCATCGTCATCCAGCCTCCCGGCCATTATACCAGAACCCTGCTTCGATGAGGTCGCCCCGCCCCACCGGCCGTGAAACGGATGAAATGCCGCTTCTGAAGCTGATCTGACGCGGCTCCTCTCTTGCGGATTCTCGGGCGGGATGCTAGAATGCCCCGGATCATTCATCCCCACCGGAGGAACACGTGGCCAAAAGCCGACGACGCGCGACCGATCAGGCTTCCCCCGCTCCTGCCCCGCGAAAGCCGGGACGGCCGGAGCCGGCGGCCCCGCTTCCGCCGGGGGAGGACCAGGCGACGGCGCTTGACCTGCTGCTGCGCGAGATGGCCGTCGACGAGGAGATTGTCCTCGCGAACTTCGCGTTTGAGCCGGTGATCATCGGACGTCAGCTGCGCGACAAGCGATTCACCGTCACGGATTTCCAGGGCGTCGAGGCGAACCGGGCCCTGCTCGGCATCTTCCTCGCGACGGTCGAGGCTCAGGAAACGCTGAACCTCGCGAACGTGATGCTCCGCCTCGAAAACGAGCACCGCGCTGGCCGGCCGCTGATCGACTGGATCGGCCGTGAGCGTGTGCAGAAGCTCTTCACTGCCCCGTTCGGCGCGCCCGGCGTCACCATGGTCGAAGACATCGAGCCCGTCGTCGACCGCATCCGCGACCGCAACGTCCGCGCCCAGGCCCGACGCCTGATGGTGATGTATGCCGAGAAGATCGGCCGCCCGACCGACGACGCCTACGAGGTGCTCGGGGGCTGCATCCAGGAGCTGCGCACGCTGTTCCTCCAGGGAAGCGCCGGGTATATCCGCGACATCGATGCGCATATCACCGAGATGCGCGATCTGGTCCAGGAAAACCGGCAGCGGCGCAAGAGCTATATCGGCTACGAAACCGATTTCCCGATTCTCCAGGAGCGGCTCAACGGCATCCAGAAACAGTTTTACCTGGTCACCGGCGGCGTGGGCATGGGCAAGTCCACCTTTGTGACCCAGCTTGCCTGGGATCTCGTCACCTGCAATCCCGAGCTGACGGTGCTGTATTTCAGTCTCGATCTCAACCGCCTCGACATCACCGCAAAGCTGGTCTCGCATGCCGCCGACGTGCCGATCGATTACGTGAAAAACCCCTACCTCGCCAACGTAGTTCACGAGCAGCGGCGCCAGGATGGTCTGGCGAAGGTCGCCGCGATGCGCGAGCGCCTGCTGGTGATCGACGAGGGAAACGGCCGCATCTTCCTCGATGACGTGCGCAAACTGGTCAAGCGCACCAAGCTCGAGCGCGGTGGCGAGCTGGCCGTCATCATCGACCCGATCTTCAAGATCCACGTCAAGAACGAACGGATGAGCTTCCACGAAAAATGCAATCTCCTCGCGGCCGAGCTCAAGACCATTTCGGCCGTCGAAGGGGTTACCCTCATCGCCACGGCGGGCCTGCCCAAGGCGATCAGCAACCGCCGCCCGGTCCGCGAAGACCTCGAGGAGATCATGGGGCTGCTGTACGACCCCTACGTCGTCTTTTTCCTGTACTGCGACTATCTCAACGATTTCGAAACCCCCTTCCTCGAATGGCAGTGGGGCAAGGACAATTTCATGATCCCGATCAGCGAGCTGATGATCGCCAAAAACAAGATGGGCGGCATCAACACCCGCATCTTTTTCCGATACTACGAGTCGTATTCGCGGTTCCGCGAGTGCGCACCGCAGGAGGTCGAGAACTACAACGCCATGATCGAGAACCTCGAAAAGTTCAAGGAAGTCAAACGCAAGAACCGCGGGCCGTCCCCGGCTTCCGGCTCTTCCTCGGGAAGCGGTGGCCATGCCGGCGGCCGCGAGGACGAGTTCTGACCTATGGAAACTGCCGCCGAACTTTTCCAGAAGGGGGTCGAGTATCAGGAGCGGGGCCTGATCGACCACGCCATTTCCGAATACAGTCGCGCCCTCGATCTCGAGCCCGACAGTGTCGACGTGCTGATCAACCTGGGTGCCGCTTACCTCCAGAAGGGGCTGCCGGAGCGGTCGATCCAGCTCCTCTCGCGCGTCCTGACGGATCATCCCGAGAACGCCCTCGCCCTGTTCAACCTCGGGAAAGCCTATCTGTACAAGGAAGATGCCGGGAATGCCCTTGCCGTCTTCGAACGGGCGCGCGTGGTGCTTCCCGACGACCTTGCCGTCCGACGCTCGCTCGTCCAGTCGCTGCTGCTGCTGAACCGGCGTGAGGAAGCGGCGACCCTGCAGCTCGGCATGATCGACCAGCTCGCCGGTGACGCTCCGGCCCTGCTCGAACTCGGCCGCATGCTGTACGAGCAGAAGCGGTATCCCGACGCACTCGATGTGTACCGCCGGGCCGTCAGCGCGGCCGTCGACTCCTCGGCGGCGCTCGAGGGGCTGGTCCGGTGCCAGATCGTGCTCGATATGAAGGACAAGGCGATCACCTCCCTCAAACGGGCGATGATGATCGATCCCCGCAATCCGTCCCTGCATCTGCTGATGGTCGATCTGCTAATCGCCCAGAACGAGGTGGACGCGGCCGTCGACCAGCTGAAACGCGGACTGGAATTCGACCCGCGGCAGCCGGAATTGCGTGCCAAGCTCGACGAGCTGATGCGCAAACTTCCCGCCCTGCGCAAACGCCTCGAGGCGCAGGAGGTCGAGGCGACGAGCAGCCTGTTCGAGACCGACGTCTACGATATCCTCGACCATCTGTATGACGGCAAGTTGGGCGTGAACGAGGCGCTGACCGCCTTCGGCCGTCTGCGGGCGAAGGACCCCGCCGACCTGTTCGTCGCCGGGGAAATGGCGAATCTGCTGTTCCAGGCCCGCCGGTTCGATGAAGCAGCAAATATATATAATGAAATATTCAAGGCCATGCCCCGCGACGTGCGGGCGCGCATCAATCTCGCGAAGTCCGTCGCCATGGCCGGCCGGGTCGCGGATGCCCGGGCATTTCTCGAAGAGTCGCTGCGCGATCAGCCGATGTCCGTCGATCTGGCGCTCTCGCTCGTCGAGCTGCACCTGCTCGGCCGCGAGTTCCAGGCGGCGTGGCAGATGCTCGAAAAGCCTCTTGCCGAGCATCCCGACAACACGCACGTCCTGTTCCTGCGCGGGTATCTCGGCGTGCGCCTCAACGCCTACGACGAGGCGGACCGCACGTTCCGGCGGCTGCTCTCTCTCACGCCACGCGATGAGGAAACGGCTGTCTGGTTCTCCCGCCTCTGTATCCTGCGCGGCCGCCCGATGGATGCCGCGCCCGTGTGGGAGGCGTTCCAGGACGGCATCGAAAGCCTGGTCGAGCTGGTCACCCTGGTGGAGCTCGCCATGTCCGCCGGCAAGGCGGCCGAAGTCAAGACGCTGCTCCAGCGCATCGGCGAGATCCGGCCCAACTTCCTCGAAGAGCACATCCTCAACGGGAAGGTCTGTCTGTATTCCGGGGATTTTGCCGGGGCGGTAAAGGAGTTCGACCTCGTCCTCGCCGAGGACCCCGAGAATGCCGAAGCGCTTGCCGCCTCGGCCATGGCGAACCTGGCCCGGAACAAGGTGCCGAAGTTCTGGATGTGCTGGCAGCGCGCCCTCGACAGTGATGCGGTGTATGCCGTTCTATCGGCGCTGACGGTCTGCCGCGCCCTCAATTTCACCCAGCTCGAGCGGCTGCGCGCTGAAACGAAGCGCATGCTCGAGATCGCGCTGCCCGACCAGGCCGACAGGCAGCGTGTCCTGGCCCTGCTGGCCGTGCTGTGACCGGCGCCGCCGGCCGTTCGTAAGGAGATTTTCACCGATGCCCGACCGACTCCCCGACTCCCCGATCACCCCCCTCAACCGTGATCTTCGCCGCCTTCGCGGCCGCGTGCGCCGCCTGGGCCGTGTTCCCGAGGCAAAGCTGGACGATGCGATCTGCGACGTCATCGATCTGAAGGGCCTCTCGGTCGCGGTGCTTCTCGCCGGCATGCCTGCCCTCGATCCCGATCGGCAGATCCGGGTTGCGGTGAAGATCGAGGACTTTCTCTTCTTCCATCCCGGCCGGGGCCGGAAACTTCTGCCGAGGCTCCTCCAGACCATCGGCCGGTGCAATCCCGCGTGTCATCGGCATCTCGTCTCGGCCTTCGCCGACGTGGCGAATCGCGCCGGAACGCGCCGTCGGTCGGATATGCCGGTTCCTGCCGCCGAGGCCGCCGCAATGCTTGCCGGAGAGGTTGACCTGGTGCGCCAGGGCAAGGCCGTCGAGATTCTCGCCATGGGCCGTGATCCCGTCCATATTCCCGCCATTCTCGACGTGATGAAGCGAGCATTGAAAAATATCGATCAGTATGTCGGATTTCACTTCACCGAAACGGCCCTGTTCGCCCTCCGCCAGATCGGTGGCGACAGCGTTCTCCGGCTGATGGTGAACCCGGCCTCGCCCGCTCTTCACACCCAGTTTCGCCTCGAGTGGCAGAACCGCTCTCCTGAACTGGCCAAAGCCGCTCTGAATGCCATTCTGGCGCTGGGTGAGGATTTCGCCGGTCTGATTCTCAAAGTCGTCGACCTCGCCGAGTTCAACCTGCCCTTCCTCGCGATGATCCAGGAAGGCATGAACCACCCCGACAAATGGGTGCGCCAGATGGCCGTCGAGTCGATGGCAAAGATCGCCGATGCCGCATCCCCGGAGCAACTCGGCCGCATGCTGAATGACCCTGCCCCCGAGGTTCGCCTGATGGCCGTCTCATCGCTGGGAGGGTGTCCCGCCGACCGCACCGGCACGATCCTCGCCGAAATCGCCGGTCGCGAGCAGGAGACCTACGAAATCCGCATGAATGCCCTGTATGCGCTGTTCTCCCAGAAGAACCGCACCGAGCTCGAAAAGCTCGCCACCAGCCCGACGCGATTCGTTGCCCTCCATGCCACGGGACTTGCCTCCCTGCTGCAAAAACGTGAGGACGGACTCGACCGACTTCTCGAAACCCTCGGCAGCCGGTCACCGGAGGATTTGAAAGATATGTCACACTATATCCTCGAGCTCGCCCGGCCCGAGGATGTCGGAAAACTGCTCGAGGCCCGCAAACGCCTGCGGGACGAGCCGCGTGCCGATGCCTTCTTCGCGATCCTCCGGCTGTTCCTCGAGCAGCGCCGGGGCCCCTCGCTCGACAAGGCGCTTGCCGGGCTGCCCGAGTCGGAGCGCCGAGCCCTGGATGTACTCGAAACCGGCGTCTTCGGAAATACCGCGGCCAGAACCCACTGATCGCGCAGCTTCCGCCCGTTTCCGTCCGACGTTTTCACGGGAGGCTTGCTCATGAGGTTGCTGAACCGTTTCGCCCTGGCGATCTCCCTGTCGGGGCTTCTGGCCGGCCTGGGGTGTGGCTACAGCGCCGGCGGCGATGCCGAGGGGCATACTCTTCTCGTCCAAAGCGGAACGATCACCGGCCGGGTGTTGGATAACGGTCTTGTTGCCTCTGTCCGGGCCGCTGGCCCGACGGGCAACCCGCT
>DATCTT010000161.1:0-6485 GCA_036567845.1 Candidatus Ozemibacteraceae bacterium | reverse complement strand
CGGCTCGCAACCGACCGCTACGACCGCATCTCCCGGCTGCTGAAAGCCTGCCACCGCCCCGCCGGGACCCCGGTCTCGGACAACGTCTCCCCGGGGCTCGACCGCCTCTTCACCAGCCGGCTCTGGGGCCTGCCGATTTTCGCCCTCCTCGTGGCCCTGATGTTCTGGACGACGTTCTCGCTGGGCGCCCTGCCCGCCGACGGGATCGAAGCCGCCGTCGGGCACCTCCGCCAGTGGGGCGCCGAACGGCTTCCCCCTGGTCTCGGCCGCGATCTGCTGCTCGACGGCATCGTCACCGGGATCGGCGGCATTCTCGTCTTCCTGCCCAACGTCCTGATCCTCTTCCTCTGGATCTCCCTCCTCGAAGACTCGGGGTACATGGCCCGCGCCGCATTCCTGATGGACCGCCTGATGCAGATGATCGGACTCCACGGCCGCGCGTTCGTCCCGCTGCTGATGGGGTTCGGCTGCAACGTCCCCGCGATCATGTCGACCCGGCTCCTCGACGACCCGCGTCAGCGGCGGCTCGTGACCCTGCTCATGCCCCTCGTCGGCTGTTCGGCCCGTCTCCCCGTGCTCGTTTTATTCTGTGGAATATTTTTTCCGCAGAAACCCGGACTGGTGCTGACCACTCTGTATCTGATCAACCTGCTCGTCCTCGTCGGGGTCGGCCGGCTGCTCGCCCGGCTGATGCCCCCGCTCACCCAGGCGCCGTTCCTGCTCGAGATGCCGCCCTACCGGCTCCCCACCTGGCGCAGTCTGCGCTCGATGCTGTGGGACAAGACCTGGCATTTCCTCGAAAAAGCCAGCGGCGTCATCCTCGCCGGCACCATCCTGATCTGGAGTCTGACCGCCTTTCCGCGCGAGGTGCCGCTCAGCCGTCCGTATGCAGCCGAGATCTCCGCCCTCCGCGCCGCCCCGGTCACCCCCGATACCGCCGGCCGGATCGCCGATCTCGAATCCGAAATGGCCCGCGAGACGATGGAGCGCCGCTATATGGGCAGTCTTGGACGGACCCTCGAGCCGCTCGTCCGGCCCCTCGGGTTCGGCTGGCGCGAAGCCGTTTCCCTCGTCCCAGGCTTTCTCGCCAAGGAGAGCATCGTCTCGACCCTCGCCGTGTTATATAATCCCATCGATAAAAATCTTGGAACCGCCATGCGCCGGGAAGGGGTGACGCCTGCCGTCGGCTTTCTCTTCATGCTGTTCACGCTGCTCTACGTGCCCTGTCTGCCGACGGTCGGCGTGATCTGGCGCGAAACCCGCTCGGCAGGCTTCACCCTCGCCGCCACCCTTCTGCCCGGCATCCTGGCCTGGAGCCTTACCTTCGCGATCTCGCTTCTCATCGGAGCGGTCGCACCGGCCCGCGCAGCCACGACCGGCACCGGGGCCATTTCCGGGGATATCGTCGTGATCGTCCTGACGATCGGCCTCGCCCTGTGGTATCTTGTTCGCAGGTTGCGGGCCGACCTTGCGGGCGAAAGCCCGTGCACAAGCTGCCAGGGAATGAGCTGCCGGATCGCCCGGAACGACACGCCAAGAGGACGAGGAGCGCCCCCCGCATGAAAGCATCCCCAGATCGCAGCCGGTCGAATCAGGGCCTTTCGAGCACCCTCGAGTCGTATCTCGAACAGATCCACGAGCTTCAGCGCAAATACGGCGCCGTGCGCGTCACCGACCTCGCCTCGGCGATGGGCTGCACTACCCCTTCGGCCACCAACGCCCTGCGCCGCCTCGCGAAGCTCGAACTGATCAACTACGAAACCTACCGGCCCGTCACGCTCACGAAGCTGGGCGAATCGGCCATCCGCCGCCTCGACTCCCGCCACCGCGTGCTGGCGGACTTTTTTCTCAACGTGCTCGAACTGCCCGGCGAATTCGCCGAAGAGGAGGCCTGCCGCCTTGAGCACCGTGTCTCCCCCGCCACCGTCACCCGACTGGCCGAGTTCATGGAGTTTCTGCACGAGGGTGCCGGGGATGCCCCACTGGTACGCCAGCAGCTTGAGTTCTCGAAATTCCGCGAGCGGAAACGCGGCAGCCACAGCTGAGCCCCCGGAACGCGCCGCCGCCCCGGGCTCTGTCACCCGGGGCGGCGGTGTCTGATACGGCTATGATCTCTCTCAGTGGGTCGTGGTCGCGGCCATCTCCGTCTGGAAGCGGCTGTAGACTTCGTAGGTCGTCAGGCGCTCGAGCAGATCCTCGTCCTGATTCTCCATCCATCCCAGAAAAGCGTCATCCGTCATCAGCTCCGTGATACCCACCATCGCGGGATGCACCATACTCGTTACGACCTCCTCGGCTACGCGATTTTTTTCGTTCCACATACTCTTTCGTACGTTTCCGTGCGATTCCGAAGAGTTCATCGGCAGATTTTTGAATTTTGTTGAGAAATCATGCAATCCCGGCCCCGGACGCCGCGTTGCTTGATTCGATCCCCGCGTTTCGGTAGAATGGGGCAGCACCCGTGCAGAACGGAACGATTCGCAAGAGAGGAACAAAGATATGCCGATCATCACCATTTCCCGAGAACTGGGAGCGGGCGGAACCTTCATCGCCCTCAAACTCGCCGAAGCCATCGGCGGCACCTGCGTCGAAAAAGAGATCATCCACGAGATCGCCCAGAAAATGGGCAAATCCCGCGAAGAACTGACGGATTTCGATCAGGACTCCTACAACCGCATCGGAGTCTTTTTCCAGGAAGCCCTGTCCAGCATCGCGAAGGGCGGCCGGGTGTTTCACCCGTTCGGCATGGGCCCCCTCGACTGGGAAACCACGAGCACCTACGTGCCCTCGTTTCCCGACCAGGAGTACAAGCACGACGAATACATCGATGTGCTGACCCAGGTCATCAAGGATCTGGCCGCGAAGGGGAATGTCGTGCTACTCGGCCGCGGTGCCGGGCGCATCCTGCACGATTACGCCGGCGCCTTTCACCTGCGCATCGTGGCCGACCTGAAGGACCGGATCGCCCGGGTGATGGACGAGCAGAAGATCGACGAAGACAAGGCCCGCGAGCTGATCGAGCGCCGCGACGCCTCTGCAAGCGCGTTCCTGAGCGACTTTTTCGATGTCGACTGGAACGACCCCCACCTGTATCACCTGACGATCAACACGAGCCGCATTCCGGCCGAGGAGGCCGTGCCCCTCGTCCTGGCCGCGCTCAAGCGCCCCGCCGCCTGACCCCCCGTCATGTCGAACCGCCTGTTTGGGCTGCTGCTCGTTATCGCCGGCATTCTCACCTACCAGTTGTTCATCACGGAACCGCCGACGAACGAGGTGTGGCGGGTACAGGCACCGGGTGACATCACAACGCCTCCCGCCCAGGTCGGTGAGACATTCTGTTATCTGATCCGGCAACAGAAGCTCGGGGCGGTCGATGCCACCGGAAAGCTCGCGGGGCCTATCGCGCTCCCCTCCCAGGCCCGTCATCCGCTCGTCGGCCTCGCCTCGGGGGTTCTCGTTGCCGACAGGGACGGCGGCTACACCTGCTACTCCCCCAAACTGAAAGAGCTCTGGAAACGCGCCACGCTGACCCCGTCCGATCTCCCTCCGTTGCCGCTTCCGGGCAACCTCGTCGTTGTCTCCGGGGGTCATGAAGTGCTGTTCGCGGTCGATACGGATACCGGTGAGCAGGTCTGGGAAAGCCATTTCGAGGGACGCGTCGTTCACCTGATTGCAAGCGAGACGATCGCCGTGGTCTATGGATATGACGATCTCAAGAAGCCTACCTGGAAACTCTGCGCCATCGACCCCGCCGACGGTTCGATCCTCTGGACCTATCGCGATCCTGTTGAGGACGCCCCACCCTTCGTATACGGCGGGTATTTCATCTTCTGCGATGCCACCGGCCGCCCCATCGCCGTCGACCAGGAAACAGGGGAGGTGGTGTATCGACACGAAAGTGAGGGCTATAAAATCGCCACCGTCACCGGCCATTCGCTGCTGATGCTGGCCAACGGAGGAACCCGGCTCGACTGCAGCGATCTGCCGACCGGAAAATCCTGGAGCGTGACTCTTCCCTCCCCGTACCTCGCAGCTCATGCTGTCGGCGACGTGATTCTGTTCGCCGACGGGCGCGGAATCAAAAGCATCGAGGCCCGGACAGGCTTCGTCAACTGGCAGCGCGAGCTGGGTAAAACCTTCGATGCCTTCGTCCATCGCAACGGGCTCGGCATCACATACAAGGATAACTTTCTTGCCCGGCAGACGCAGGTGACCTTGTTCACCGCCGACCAGAACCGAACTCTCTGGTCGGCCCTCGACAAAAGCCGGTTTTACAAACCGATGGCCCTCTCGAAGGGCGACCTGATCGTCTGCCGCAGTGGCAGTATCCGGCTTCTTCCGCTTCCCGCCTCGGCACCGGGCACATCGTCCATCGCGAGCGCCGCTATCGAGGTGCCGATCGACACGACCTTCTGGCAGATCCGGCCCGGCCTCCACCCCGGCTCCGGCACCGCCGCCGCCGAGCCTCTACCCAGCACCCAGCCGGCATCTGAGCCCGTCTCGCCCGCCACCTCCGGCTGGGAGTGAGACAGAGCGGAAATCTCCTCCCCTCCCTCGCGCATACCGGCGACACCCGGTCCGGCACGCAGGATTGGAGGGAGAATCGCTCCTCTGGAACTCCCGCCCCCTTGCTCAGGAAAGGCGCCCGGCCCCGTTGATGCGGGGTTGGCGCGACATTGCCGCGGGCGGGCGAACCGTGGTAGCATGGCCGTTCCCTGAGCGTTTTTCATGTTGGAGGCAAGAATGAGTCACAAGGCTTTGACCGTCGGGTTCGACATCGGTTCGGTCAGCATCAACACCGTCATCTGCGCACAGAACGGCGACCTGCTCGCCGAGCTTCCCTACCAGCGCCATTTCGGCCGCACCCTTGAGCTGTGCGCCCGCACCCTGGCCCAGGTCGAAGAGAAATATGGCGCCGAGAATATTTCCCGCGTCGTCTTCACCGGAACCCACGGTGAAGCCATCGCCAGTGCCGTCGGCACAACCTTCGAGATCGAGACGACCTCACAGACGCGCGGCCTGCACCGGCTGATGCCAGAGGCCCGATCCGTGGTCTCGATCGGCGGCCACGACTCTGCTCTGCTACTCGTCTCGCCCGCGAAGGACGGCTTTCTGCTCGAGGACTTCAAGCTGAACGAGGCCTGCGCCGCCGGCACCGGCAGCTTCATCGACCAACAGGCCGAGCGCATCTTCTCCGACCATCAGGAGTTCGAGAGGATCGAGGAGCCGCAGCAGCGCATCGAGGCGATCCTCTCGAAGTTCATCTCCGAGGGCCGCACCTCCGACCATCCCGCGAACGTCGCCTGCCGCTGCACGGTGTTCACCAAGTCCGACATGATCCACCTGCAGAACAAGGGTATCCCGGTGAAGCACATCATCGCCGGTTTGCATGAGGGGGTCGCGAAGAACTTCAAGTCGACCCTCATCAACAACCGCACCCTCGCCGAGCCCGTCGCCTTCATCGGTGGTTATGCCACGAACGAACTGGCCCGTGCCGCATTTTCCAAGATCCTCGGCGTGAACGTCGTCGTTCCCGACCACCACACCAGCGTCGGTGCCCTGGGTGTTGCCCTCACGGCCATCGCAGCCGGGAACGGCCGCGCGGTGCGCAGCGCGGAGATCGCGAGTCTCAAGAGCGACGCGGCCTTCAAGGCCCCGACCGTCCCCCCGCTCTGTCAGAAGCTCGCCCCATTCACCCCGTGCGGCGAATCGGCCGGACTGCCGACGGGAAAAGAAACAATAGACGTCTATATGGGCTTCGACATCGGCTCTACGACGACGAAGCTCGTTCTGATGGGCCCCGACCACCGCATCATCTACAAGCGGTACATCCCAACCGAGGGCCAGCCCGTCACTGCGATCAAGAAGTGCCTGAGCCACATGAAGCAGCAGATCGACGTGACGCGTGTCAACGTGCTCGGCGTGGGCACCACCGGCTCGGGCCGCGAGGTTGCGAACCTGTTTGTCGGGGCCGACGACGTTGTGAATGAGGTCACCGCCCACGCGCGCGGCACGACCCAATTCCGCCCCGACGTCGACACGATCTTCGAGCTCGGCGGCCAGGACGCGAAATACACCTCGCTCAACCAGGGTTTCGTCGTCGACTTCCGCATGAACAAGGTGTGCGCAGCCGGCACCGGCAGCTTCCTCGAGGAGACGGCGAACAAGCTCGGCATCGATATCGCCGGGGAGTATGAGAGCCTCGCCCTCGCCGCGAAGACACCGTTCAAGCTGACCGAGCGGTGCACGGTGTACATGGAATCCGATCTGATGTCCTATCTGCAGATGGGCGCGGCCCGCGAGGATCTGTTGGCCGGCCTGTCGCGCGCCGTCGTCCACAACTATCTCAACCGTGTCGTCCAGGACGGCAAGATCGGCAAGGTCATCAGCTTCCAGGGCGGTCCGTCACTGAACAAGTCAGTCGTGGCGGCCTTCGAGGCCGTCGTCGGCAAGCCGATCGTCACCCTGCCCCACCGCGAGGTGAT
>DATCTT010000160.1:0-18566 GCA_036567845.1 Candidatus Ozemibacteraceae bacterium | reverse complement strand
CGGCTTCGTCGGCGGCTCCCGAGGCGATCAGGAGGGCTGCCTGCCAGGCGAGCAGGAGGGGCTGGCCAGGGAACGTCGCGACGAGTTCGCTCAGCATCGCCGCTCCACGTTCTGCTGTCGCGGCATCGGTGTCGGGCAGGGGGAGGGGAGGCCGGGGCGCCCAGGGCTTGATGATATCGGCCAGCCGCAGATGAATCAGGAGGGCGGCGGCGGCAAGCTGCTCCTGCCCTGCCTGTGAGGCGGGAACGAACCGCACCGTCCGGATTCCCTCAGGGCGGACGAGATGGAACTCGAAGCTGGCCGGAGACAGCCGGGCAAGGGCAATTTCACGGCAGTTCGCGGAAACAGCGAATCCGTCGCGAAGCATGCGGGGCGCCTGGGCGAGAGCAATCCCACCCGGGTGAACGAGCAGGACACCGTCCGATTCGGCGGCATCGAATCCCGTCACAAGGCCGGGCAGTACGTATTCATGGAGTTCCGGCCGGAGGGCAGGGAACTCTTTTAGGAGCCGAGAAAGCGCCAGGGCCGTGCTCATCGTGCAAGCTCCCGCTGAAGCTCCGTGACACCGTCGCGCAGCTTGTTTATATATCCTTGAATTGTATCTACAGGAATTGTTCCGACAGGGACGGCGGCAGGTGAACGGCCGCTTCCGTAGGTTTCCCGGATCACCGCAAGCCCCTGGTCGAACCGGGCCGTGAGACGGCTTTTCCAGGCGGCAGCAATCTCCCCCCGACGGGCAATGATCGTCCGGGTCAGCGCGCTCCGTTCCTCGTTGATGAGGGCGGCAACCCGCGCCGTGACTTCACGTGCCATGCCAGGAGTGAGACGGGATGCCACCGAGGTCCCCAGAGCGGCAGCAGCGAGGAGGAAATTTCCTTGGAGCAGGAACACGATCGCCGCAAGACGGCCAAACCCCGAAACCATCTGACGCGACTCGACGCCCAGAGGGCCGTTTCCGGCTTCGAAGCCGGTGATGAACTCGACATGGGGGAGGGGGGACGCGGCCCCATACAGGGTGAGCCGCGAGTCAAATCGTGCGAGAAGGGTCGAAAGATCGCGAACGCAGGCATCCGCATGGGGTCTGATCGAAGCGTCGATGGCTTCGAACAGCCGGGTGGCGGAGGCGGCGACCTGGTCACGGACGAGTTGTCGCAGCTCGGCCTGCTTCGCCTCGTCGGCGGAGTCGGCGGAAAGGATGGCTTCCACGGCTTCTCTGAGTTGGCGGTCGGCTTCGCTTCCGGCAACGCCTGTATGGGGACTGCCCGTCGGCCTGATCGAGGCTATGAGAGGGAGCGGGGCCGGGACGGAAGGGGGTGTCTGGGCGGCACCGGACGTTCCGGTAGTTTCAAAGATCACGCTTTCGGCGGCGTCTGCGAACCGTCCGACCAGCCTGTCCCGTTCGCGTTCAAGGTCCCGTATGGCGGCCTCGCGGCTGGCCGCCTCCTCTTCACGCTGACGTTCGGTTTGGGCCTGCTCCTTTCGGATGATCCGGAGGCCATACTCGAGATCATCGAGCATCGCGGCCAATCGTGACAGGGGAACGTCGAACAGTGACTCACGGCGGTGTTCCACGAGATCCGCCGAGACCCCGGCGAGCAGCTCGGCCACTCCCGAGGCCTGCCAGGCGGCGGCATCCCCCTTGCGACGCGCATCGAGAGCCGGCCTGGCCGAAACCCCCCAGACGCGCGCTTCCGGTAGGATCTTCGCAAGGTGGTTCCGGCAGTAGGCAAGCGCTTCTTCCCTCTGAGCTGGTTCCGGAATCCGATCGAGGCCGTTCACGACAAACCAGCATTTTCTGATGTGGTGGCGCAGCACGCCATTCGTAAGGAATCTCGCTTCCGAATCGGAGAGGGGCTGGCCGGCATTGAGCACGAACAGCACCCCGTCGGCACGGGGGATGAACTCCTCGGTGAGCCGGCGGCGCACCTCGTCGGTGTCGTTCACACCGGGCGTGTCAATGATGACAGCCCCCTCCCGCAGCAAGGGCAGCGGCCAGCCGATCGTCACGTGGTCGATGCCCGCCACGGCGGGGCTTTTGCGTGTGACCCAGTCTTTCAGGAGCAGCGGATCGATGGTGGTGCATCCTCCGCCACGATGATGAACGACCGCCTCGGGCTTGTCGGCATACCGGATCAGACAGAGGGCAGCCGTACAGACGAGAGCGGCGCGGGGCAAAACGTCGTCGCCCAGCAGGGCATTGATGAGTGTGGACTTGCCCCGCTTGATCTCGCCCAGCACGGCGATCGAGAAGCGCTCGTCAAGCACGCGCCGCTCGATTTCGGCGGCTGATGTGACGAGGGCGTTGAACCCGAGTTCGCGCGCGATCATGCCGGCTTCGCGCAGCCTCACGAGAAACCGCTCCTGAAATGCTTTGTAGCCGGTGAGATCCATGCCCGAAAGGAACGCCTCCTGTTTGGGATCCCATGGTATCACAGTCCGGTGAAAGAGGTGCGGAGGGGCGTGGTTCGGGTGTATAGTGAACGGGTCATGCCGGAGCATATCACTCTCACGACCCCCGAGAACATCGAGCTGAAGTTCCCGGTCGCCGGACTGTATTCGCGCGGCCTCGCCCAGTTCTACGATTTCGTCTATCAGTGCATCGCGCTCGTGGTGGGCTCGACGGTGCTGCTCACCCTCGGCGTCAGCGCCGGGATGTTCGGGGCCCTGTATGCCGTGCTCACCATGTTTCTCTACTTCGCGGTGCTCTGGCTGTATTACATATATTATGAAGTATACAACGACGGTCAGACCCCTGGCAAGCGGCGTCTGGGCATCCGCGTCGTCATGCTGGATGGCGGGAGAATCGGGTGGGCGGCGGCGATCGCCCGGAACCTGCTGCGCCCGATCGATTTTCTGCCGATCGGCTTTCTCGCCGGCATGGCATCGATTCTGGTATCGAAGCACCACCAGCGACTGGGGGATCTGGCCGCCGGCACGATCGTGATCCGCGACGCCGAGTCGCTTCCGGCACGCCCGGGGACGGACGCATGACGGACCTGACACCACCGCCGGCGGTCACGTTCAACGACTGCCTCTTGCTCATCGAGAGCGCCGATCCGGCCGACCGCCGCCGCGGAACGGCGCAGCTCGAACGGTTTCACGAGGGCCGAGCGCTGCGCGTCGCATTGACGCTGACGAACGACCCCGACGAGGAGGTGCGGGAAACCGCCCGCGAGGTCGTGGGAACCCTTCGTCGCGCCGGGGTCGAGATTGCCGCGGGAAAGCCGGTCCGCCGGAAGGTGGCAACGGATACGCTCCTTTCCTCGGCCGAGGTGATGGATGAGACATTCTTCCTGTGGCGCCGAAACCGGAGCGGAATCGTGACATCCTGGGCCATTGCCGATGCGCCACAGATGCTGTTCGGTCTCGGCCTCTTCACCCTGCCGGGGCTTGGCATACGGTTGCACCCGGGATCTGAGGCTTTTTTCTGGGCAGCCATCGTCTTCACCGTCATCCTGCTGACGATGCGGCCTCTCGCCTGGATGCTGGTGGGCCGGGCCTTCATCGGCTCGTTCCCCGACCGGGACGCGCAGACGGTGGCCGGGCGCCGCGTCTCCGGTCTCGAGTATCTCGGCTTCTTCCAGATGCAGATCATCGCCGCCGGCCCTCTGCTTGCCGGCTTCGCGCTGGTCGCCGCAGCTGGGGACGCCGCTCCCCTTCTGTTCATTCTGTATCTGCTGTTCTTTCTCGCATATCATAGCTACACATATACTCTAATGCCCCGGCAGCTGATCGACAACGGCGACGTATTCCGAAGCATCCGGGGCCTCCTGCGGGACGGCTTGGAAGGTTACCGGTTCCAGCGGCATGTGTACATGTCGTTTCTCTGGTTCATGGCGACGGGGTACACGTCCCTGATCATGAGCGGCAACTTCCTGTTCGAAACATTTCACAACCGGTTTGCCGACGCCGAGCTGCTGGGCGTGATCGTCCTCGCCGATGCTCTTCTCGACCAGTTCTGGATCGGATGGCAGATCACGATCGCCAGGCTTCTGCGGAACGGCGGATTCCGCGCCGGGGTGGCGTGATGCGAGGTTCGCTCCTCGTCCTCGGCGTGGTTCTTCACGTTTTTTCTATGGGAACGGCCTTCGCCGCCACGATCGGCATCGATGAATTCCGCCATCGGTGTCGTGACCTTTCCTCCATCACAACGGACCTTGCAGCCGGCGATGCTCTCCCCGACCCACGTCTGTCCGAAGCCGCCGAACGCATCGTCACAATCGACCGGTTGTTGAACGCCTCCGAAACGGCTCTTCCCGTCGATCTCGCCTGGGTTCGGCCGAATTTGAACGCGATCAGTTCTGAACCCGATCAGCGCAGGCGCCGGCAGATGATGCTCCAGCTGCGGGACACGCTGCGCCTCCTCGAGGAGGACCTCTCGGCCATTCCGGCACCGGGCCGTGCCACCCGACAGGAGATGGAGGAGGCCCTCAAACGCGCCAGCAGCGTGACGACGATCTCGTCCGACTGTCTCTGGGACAGCGGCCCCGGGGGCGGGGACGGGGGTTCTCCGCTGTATGACTCGGTCATCGTCGGCAATCCGATCCCGATGGGCGATTCCGCCGGTTCCAGTGGAGGTCACGACGGGAGCGGTTCAGGAGGCGGGGCAGGCGGTGGCTCTGGCAGTGGTTCCGGCAGTGGCTCTGGCAGTGGTTCCGGCAGTGGCTCTGGCGGTGGCTCCAGCCAGGGAAACGGTGCCGGGACAGGGCAGGGCGGCGGCTCGTTGCAAATCCGGAGTCCCGGCGCCTCCGGCACCCCGACCGGCAGCCTCTCTTCCCCTCAGAATCGACCCACATCGACATCCAACACCACGGTTTCCGGGCGGCCTGCCGAATTCCGGCAGCCTCAGCCCCGGCCGCGCCCGCCCCAGCCACCGCCGAAACCTCAGGCGAAGCCACCTGCGCCGCCGCCCAAGCCGCCCTCCAATGGTGACTCGTGGGCCAAATCCCTGATGAAGCTCGTTTACGCCGTCATTGTCGGCCTTTGCACCCTCGCCCTCGGCATCCTTCTCTGGGTCATCTGGCGCACCTGGCGCAGCCGCGTCACATCCTGTGACTCGTCCCGCCTCCTTGGTATCGCGACGCTTCCGGAGGTGCACCAGCAGGCGCAGGCTCTCTTCCGGCAGGCGGAAGAGGCGGCTGCGGCAAACCGCCTTGCCGAAGCGATCCGGCTCATCATGACGGCCTGTCTCCTGCTTCTCGAGGAGCGTTCCGTGCTCTCGTTCCAGGAAACCCTTACCAACGGCGAATATCTCGGCCGCCTCGCCGAGCGCCGCCAGCTCCAGGATCTGTTCCGTGACCCGCTCCGGCGGTTCGACGGCATCGTCTACGGCTTTCAGACGCCCACCCGGTCGGACTACGACACCTTCTGCGACGTTTTCCGGAAACTGGGAGGTCCGGCATGAACGGCGCGACACCACGCCTGAAAGGGTATCTGATCCTCATCCTGGCCCTGTTCGTCTTCACGATGTGGGGCGTGAACCTATTCAGTCTCTCCCAGATCGAGGTCGACACCCCGGATCCCTCGGGCCGGCCGAAAACCAGCGCCGGCGGCGGCTCCTCGACGCGCGTGGTCCAGGTGCGGCCCCGCCCATTCCTGTATTTCTACTTCTACGAACTCGGCTACACGCTGTATGTGACGGATGCCGTCCCCCAGGACCAGCGCGGCGCCATGCTGATGATCGACCCTCCCGATCGGCTTCCGGCCGGTTTCCTACGCAATCTCGCCGAATGGATCGGCCGTGGCGGCAGTCTCTTCGTTCTCACGACCCGCCCGCATGCCATCCTGACCCAGGCCGGTGTCGAACCGAAATCCGTGGGTGAGGGAAGCCCTCTGTCTCGTCTCGCGCTCACCCTCCCCTGGATGGACGATGCCCGGGTCATCGAGACCGGCGGGGCCGGCTGGACGCCGCTTCCAGGCCGCTCATTCCTCCGACCCTATCTGCCTGGCGTCCCAGGCATCGACCCCGTCCTGCTCTCGGGCTGGGGAAGCGGCCGGCTCTGCATCGCCGCTTCCTCCGAGCTCACAACAGCCGCCGGCCTTCGCCGGAGCGACAATCTCGTGCTGCTCACCCGTCTCATCGAACGGCTTTCCCCGGCCAAACAGGTGTATTTTTTCGATCCCGAGCCGAACCGCCGCCTGCGGGCTGTCGTCGCCTCAAGCGGCAGCGGTTCGGGGAAAACGCCGATGGGCAAGAAGAAGATACCCTATCTTTCGCTCTGGAGCCTGATGAAAGCCAACCCCGTGAGTTGGGCGCTGCTTCAGCTCATCCTGGCGCTGGCCGTGTTCGGATTCTCGATCGGCCGCCGTTTCGGCCCGATCCTGCCCGTTCCCGCCGAAACGCCCGAGCAGACCCCGTTCATCACCGGCGTCGCCCGTCTGCTCCAGTCCCGTGCCGTCGTCTCGTTTGCTGCCGGTCGGGCCCTGACCCAGTTTCTGCCTCCGGCGCTGCGCCGGTTCGGACTGCCGTCCGATGCCCCGACGGAACGTCTCGTCGAGTCGCTGAACGCCATCCGCCCGGATCTCGGCGAACGCCTCGGCGGCGCACTCAACGCCCTCGTCCGTCTTCGCGATGCCGGCCTCTCCGACGACGAGGCGCGGCTGCTCCACGCCCTCCAGACCCTCGCACAGATACGAAAGGAACTACGCATCCATGGCTGATTTCTCGAAGGTCCAGCAGGTGTTTGCCGCTCTCCGCAAGGAATTGGGCAAGGTCATCGTCGGTCAGGACCAGGTGATCGACCTGATCCTCACCGCCCTTCTCGTGCGCGGCCATGTGCTGCTCGAAGGCGTTCCCGGCACAGCGAAAACACTGACGGTCAAGACGATCTCGAAGCTGATGGGGCTTTCCTTCCAGCGCATCCAGATGACGCCCGATCTGATGCCGTCCGACGTGCTCGGCACGACGGTGTTCGACGCCCGAACCGGCGCATTCCAGATCCACAAGGGGCCGATCTTCTGCGATCTCGTTCTGGTCGACGAGATCAACCGAGCCCCGGCCAAGACCCAGTCGGCGCTGCTCGAGTGCATGGAGGAGCGGCAGGTGACGATCGAGGGGAACCGTTTCCCGCTTCCCCGCGTATTCATGGTGCTCGCCACGCAGAATCCGCTCGAATACGAAGGCACGTATCCGCTTCCCGAGGCGCAGCTCGACCGGTTCCTGTTCAAAATCCTCATCGATTACCCGTCGGCCGCCGCCGAAACCACAGTCCTGGAGCGATATGAGAAGGGGTTCCGAGCCGACCGGCTTGATGATGCCGGCCTCCAGAGCGTCACGACGCCCGATGAGCTGATCGCCTGCCAGGAGTCGCTCCGTCAGGTGCAGACGAAACAGCCGATCATGGAATACATCACCTCAATCGTCCGCCTGACCCGCACCTGGAGCGATCTTCTCGTGGGCGGCGGCATCCGCGCCGACATCGCCCTGTTCCTTGCGAGCAAGGCGAAGGCACTGATGGAGGGCCGCGAGTTCGTGACGCCCGATGACGTGAAGGCGATGACGCTGCCGGTGCTCCGGCACCGCATCATCCTCAAGCCCGAAGCAGAGATCGAGGGGGCCACCCCGGATCAGGTGCTGCAGAGCGTTCTCGCCCAGGTGAAAGTGCCGCGATGAACCCGGGCCGCGTGACGACGCGTGTCGTGCTGCTACTGCTGTGCGGCACGCTCCCGCTGATGGTCTCCGGGGCGCATACTGTATCTATTGCTATTCTTGCAGTCTGGAACCTGTTCGTCATATTCCTCGTATTCGCCGATCACCGGCTCACCCCGCCCGCCTCCGCCATCCGCGTCACCCGGATCGTCGCGCGCAAGCTGTCGATCGGGGAGCAGAACGACGTCGTCCTCCAGGTCGAGAACCATGCGTTTCAGCAGCTCGAGGTGACGTTGCTCGATGCGCCCCCCCTCGAGTTCTCAACGGCCCGGGAGCCGTTGAGCGTGACCGTTCCGGGCCGCACCCGGATCGAGGTGCGGTACCGCGTCGAGCCATCGCGGCGCGGTCGGTTCTCGTTCGGCCCCCTCTCGGTGCGTTTCCGCGGCCGGCTGGAGATGATCGTGCGGCAGGGCGAAGCGGCGGCCGGCATGCCCGTCGAGGTGTATCCCAACATCAAGAACGTCGCCCGATTCGAGCTGCGGGTACGCCGCAGCCACCTCGTCGAAACGGGCTTGAAAAGTGAGCGGCGACGGGGGCAGGGCACGGATTTCGAGAGCTTGCGCGAGTATGTGCGGGGCGACGAGTTCCGGCGCATCGATTGGAAAGCGACGGCGCGGCGCCACAAGATGATTTCCCGGGAATACCAGTCGGAAGTGAACCAGTCGGTGCTCGTGCTGCTCGACTGTGGCCGGCCGCTGGGCGCGAAGCTCCCCCGCGGAACGATGCTCGACGCGACCGTCGATGCCACCCTGCTGCTCGTCCAGCGCGTGCTGCGCAGCGGCGACAACGCAGGGCTGCTCGCCTTTTCCGATCGCCCGACCCGGTTCATTCCGCCGGCAAAAGGGAAACGGCAGCTCCATCTGATCATGTCCCAGCTCGCGGCCGCGCAGCCCGACCGCTCCGAGTCGGACTACGGCGCCGCCTTCCGGTTCCTGATGACCCGGCGGATCAAGCGGTCGCTTCTGATCCTGCTCACCGACCTGACGACGGGCGAGGCGGCCGAACGACTCCGGAACGAGGTGCCGATGGTGCTTCGCAAACACCTCGTCGTCGTGGTGTCGGTCTTCCCGCCCGGGCTGGCCGTCAGCGTGGGCAGCGTGCCGGAGCGAGCCGAGCAGGCCTGGGAGAGCATCGTGGCTGGCGAGATCCTTTCCCGGGTGAAGACGGCGCACCGGGAGCTCGAAAAAATCGGGGTCGGGACGCTGCTGCTGCCCCCCGAGCAGCTCTCGACAGCTTTGCTGGCCAACTATCTGCGGCTGAAACTCCGCTCCCAGCTCTGAGCCAGAGCCGGCCAGGTCAGGTAGACCACGGTCAGCAGGAACACGACGGCCGCGATGAAATACTTCGCGATGATCGGAAGGGGGGCGGGTGTCACCCAGGTTTCGATCAGTGCCGCGATGACCAGCATCGGCACGGCACCCGTCACGAGCAGCGCAGCCTGTTTTCCCTCGTGGGCGAGCCATTCATACCGCCCGTGGGGCCCCGGATCGACGATGGCGTAACCGAGGATCAGGCCGGCCCCGCCCGCGATAAAGCAGCAGATCAGCTCGATCGCGCCGTGGGGCAGGATCAGCGACCAGAAGATGGCTGCCTGGCCCGCCTCATGATACACGGCGGCGAGACCTCCCAGCAGCAATCCGTTATATGCAAGAATATAGAAAGTACCGAGGCCGAGGAAGATCCCGCAAGCGAATGCCTTGAACGAGACGGAGATGTTGTTGGTGAGGATGAAACTCGAGATGACGGGCTTCGACTCCTGCGACATGTCCCGCCCAACGCGGCCTTCGGCAAGATCGCGGGCGATCACGGCTCGCATGCTTTCGGGCAGCACGAGATCGATCAGCTTCGAGTCGGTGCCGACACAGAGAAACCCGATGATTCCCGAAAAGAGGAAGATGAGAAACGCCGTGACGATGAAGTGCATGCGGGCCAGCACAAGCATCGGGAACTGTTTCGGCAGAAAGGCGAGGGCGTCGAGCAGGGCCGACTCCCGCCGCCGGTAGATCAGGGCGTAGGCGCGGGCGATGAGGCGGTTGAGGGAGCGCTGGAGCCGCTCGTCGCCGGTCGTGCGGGCCCGGCCCAGATCTGCGAGGGTTTCCTGATACAGCACCCCGACCTCGAGCAGGCGGCTCGGGTCGAGGCTGCCGGGGTGGCTCTGCTCGATCCGGTCGAGGGTCTCCTCGAGCCTGCGGGCACGCTCTTCGCTCATTCGACTGTCCCATGGACGTCGCAAAGGATCCGACCTTCGCCCGTGAGGTCTCCGGACGAGGAGTATCGGCAGCCCGTCTCGGGTTTGGAAAGATTCGACTTGAGATACTTCCCATCGACCATGCGCCGCTCGGTGCCGTCATCGACGCTCTTGATCATCACGGGGTTGTCCATGTTGTACATCTCAATCGCCCCGAGCAGGACGCGCATGTTCGCATAGCAGGCCTTCTCGCGCGCAAGGATCGACCGGCCACGCCACCGCTGGGCCCGGACGAACTCCTGGACGATGAAGAGGAGGACCAGCAGGCCGATGAGCACGGCAACCGGCTTCAGGGCCGAGGTGAAACACGAGCCGAGCCCCGCTTCGGGCGGCAGGGCGGCCCGCAGATTGCGTTCCTCGTCGAACTCCTCGATGGGAAACTCGAACCCGCACTGGCGGCAGAACCGCTGACCTTCGGCGCCCGGGGCCCCGCACATCCCGCAGAACCGATCCCCCTGCTGTGATTCGGCCATCCTCTTCCCTCCGCCGGCGAACCGTCCCCCAAAGTTGATCGCCGGAACGCGAGGTCCCGGCGATCTATTGAAAAGCTATCCATCTTGGATAGCATCAGCGGGGTAAAACCCCGGTGGGACCACTGTACACGGCTCTTCCTGCGTTTGTCAATTCCCTTCCGTGCCTTGCGGGATGAGGCTTCCGTCTCGCGAAACACCTTTGTCGGCCTGGCGGGCTGTGATAAAATGACCTGACGGGAGGTACAACCGGATGAAACGCTTCGGATCCAGCTTCACGCGCTTTTTCCTTTTCTGCCTGTTTCTCACCGTTCTCTCGCCGGCTGGGTTTGCCGCGCGCAGATACGTGATTCCGACCTGGTATGGATACGGAACGTACACCGCTGCCGCCCCGGTCATCCATCCGTATATCGTTTCCCCGACCATCCCGCCGTCGATGCACCCGTCCTACCTGCCGCCACATCTGCCGTCCCAGGATCCCCTCTACTACTCCTCGTGGCGCTCCTGGAATCCGTCGGGAACCACGCTGCCCGGCTATTACATCACAACCACGACCGGCAGGCTCGAACCCTACTGGGACGGCTCGTCCTGGCTGTACCGCCCGTCCCGGCCATCGGGAAGCCCCGGCCGCGCCGTCGTGGATCTGAACCTGCGCTCGGAGCCTGGATTCGGAACCGGTCGGCGCCGAGATCGCAACGTGATCGGCACGATCCGTCGGGAAGATCCCGTGTTCGTCTTCGGCAGAACCGGAGACTGGTATTACGTTCAATCGGCCGACGGCCGGGCAGCCGGGTATGTCTACGCCCGTTACGTCCGTCTCGAAGCCGATCTTGCCCCGATGCCGACCCCGGTCTGGGCCACTTCCGACCCCCTCTATCACTACTCGACGGCGTGGCCACAGCCCCTGCAACCCGTTCCCAGCCCCGTTCGCTGATCGCGGTCATTTTATATATCTATGAATATACTCATCTCGCGAGGAGAATCGATGTCGAAATCCGTCCGGTTTTTCTGTCTGCTGTTTCTGCTTGTGTCCCTCACGACGAGCGTCGCGTCAGGCCAGACCGCCAGTCAGTCGGCACCGGCTCCCCAGACGATCAAGCTGAATGTGTTCGCCCTCGTTTCGGAGAACCTCGAGACGATGGCACTCAAGGCCGGTGAAGCCGTCAGCAAAGAAGAAGGTCTGGAAGCCTATCCCGCTCTCGGCTACCAGGTGCACTGCACGCTCTATATGACGCAGTATTCCCCCGACAAGGTGAAGACCGTCCAGGGAATCGTCGCCTCCCTGGCCGAGACGGTGCGGCCATTTCCCGTCCGCGCGGCCGGCATCTCGGCGACGAAGGATTTCTGGATGTTCATCAACCTCGACCGCGGCAGGCACCTCCAGACGCTCTCCGATACCGTCGTCCAGAGCCTGAGCGGCCACCGGTATCCCAGCGACTTCGTTCCCGAATGGGTAAAGCAGTATCCGCAGAAGCTCGAATATATCACAAAGTATGGAAGCCCGAACGTGTTCGCCGAATTCGAGCCGCATCTGACGATCCTCGCGAAATCCGACCCCCAGAAGGTTGGCCGGTTCCTCGCGCGCCACGCCGACGACCCCGCCTTCGGCAGGCCCCGGTACGGCCAGGTCATCGGAATCGGGCTCGGTGAGGCCGACAGAGCCGGTCAGATCAAGACCCCTCTTGCGATCTACCGGTTCCACGCCAAATGATGCGTTTCCGGCACCGGCCTGCGGAATTCTTCGCAGCCGGTGCCGAAGATTCATCACCTGCGGCCGACGGCTTCCCTCAAAGCCCTGATCAAATCATAATTTCCCGGTTGGCACGAATCATGCGATTGCTATTTGCGTCTGGCAATACGAACATAACGACACCTATAAAGGAGCGATTCGCATGAACTTCCGTATCAAGCTGACCATCGCCGTTCTCGCCGGTGTCCTCTTCATCGGCAATATGACCGGCTTCGCCGCGACCGCTCGTCACACTGACGGCATCTCGAAGCTGACCACCGGTTCCGATATTCCCTGGCCGCCTCCCGGCAACCCGGCCGATCCGACCGACCCGAACAACGGCAACGATGACGGAAGCTCATCCGGCGGCTGCGACTGCGGCCACGACCACGACAGCGGCTCCAGCGACAGCAGCTATCCTGACAATCCCTACGATCCCAACAACGAGCCGATGCCCAACTAACCTCATCGAACGAAGCAGGGACGGGTTTCACACCCGCCCCTGCTTTTTTGTTTCTGGCACGCCCCGTGAAGGGCGTCAGGCGATCGTGAGCACCTTGATTTCCGACGGTCGCAGACTGTACTCGAAACACCGCGGCACCGAGCTCATCGCGTATTCGGGGGAGACATCCCGCGGGATCCCTGGCCCCAGCACGGCGGCGAGATCGTGAATATACAGCCGCTGGTGGTTGAACCGGTCTTTGTTCACCGCGGCAAAGACGGTCTTCGCCCCAGGGGCGGACCGCTTGAAGCAGAAGATGTTGTACCAGTTCTCCTGATCGACAATCTGCAGGCCAGCTTCACGGTTCAGCACTTCGTTGTTGTCCTTCAACCTGCAGATTTTCTGGACGAACTCGGTCAGATCGATGTTCGTGTCCTCCCACCAGCCGGGCTCGGTGCGAACGACATCACAATGGCGCCGGAAGCCGAACTCATACCCGATCGGCATCATGAACCCGCGACTGAACAAGGCGGAAAACAGCAGCTGGCGCTTCACGGCCGCCACATCGCCGTTGAGCTCCTCCATCAGCCGGTTCGTGTCGTGTGACTCGGGAAACGCGATGCTCGCCACGACCGGACTGGTGCGGTTGTACTGCTCCATGCCCCAGGGCTGGTTGAAGTCCCAGTATTTGATCGAGTTGAACAGGTAATCGAAGCCCAGCCGCGCGAGATTCTCGACCTGCTGGAAGCTGCAGCCAAGCGACTCAGCGAGGAACATGCAGCCTGCCTTCTTCTGTCGCGCCCTGTGAATGAGAAACCGCCAGAGCTCGTCGGGCACCTGGTAAGCCATGTCGCACCGGAAGCCGTCGACGCCCATATCCATGTAGTGCGCCATCATCTTCCACCAGAACTGCCATAGATTTTCGCGGTCGGGGGATTTCTCGTTGTCGACTTCGGCCAGGTCCCCCCACTCGATCCACTTGCCGTTGTCCCAGGCGCCGGGATGCACGATATGCCCGTCGGCCGCCCGCTTGAACCAGCTCGGGTGTTCGGCGATCAGGGTGCAGTCGATCGCCGTGTGGTTGATCACCAGATCCATGATGAACAGCATCCCCTGGTCATGGCAGGCGGTGATGAACTCGCGAAGCTGCTCCGCAGGGCTCAGCCGGGAATCGTTGTCGATGAAGGCCGGGTTGAACTTGTAATACTCCTTGGGCGAGTAGAGGCTGCCGCTGAACCCCGGGTAATGGAACGGGTTCACATACACCGCGTTGAATCCCATGAAGGAAATGCGATGGAGATGCTCCTTCCAACGGACCATGCTGCCGGCGAGGCGGGGGAACAGGTTGTACAAACGGATGCCCTTGTTTCCGAGCAGATCGGTTGCCATGGGTCACTTCCTCCTGTCGTTCGATGCAGTGGCTTGATTCATTTCGGGACGGCGAGCGGGCTCTTTCTCAACTCTTCGAGGGATTCGCAGATGAGACGCGCCTCCCCGGGGTCGATCGTGCGGTACAGCTCGTGGGGGCCATCCGATCCGATGAACAGGACAGCGGCAAACTCACGGCCGGCATCATCGGTCGTCTTCCCGATACGCGTTTCCCGCCACTCGTTCACGCCGCGCGTGAACACGGTCGCCGGGCTTCGGAGATCCTGGGCGACAACCAGGGTGGACTGGCCGGTGAGGAGAGCACGAAATGACTGGAACGCCAGGGAGCGGCCCAGGAGCAGAAAGAACAGGGTGAACGCAATGCAGAAGAGGGTTTCGACGGTTCCCCGCAATGCCGCGTCGTTCAGTTTGAAATACAGCACCGGCGTCGCCAGGGCCACGATGATGAGCAGCCAGCCGACGGCCACCTCCCACGTCGGGGTATAGGTGAACCCCTGCGGGGTGCCCTGCGGTGCGATCCATCTCACCATGCTCGTTCGTCCTCTTCGCAAATTTCCTTGTATTTTACCATACTCGGGATCCAACGGGCGTGCTACGAAATTCGAGGTTCGGGGATTCGTGGGCATTTCACCTGACTTAAGGCGGGGAACAACGCAGCAAGCCCTGTAAGAGCAGCCAGAAGCATCCAGGTTCCTTCATAACCGATTCCCGGAAGCAGCAGGATCCCGGTCATGCAGGCGGCCATCATAGCCGGGAGGTTGTCGGCGGCGACCAGCCATGCGACGGCCCGGGGCGTGCCCCCGGAAAGAGCCACGGCAAGGGGGAACTCGAGTCCGGCGATGCAGGATATGACAAGGGTGGAGCCCCCCAGAACGACTGCCGTATGATACTCAGGACGTCGCACGAGCGCGAGATTCACCAGGGCGATGAGAAGCTGGGCCGCTTTGATCGCCGTGATGCTCATCCAGGTGCGGGGCAGCCGTTCGGCGAGTATCCCGCCGATTCCCAGGCCAAGCATGTACAGACCGAAAAACACGGCTGCCATCCCGAACATCGCGCCGTTCCGCCCCTGATACTGGAGCAGAAGCATCATTTCTGCGGCCAGGCCGAAAAAGCCGGTTGCACCAACAGCGACCGCCGCTGTCGCGATCTGGCCGGTGCGGCAAGCAACGATCCGGTGAACCAGGGCGATGCCCAGGAACAGCACGAAGACGGCTGCCGGCAGGTGCCGCGGGCGGATCCGGGCGGCGGTTTTCAGCCATCCGGAAATTCCCGAATCACTGTAGACGTCCCACAGTTCGAGCTGTCGGACGAGGGCTGCGGGATGGAGATCCGTGTTCGTCTCCAGACCCTCATCCGATGCAAGCCAGGACCTCAGTTCAGCGACCCGGAAGGGGAGCAGCAGGTCGGCAAACAGCTCTGCCCGGAACGATGTTGTCGGGATGTTCCTCGACCGGAACCGCTCTGCGAGGCGATCCGGGGTATCGGCGAGAAGGCCTTTCTGCCGGGCCGCCCGGAAATGGATCGGATCGCCGGGAATCGGATGGATGTCGGCCGCTGCGGAGGCGATGTTCCGATATAACGTACGCACCGTCGCGGCGAGCGGCCCGCTCAGATAATTTTCCGCGCCGGCGACGGAGTAATCGATCGCTCCGTGCGGTGTCAGGGCGGCAAGCCCCTCGGCAACGGCTTCGGCAGTGAAGAGCCGGTTTCCGGCGAGGGTGGTCGGATCGGCAGGGAGGACGAGGATCGCATCATACGCGGAGGGGTGAGCCCGCAGGAACCGTCGCGGATCGTCGATGACCATTGCGACTCGTGAATTTGACGCTATATATTTTTTCATATAATTCATGAGCGTCGCGTCGAGATCGATGATGTCGATCCCGAGGCCTGGGTATTTCAGCGCCTCATGCAGGATATCGGGGGAGGGAATGCCGAGAATCGCCATCCGGCCGTTCATCACGGCTTCATCCGGAAGCGCGGAAAGGAAGGAATGGACGCGCAGCTCGGCACCCGGCCGATCCGGCCAGGAGGAGGTGAGGTTCCGGTCGAGATACAGGGCGTATTCCCCGCCGTAGGCCGCGACGCTCACCGACTGGTAGGGGGTGTCGAAGCTGTCGACGAGACGGTATCCGACGTGGGTGTGGTTCCAGAGGAGGTCGTCGATCGCGCGGTCGATGTGGCCGGCCCCGAAGGCCGCGATCGGGATCGCGGCAAGGGCAAGGAGCATGGCACGGCGTTTCCGGCCAGTGGCTGCCAGACACGCTCCGGTGAGGGAAAGGACGATACAGGCAATCAGCAGTTGAGCGGTGTCGGCGGCTCCGCCGGCAAGCCCCGAGAAAACCAGCCCCCCCACGGCTCCGCCGGTGGATTCTGCGGCAAACAGGCATCCGAACGGGGTGCGGCCTGATTGGGCAAGAGCGGGAAGAAGGGCTCCGACAGGAAGGGCGACGGGAAGGACAACGCAGGCCGTGACAGCGAGCACGGGCAGAATGGGGAGGAACGAGCCGGTGATCGCGGGCAGGAGAAGGAGGTTTCCGGCAAGGAAGAGCAGAACTCCGACAGCCGGAGAGACCGCGAGAGATGTCAGAACCGTGAGGGGGGAAGGCCGGACAACGCCTGCAACCGCGCCACCGATCGCAATCCCCGCAAGCCAGAGCCCCAGAAACGAACCGAGGTGAAGCTCGGTGCCGTAATACTCGCCCAGAATCATGCGCAGGATGGCGACCTGGGCAAGATTCGCGGTCACCCCCGCGTAAAAGGCGGCAACGCAGGCGGTCAACGTTTCGGGGGCTGGTTCGAACGGACGGAATTCTTCATCGTGCCGTTTTCATAATTCTGGGGAACCGGGGTCGTGTAGACGGACTCGGGCGGAGGCGCCGGAGCTTGCACCGGGGCCGGCTTTGCCTCGGCTTTCTGTGCGGGATTGGCCGCCGGCTTCGGGGCAGGCTTGAGAGGAGGCTTGGCTGGTCCCTTTGTGGCAGGCTTTTGCGGAACCTTTTC
Organism: Candidatus Ozemibacteraceae bacterium; assembly: GCA_036567845.1. Lineage (GTDB taxonomy): Bacteria > Muiribacteriota > Ozemobacteria > Ozemobacterales > Ozemobacteraceae > MWAR01. Next base: position 1,637 of record DATCTT010000160.1, on the reverse strand, counting down.
CGATGGCTTTGCCGGGGATTTTGATGCCGGCTTGGTCTCGGGTTTCAGATCTGCCGCTGGGGATGCCACGACCTGGGAAGCAGATGCGGCCGGAGCGGATTTCACGGGTTCCGAAATCGTTGCCGGGGTTGGTGACGTTGAAATCGGAGGGGCTTTTACGGCTGCCGAAATCGGCGGAACGGCAGAAGAGATCCGGTTGACGGCAGGCGTCATTGCGGAAGACGGGGTGTTGGGCTTCGGAGCCGGAGCAGCCGGGGAGGCGATCTTCGTTGCCGGGGTTCGAACCGGGGCGGAGGCAACAGCCGCAGGTTTCTGGGCACTGCCAGCCTTTTTCGGCGCAGGGGAGGGAATCGGCAGGGTAATCGAGGCCTGGGCGGTGGAGCGCTTCGCCATCGCCGCCGCCCATTCGGCCGCGATTGGATCGACCTGCTTGCCGGGCGTCAGGATGGCATCGATATGTGCTGCCCCGGGAATGGTCTTCCCCCCGGAAGCGATGTGGCTGGCCGGGGCCAGGGCTTCCAGGCCTGACCCGGCGACATCCATCGTTTCGGCACCGGACGCCGTGCTGTCACCCACAGGATTCTGCACGGCAATCATCGCGGCTTCGCTGTCGTTCAGGGGACGTCCACAGACATACAATCCCCATTTCCCGAGCCGGCGGACCTCTTCGATACTGTATTTCGTGATATATCTGGCTCGGTCACGGGTTTTCTCGCGCATCAACAGGTAGAGATCCGGGGCGGCCATCATCCGGAGGATCTCGTCACCATCGAGAACCATCGTCTGGGCACGCGGATCGAACCTTTTCTCGCGCTTCACGTTCCAGGTCGGGATATTTTTACCAGTATAGAATCTGGAACCTTCGAGAACATCGTCCACGAACAGGATCCGGGAGGTCGGGGGGAGTGTAGCGACCTCCTGCAGCAGGGCCCGATATCCTGGCAGCCGGCTTCCCTTCCAGATTTCTTCGTCCCCATTGATGGCGGGGAGGAGCAGCAGCATGATGCCGGGGACTGTCACGCCCAACACGAGCATGATGCCCTTCACGATGCCGAGATTCATGAACGAGTAGCCAAACACGGCAAGGAACATGAAGTAGAATGCGATGAAATAGGCAATGCGAGCGATCTTGGGATCCGGCAGGAAGCCGAGGATCGAGATCGTCATGACGGCAACTCCCAGAATCGCGAGGCCCATGATCGTCAGGGCTGACTCCAGCTTGTAGGCGAACGGCTCATCGTCGTCGGCGGCGAACAGCCGCGACAGATAGATGCCCGTCATGAGTGACGCCGGAACAAGGAGGGGAAGGGCATAGGGGGCGAGCTTCGACTTTGCGAGGGACAGCACGAGGAACGGCACGGCCAGCCACAGGAACAGTGGCATGCCCCAGATTTTGCTCGTGTCGCGGGCTTCACGCCAGACTTCCGGGAGACTGCCGGCAAAAAAGGCCGTCCAGGGGAACAGGCCGGCAAGGAGAACGCCAATGAAATACCAGACGGGGCCTGGGCGGCCATGCGCCTCGGTCGCAACACGGGCGAAGGTTTCGTCGTAGAGGAAATATTCGAGCAGTCCGGGAACGGTCTGGCCGATCCAGAGATACCAGCCGAGACCGATGATGCCAAACAGCGCCCACCCAC
>DATCTT010000159.1:0-5860 GCA_036567845.1 Candidatus Ozemibacteraceae bacterium | reverse complement strand
GGATGCCGGCATTCCGGGCCCGGGCCGGGCCGCCATTCTTGTCGAGGCGGATCCAGGTCAGGGGAAGTCGTTCCCGAAACGCCTGTTCTACGGGCCGCAGATCCTCGATGGAGCCGTCGTCGACAACGATCACTTCCCAGGATCGTTCGGTACGTTGCGCGGAGAGCGCATCGAGGCATTCCCCGAGGATGGCCGGCCGGTTGAAGGCTGGAACGACCACGGAGATACGAGGAGATTCATTCATGATAGAAGATATTATATATCAAAAAAGAGATGCTGGAGGAAGGTGCGTGCCGAGCGGATGACGCGGTGGCGCTCCTCGGCGTCGAACAGGATCCGAACCGCGAGATCGCGCAGATACGAACGCCGCAGATAAAAGCGGCGACGGGCGTGGTTGCAGAACCGGACGAGCTGGCCGCTCGTGAGCTCTGTCGAACGCACGACGCACTGGTGCAGACCTTCAGGGGAAAGCCAGTCACGCCATCGTTTGACGGTCAGCATTTCGTTTGCGTTCGCCCAGTCATAGGCTTCCGTGCCGGGGTACACCATCAGCGGGTAGAACTGGGCCGAATCGAGCGGCAGACGCAGGGCGAACTGGAGGGTCTGCTGGAGCGTCACGCGGGTCTCCCCGGGCAGCCCGACCATGAAGCAGCCGTGCACCTTGATGCCGGCTGTCTTCGCATCGATGGCGAACCGCTCGGCCCGATCGAGTTGGGTTCCTTTGCGGATGCGGTTCAGAAGCTCCTGGCTGCCGGACTCGAATCCGACGCAGACGCCGCGCAGCCCCGCGCTCTTCATCGCCCGGAGTGTGTCGAGATCGACATCGGCGCGGGCGTTCACCGTCCAACTCAGGGGCAGGTGAAGCCCGCGAAGCACGGTGCAGAATTCGGCAACGCGGTTCCGGTCGGCCGTGAACGTGTCGTCCTCAATGAACACGCCGCGCACCTGTGGCATGTGGTCGGCGATCCAGCGGAACTCAGCGACGAGCGAGTCGACCGAGCGTTTCCGGTATTCATGGCCCGTGAGGGTCTGGGGAAAGACGCAGAACGTGCACCGATACGGGCAACCGCGTCCCGACAGGATCGAGACCATCGGGTGATGGGCGTTGGGATTGAAATACCGGTTGATCGGCAGGAACCGGTGGTACACTTCGCTGACGAAGGGCCGGGCGTCGAGATCGGTGAAATACCGGGTGCGCGGCGCGGCCGGCTCCCCGGGGAGGTGGACCCCTTCTCCGGCCGTGAGTGCCTGACACTCGGAAAGCGCTGTGAGAACCTGTTCGAGTGGGATCTCGTATTCTCCGACCAGGGCGCCATCGAGCGACGGCTGAAGCCTCAGGCACTCGTCGGGAAGGGCCGAGACGTGCGTGCCGCAGACGAAGACACTGGTCGGTTTGCAGGCCTCTTTTGCCCGGGCCGCGAACGAGAGGTCGTTCTCGATGCTCGGGGTCGTGGCTTCGACGAGAACCAGGTGTGGCGCGAAAGCGCGGAGTCGATCGAGAGTCTCGTCGGCCGACAGATCAAGGGATACGGCATCGATCAGGGAGACCTCGTGACCCAGCCGCATCGCGTGGGCGGTGGCGTAGGCGAGCCACATCGGGTAATACAGCGTGCCGCTGCGGGTGACGGCGGGTGATCGCTGGCCGCGGGAGAAATCTGGCAGGAACGGCGGATTGACGAGCGCGACCCGGAGCGGCCGGCGCAGGCAGGGAATCGATCCCGTGGTCTTCGTGGTCGAATCGGTCATAGGCCGCCTCCGTCATTAAAAGTATTCGATATCCTATTGATACGACGCAGCCAGGCGCCGATGTTTTCCTTGATGAGCCAATATTCGCAGTTTCCGCAGATCGCCGTCTCGCCGTAGGCTCCGCGCAGGTGCTTGAGACGGAGCTCGCGGAGGGCTTTTCCATTCCAGATCGCCTTGAAGCCTCCCTCGCCCACGCTGCCGATCGTGCCGCTGCAGTCGTAGTCGATGCAGCAGGGTGAAACTCGGCCATCAGAGTTCACGATGCCGGTATACCACAGAAGGGAACAGGGATAACGGCCGTCGCGCCCGTAGCACCGTTCGTCACCGACGGCGCCGAGCCAGGTGTGATACGGCGTGATATCGACCAGGTCGGCTTTTCCCGTCCATCGCTGTCGGAACGCCTCGACCTCGGCCTCATGGCCACGACGTGCGACCATGCGTGCCTTGATGAGGGGAAGGGTTAGGTTGTGCTCGCGCTTCAGAGCGATTGCCCGCTCGACGTTCGCAACGACGCGTTCGTAGGCATTTGCGCCCTTGAGCTTCTCGTAGCCGGCCGGATCGATGGCATCGATGCTGATGATCAGGTCATCGAGGCCGGCCGCCGCCAGATCGGCGAACATGTCGTCCGTGAGGAGCGTGCCGTTCGTGATGATTCCGATCGACTTCGCGGCGTGTGCATCGCTCAGCATCTCTACCATCTTCGCGATCTTCGGATGCAGGAGCGGCTCGCCGTCCTTCTGGAGAAACACCTTCAGGATCGGCCCCTCCCGCCGCAGCTCTTCGACAAGCAAGGCGAACAGCTTCTCGTCGATATCCGTCACGGGGCGGTTGCTGATCGAGCGGGGGCACATGGAACAGGCGAGGTTGCACCGGTTGGTCGGCTCGATGTTGAGAATCAGGGGAAACCGAACCGGCAGCCGAAACTTGAGATACAGCGTCCTCAGCCACATCCATCTCTTGAAACGGTCGAGATCAAATCTGTTGGCTATATTACGAACGGCAGAGAACCAGTTCATCCCATTCTCCTCCGTTGTGACATCCTCCTGAGGCTGGGAAGCCGGCTTTGGAAAAACACGCTGGGCGTTCTTCCGTAAGTCTCCGAGCCTCTGTGCCTCTGCGGTTCGTAGTATATCACTTCATATTGTTCCTTGCCGCCTCGATGTGGCCGCGGCCGAAACTGCCGGAGAGGGCGTCGAACAGGGCCTTGAACAGCGAGATCCAGGCCCAGGGCGATCCGGCACGTGCAAAGATGCGAATCAGTTTCCAGAGATGGAATGCGTAGAACTTTGGAAGATCCGACAGGCGGCCGTGCTTCCACCAGAAGAGCAATTTATTGCGGGATGTATAATAGATCATCATCGGGCTGTGCTGACCGACGACCTGGGAGACCTTGTGATATAGACGGGCTGATGGAACAAGCCACACCTCGTGGCCTGCGAGCTGCATACGATGGCACCAGTCGACCTCGTCATGGTAGATGAAAAACCGCTCATCGAACATGCCGGTCGACTGGATCACCGATCGACGCACCATCAACGCGCAGCCGTGAATGTACCCGACGCGGCGCGGCGTGTTTCCGCACCGCCAGGGCCGATCCCGCAGGATCGGGGGAAACCACATCAGATCGGGGTAGATGCGACCGCCTGCTGCCCAGACCGTATCTCGCGGGTTGTCGTAAAAGATCAGCGGGCCACAGGCCCCGGCTGCCGGTGTTGCGTCCATGAAGGCGGTCAGCCGGTTCACGCAGTCGGGCTCGAGATCGATGTCATTGTTTACGAACAGCACATACCCGATCCCGGGATCCCTGAGAAGGAGCTCGGCACCCCGGTTGTTCGCCGCGCAGAAGCCCTCGTTCACAGGCAGGCCAAGAACCTCGACCTCGGGAAATGCCTCCCGGACAGCTTCGCATGTGCCGTCGAGGCTTCCATTATCAACAAGGACGACGCGTGGCTTCGGCCCTTCGAGCTTGCGCAGCGCCGTGAGCCCCTCAAACGTCATCTGCTTCTGGTTCCAGGTCAGCATGACGATCCCGACGCGCGGGCTTGCAGAGGTCGGGGTCCCTTCCGATGTCTGTCGATTCATTCTGCAAAGGTTATACCCCGTCCTGCCGTGCGGAGCAAGCGCTCACCCGCCACTTACAACCGGAAAAGATCCCTCTGTACCGGTTCGAAGATCCTGACCCGCAGATTTCGCAGCTGACGCAGATGCTCTGCGAATACTTCCGTCGGGAATTTATGTCATCGGTGCTATCAGAGGTCATGCAGAGCACCATGGGGATCAGATGACCAGAGAGGCGCGGAGGATTCTCAATGCGGTACATCGGGTTATGACAGGGCGGCGCGGGTGTGATATACTCCGTGCTCAAACAGGTCGCTGCAACAAGATACGATACCAGCGATACTCCATATCAAGGGGAGACAACGGACGATGTTCGGACATCCTACCGGGTTATTCCTTCTGTTCACGGTGGAAATGTGGGAACGGTTCAGTTATTACGGCATGCGAGCCATTTTCACGCTCTTCATGATCAAGGCGCTGATGCTTGATAAGGCCCTTGCCTCAAATATCTACGGCAGTTACACCGGCCTCGTCTATCTAACTCCCCTTCTTGGCGGCTATCTGTCCGACCGGTATCTCGGAAACCGGCGCTCGATCCTGATGGGCGGCCTGATGATGGCGGCCGGCCAGTTCCTGCTGTTCGGCAGCGCCGTTCTGTTCCAGACGCCGGACTCGGCGAAATGGCTGTTCTACGCGGGGCTTGGCATCCTGATTCTCGGCAACGGCTTCTTCAAACCGAACATCTCGACGATGGTCGGCCAGCTGTATCCGGCCGGCGATAAGCGGGTCGACTCGGCCTTCACGATCTTCTACATGGGGATCAACCTCGGTGCCTTCTTCTCGCCGCTCATCTGCGGCGGCCTTGGTGACACCGGCAACCCGGCCGACTTCAAGTATGGCTTCCTCGCCGCCGGCATCGGCATGATCGTCGGCGTTCTCGTCATGCTGTTCTTCCAGAACAAATACCTGGTCACCCCGGAGGGTGAGGCGATCGGCATGCCCAAGCCGAAGAAGACGGCCGAAGAGAAGGCTGCCGACGGCGCCGGCTTCACCACCGGCCAGATGGTGTTCTGGGGCGTGGTTCTCGTCGCCTTGTTCATCGTCCTCAACTTCGTGCTCAACACCGGCGTGGTCGGCGCCCTGATCTATGCCGCCATGATCGTCGTCCCAGGCATGATCCTCTCCGACACAACGCTGACCCCGGTCGAAAAGCAGCGCATCTGGGTCATCTTCATCCTCGTCTTCTTCGTCATCTTCTTCTGGTCCGCGTTCGAGCAGGCCGGCGCGTCGCTGACCTACTTCGCCGAAGAGCAGACGGACCGGACGATCATGGGCTGGACGATGCCGGCGAGCTACTTCCAGTCGCTCAACCCCGTCGCGATCATCCTGTTCGCCAACCTGTTCACGATGCTGTGGCTGGCCCTCGGCCGCCGCAATCTGGAGCCGTCCTCGCCGCTCAAGATGGCGATCGGCCTGCTGTTGCTCTCGATCTCCTACTTCCTGATCGCGTTCGGCGTGAAGGGGGTGGATGCGAACACGAAGATCAGCATGTACTGGCTTGTGAGCCTGTATCTGATCCAGACGTTCGGCGAACTGTGTCTCTCGCCGATCGGCCTCTCAATGGTCTCGAAGCTGGCGCCGGTCAAATTTGCCTCGCTGCTGATGGGCACCTGGTTCCTTTCCAGCGCCGCTGCGAACAAGTTCGCCGGCATGCTGAGCGCCCTGTATCCCCCCGGCATCGGCGAGTTCAAAATGGCCGCCGAGAAGGGCATTACAAACCTCCCCGACATCCTTGCCGGAAAGGCCGTCGCGACCGCCGAGCAACTCAAGACCCTCGCTGAGATCGGCGTTCCCTCCGTCTACCCGTCGCTGCTCGGGTTCCCCATCACAAACCTGTTCGAGTTCTTCATGATCTTCGCCGTCTCCTCCGGCGCTTCGGCTGTGATCCTGTTCTTCCTCTACCGCAAGCTGTCGCAGATGATGCACGGTGTAAACTGATCGATATAAAATAATCCGGCTCTCTGGATCGCCCCGGGCATGTTCCCGGGGCGATCCT